>JAFWBQ010000020.1 GCA_017507125.1 Lentisphaeria bacterium
CCTTTGCGGGCAACTGACAGGAAAGACGGTGCAGATTTGTACACAAGTTACTGAACCGCCGTATGCCGAACGGCACGTACGGTGGTGTGAGAGGACGGGACTGGCGAGGTTGTCCCTCAAAAGTCCCTCCTACTCGATTTGCCCTTTTTCTTAAATCTTGATCTTGCGGTCAAGGATGCAAGGTGTGCAGGGACGGCGTGAGGGAGAATTATTGGTCATTTCACGGGAAATTCCAAAGAGAAATTCTCCCGGAGCTCCTGCAATATCAATGGTTCCGTCGCTGTCAATGGTGATGGTGGCGCTCAGAGGATCTTTGAAAATCACCTGATTGCCGAGTCCCTCAACTTCCTGATACCATTCGGCAGGGTAAAGAAAGTGGGGATTGGGGATCCAGTCAAATGAGGCGGAATTCAGATCCAGATAAGCCACTTCGTCGATCACATTGAAGTTGTCTCTGTGGTAGTGGCCGTTGATGCAGAGCATAACTCTGCCGGGCAGGTTCCGGGACTCCCGGATGATCTCAAGGACTTCGTTACGGTTTTTGATGCCCCCTTCATATTCCAAAGTGGCGTGACTGCAGAGAATGCAGGGGAAGGGGGAGCCGAGGATCGTTTCTCTCAGCCATGTGATCTGTTCCGGATTGATCCAGTCTCTGCCTTTCGGGTGATCAAAGTAGTTCCGCTCTGAATAGTGAAAATAGATTCCCCGGAAATCTGAAAAATAGTTCTCGTCAATGATGACAAAACGGAATCCGTTGCAGTCAAAGTAATAATAGCCGCAGCTCAGACCATATCCTTCAAGGGCCTCTTCATAGCTGTTGAGGTCAAATTCGTGGTTGCCGAAGACATGGTATCCGGGGATATTGAAGTCCCGGTACTGCTTGATAAGCTCTCTTGCAACAGGGACGTGATGACAGAAGTCCCCCATGTGGATCAGAAATTCAGAACCATCCTTTGCCGCCCGGTTCTGAATGGATTCCAGACGCTCAGGGGCGTCGCACTTGAACCACACCGGATGGTGATGCAGATCGGAAAATGCTGTAAATCTTACTTTGCTCATAGCTGATGGACTTTCTTTGTGTAAAAAGTTGTATTCACTGTTACTATAATATAACTGCTCTTTGCCTGATTGCAAGGCGCAAAGTAAACTTTATTGCACTCCTTTTATTCTGAAGAAAGTTTTTTCAACCGGATTTTGTCAAAGTAGACGGTCCCTTTGCCGAAGATGGAAAGATTCAAATTGATCTTTTCGCCCAGAACATTTGTGTCAATGATCCCTTCGCCTTTGCGCCAGTCAAAGGTTCCGGTTTCTGCCGCGTTGTTCGCTCTTGAAGTGAAACAGAGCCATTTTTTTCCGTTGTTTACATAAAATCTGCCGCCGCAGCGCCGGTTTCTTTCATCTCTGCCGGAAGAAACATTTTTACCTTTGACATAAAAGGTGAGGCGGTAACGGCTGCCGGGTTCAAGAGATACCCGTTTACTGACTCCCTGACCGTCGGAAATACGGACACTGGGAGTGGAAGAGAGCTTGACAGTGTGATCCAATTGTACTTTAGGCGATTTGAGTTTGTGAATTTCTTTTTCAAAAGAATATTCCTGAGCTGAGAGCAGAAACGTCCCTGAACAAAGAAGAAAAGTTGATATGTATTTAAAATTCATTTCTTACCTCCTTCTCCGGAAATGGTGTAAGTAAAAACAGCTGTCCTGCCGGGAGCAAGGCTTTTTTCTTTGACTACAAATTCCACGGTGCGCAAAGGTTTGTGAGCGGCTTTCCAACTGAAAATTCCCTTGAATTTGCTGTCAGGAGTGAAATACACCGTGTCTTTCAGAAATTCGTCAGATGCGGAAATCGTAACAATTTTGCCGTCCCAGAGACCTTCAGGGGCTTTGTAGAGATAAAAACTTTCCTTGTGTGAGTTGTCGTATCTGCTGTTGAGAAAGATATTTTTCGCCTTGAAACGTTCACCGATGGAAGCCGGGAAAGAGTTGATCCGTAAATCAAGGAACATCTCTTTCTGTGTGGGATTTGTGAAAGAATGTGTTACAGAGACCTTCCCTTTCTGCAGTTTGATTTTTCTTGTAATGACCATCTTGTAGAGAGGATTGGGAATAGGGTTGGCGCCGTCATAAGGACCCACGGTTGCAACAGCTGTGATAAAAGGATTGCCTGAAGAAGTAAATCCGTAATCTTTCAAGGTAAATACAAGAGGGCGCTGATTGATATCGCTGAAAATAACTCTTCCGGCAAAGCCCTTCTGGAAAAATTCAACGCCTTCACCGGTGTTTAATGAGACAAGCTCGCATTTGTTGCATCCGTCAATGCCCATGGAACTTATGCCGTCATCCAGACGCAGGATGGGGCGCAAGGCGGCATCTGCTTCCCAGAAAATCTTTTTATTTCCCAGACTCTTGGATTGGAAGAAGTTGTGTTTGCCGGAGTAGCGGCTGATCTCTTTTTCAAGCCGGCTCCTTTCGTGTTTGAAATCGTTTCCGGCAAGAACGCATCCGGAGGGGGCCACTTTGACCAGCATGGGGAAGGGGGCTCCCTTGACAGGGCGTTTCTGGCGTATTTCAAGGATCAGAGGCTGCTCTTTATGGTAATTAAAAAGAGTCAGCAGATATTTGCCTTTGTATTTGTGCGCCGTATAACGGATATAAGTTGTGAAGTTGGGGAACGTGATTACTTTTCCGTCAGCAAGTCTGGTTGAAACCGTGTTGCGGGCAATGATTTCAAACTCCTGATCGCAGCGTTTGCCATTGAAGTAATACTCCTCTGCTTCAGAAACGGTTTTGAAACCCTGATAAATGGCATGATAATATTCACCGGGAAAAACGTTATCTGGCCAGAAACCGATACCGATGCCCCCCAGGGCAGCTGTGGCAACGATGTTCTGTGTGATTCCGGGGGCCGTATATTGCCGGTAGAAACGTTCCAGCCTTTCTGCCGGATCAATGAGGGGCAGGTAGGGCGTTGTGAAAAATTTCATACAGTACGCCATGTCATCAAAGTAGCGGCTTCCGGCGTAGTACGGCATGTGGTTGTGAAGATCAACAGCCTTGTCGGCAAGGGAAACATCCACGCCGCACCAGCGGGCTATGTGAGGCGTGTCAGCGTGAAGGTTGTCGGAAACAAGACGGTAGGTCATACCGGGACACTCCTCTTTGAAAATGCGGAGTCTGAAGTGGAGCAGTTCGTTATGAACTTTGATCATGAATTTGAACCACTGCTCCTCGTATTTTGAAAGGATCTCTTCTCTCGTGGGAACTTTGGCAAGTTTCATTTCTTTGGCAAAACGTTCCCTCCCGTCAGGTCCGAAACCGAAAGGATGGGGTTCGAAATCATCACTGATGCTTTTGATGAATGGATAGTTTTTCTTGATATGACGCAAAAAATCCCGCAGATATTTTTCGTAAAGGGGGGCATATTTTCCCAGCAGCGCAACCGCATCCGGGCGGCGGGGCTGTTTGATTCTGCCTTTGTCATCAATGTTGGGGGGCGTCCGGGCGATCAAATCATCCCGGAGCCGGGTCGTGGTCTTATCGTAGCTGGTAAGCAGCTGGTCCGTGGTCAGGCAGGGGATGTAATTTGCAAAAAGTTTTTTATCAGATTCAACATCACTTGCAAAACGGGAATGGAAATGTTTTGTCCGGGCAAGATTATCCCAGAAGTTCCGTTCTTTTTGAATAGCGGAGCTAAAAGGAAACATCCGCAGCGGGGAGTAGTAAAGCTGCATATTGAAATATTTACACTTCTGTTTCAGAGAGGGAAGGGGCGGGAGGATTTTCAGCTCAAAACTTTTTTCAGAGAGTTTATCTCCTGCTGATTCAAAACTCCAATAGGCGCGTCCGGATTTTCCGGCAGACTTTTCTGCCGACTCCAAGACTATAAAAGTGCGGTACCAACCTTGGTTGATGAAACGGTTGAAAGCAGGATCAAAATCAATAACGTACCGGTGGAAGGGCGTATTGCCCCGTTTGATAAGGCTTGGGGAAATTTTTGCAGGGACTCTCTGAAGTTTTCCGTTACGGGGAAGTTTGTTCCATTCGCAGACCCCCGTGAGGGTGATGAACTGCGGCAGATCAAGGATCATCCGTGAGCGGGCAGACGCATATTTTTTCTGATTCCCTTTGAAAAAAATTTCCATTGTCCCCGGATAATTTTCACAGATTGAAAGTTTTTGCTTTTCAAAGTTCAGAGGAAAGATGGTAAGCGTGTATTCAGGTTTTGCTCCTGAAAGAGCTGTACCCAGAATCAGGGATAAAGCGAAAAAGAGGCGTTTCATAGATCGTACTCCGTTGTATTAAAGGTAAAAAATGTTTTATCAGGGATAGACGAGCTTGACCTGGATCCCGTGATCCCGGTAGAATCCGCATACATCAGGGTTGCTTGTATGGTAATATTTGCCCATCTGAGTCAGCTGCCGGTAGGTGAAGGTTTCAACGTGCCCGTCATAAAGCAGGACATTGGTACGTCCGGTGACATAGAGGAACTCCTCAATGGCGTTTTCCCAGGTGACGCTTTGATAGGGACGGGCATCATATTGTCCGTGACGGTAAGAGGTCCCCATGGTGGTGGCGGCAGTGGTCATGGAGCTGCCTTTGCTCCCTGTTCCGAGAACTTCAAGCAGAAATTTGGTGATCCCCGGTCTTTTTACAGCAGATGTTTTTCTGAACTTGGAATATTGATTGGTGGAGTTGTAATTGGGGCAGAGCGTACCATTTAAACTGTAATGGCAGGCTGCCAGGTATTGCCAGTCTTTGCTGCCGTAAGGCAGCTCTGCCGGACAGGTCAGAGTGCCTTTCCCGACAAGATGACCGTTGGTACGGATTTGTTGATGGACCCCGTAGTTGACTGTAGCGGTCTCATTCTGGTAATCTGCACGCTGATTACCCACAAGAAGATCCATCCAGGTGCCTTCTGCTCCGGCGTTGCCGATTCCGTAGGGCGGCATGGCTGAGGGGAGGATCCAATCGTTGTTGTCGGCGGTATAACTTGCTGAGGCAATGCCGATCTGTTTTTCGTTATTGGTACACGATATACTTTTGGCACGCTCCTTCGCCTGCTGCAAGGCGGGCAAAAGCATGGCAGCAAGAATTGCTATTATTGCGATAACAACCAGAAGTTCAATCAGGGTAAATCTTTTTTTCATTGTCATTCTGCTCCTTTGTTTTTAAACGGATAACCGTTGCGGATATGCATGATACCACCTGTTTTTCGCAGTTCGTGCTGCAGTGCAGAAACAGGAATTGCAGCTGGGGACCGGTTCTGCTCAGAACTCATGGCGGCGGCGACGCCTGCGGCTTCGCCGGTCATGGCGGCGGCGGGAATCACACGGAATATTTCCCAGGCATCCCCTGATGAATTGATACAGCGTCCGGCGGCAAGAGCGTTTCCGGTCTTCCGGGGCAGAAGTGCACCGTAAGGAGTTTCCCAGGCGGGGGCACTTTTGCGCCAGTCGGCGGCAACACCGATGGATTCTTCAACATAAAGTCCGGCTTCTCCGGTTTTTATTTCAGCAAGGGCATCTATACGGGCGATCTTCCGGGTCTGAGGCATCATGGGAAGATGGACAGGGTAGCTGGTTTTGCGTTCCTCAGGCCCCATGGCGTCGTAATAACTGCGGATGACCTTGTATTGACGGCGTATGAACTCCTGAAGTTCTAATGTACTCAAAACCTGTTCCATGGAGCCGTTGATTTCAGGTTTTTTCAAAGGTTGAACATGAAGTTCCCCGGTAAAAGGATAGATGTGGGAGCAACTTGCATTCATTTCCAGGATCCAGGGATTATTATAATTGACTTCCGGGAAGACCTTTTCGCCTGCCATACGCAATACAAAAGCACCGCCTGTGGCATCTACAAAGGCATCTGCTGATATATTTTCCTTTTCATATCCGCAGAAGATCTCGATTTCTCTGAGAAAATTTTTTTCATCGCAGCGTACTCCTGTAACAGTGGTTTCCAGAAGAAGCTCCACGCCTGACTCCCGGACCAGTTTTTCCAGAGTCAGCATATACCCCGCAGGAGAAAAACAGCAGAGGTAGCTGTTTCTTGCGTTTCCAGGGAAACTTGAGGCTGAGCCTCCCCACTTTTCAGCAAGAGAAAAGGGACCGTATTCCTGACACTTGAGAAGCAGTTCTTCTGTAATGGATGAGGCAATGACGTGATCTTGGTTGTCAGAGATCGGAAGGTAGATGTAAATCAATCCAGAAGTGGCAAGACCGCCTAAAACGGATTGTTTTTCAACCAGGAGCGTTTTTCTGCCCCGGCGCGCAGCAGCCAGAGAAGCGGCAACACCGGCAATTCCTCCGCCGCAAACAACGACGTCAAAGTGTTTCATCGTTTTTGTCCTTTCGATATTTTACGGAAATAATATACTCTTCGTTTTTTCAATACGCAAGGTTGCTTTGTATCAATTCAGAGTGTTAAAATGTATCTGAAAAAGATCCCGGGAAGAGAATTTTTTTGTAAAGAATGATTTGTAAAAATCACTTTTGAGTATTATATTGTGAGTATGTTATGAAGTTATAGCGAAACAGACAGTTTTCGGGAATTTTTTTGTATGTCATGGATCAGTCCGTATATCGGTGATTTGCCGCGTCGGGGGAGTTTCCCTTTGCGCGTATGTGCCCTTTTTTACTGTGACAATGTCTGTTTCAGAAAAAAAGAAGATCCTACTGTCAGCCGTTTTTTTGAAGTGAGTTTGCGCCTTGGATCCGCAGCCGGAAGGTGCGATGATTTGATCAACGGTCAACTTATGGGAACTACCTTTCCGAACACTGTGTTCAAACGTATCGGGACCCGGATCTCTCTGGCAGGCGAACTGCCCCGTGATACAATAGCTTTTTCCTTTGACAGAAAAGGGGAGGAGCTGCTTGAAAGCTGGGGAATGATCCCGGATGAACTTTTCTGGTCCATTCGGCTTACGGATGAACTTCAGCGTTTGATCGACCGCTGGCGGAAACTGGTCAGATGTTATACTGTTGACGGTATGACAGATCAATTGGACTGGGTCTGTCTGCAAATCATCCATGAACTCCTTTTACAGCGCAGCTGCGATGTGAATGCCGATCTGCCTGAACGGCGCATCAAAGAGGCGGCGCTTTATCTGCTTCACCATTATGACCGGGAGCTCAATTGTGATGAAGTTGCTGCGCGCTTCGGATTTTCCCACGCCGCATTTTTCCGGGAGTGGAAACGCTTCTTTGATGTTTCCCCGAAAAATTATATCCTTGAATTCCGGCTCAAAACGGCGGCACGGCGGCTTCTGCAAAGTTCTCTGCCTGTTGCCCGGATCGTGAAAGAGGTGCATTTTTCCGGAGTTACCGCTTTTCACCGTAAATTCCGGGAACGCTTCGGGGTGACTCCGGATACTTTCAGACACTCTCCGGAAGTGTGGAAAGAAGAATTTCCGGAACTGGAAACAGGTGATAATTGAATTGCTGTAATCTTTATTGAAAGGTGCGTATTTATGAGTTTTGAACTGCCAGTATGTACCCCGGAGTCTCAGGGGGTGAAGAGTGCGCTTCTTGCTGAAGTGCTTGAAGAGCTGAATAAGCTCCCCTATGTAAAGGGAATCATTTTTCTCCGTCACGGTGCCGTCATTGCTGAAAATTACAGAGCGCCTTACAGAGGGGATGTTCCAAACGCCCTCTGGTCTTTGAGCAAAAGTTTCACCTCTTGCGCCATCGGATTGGCACGGGCGGAAAAAAGAGTTGAAGTTGAGGATAAAGTGATCGACTTCTTTCCGGAATACCGCGCCTGTGTGACCGATAAAAGAATGTTTGATGTGACGCTTCAGGATCTGCTGACCATGCGGAGCGGCCACGACGTGTGCGCTTTCCCTTACGCCCATGCTGATACCGCAGGAGACTGGGTGCGGGGATTCCTGAGTTCTCCCCTGGTCCATGATCCCGGAACCTTTTTTGCATACAACTCCCTTGGGACCTACATGCTCAGCGCCGTGATCCGGCGCGTTACCGGACTCAATGTCCGGGAGTATCTCATGCCCCGGCTCTTTGAACCTCTGGGCATTACCCCCGGCGAATGGGAGTGCTGCCCTGCCGGGACCAACTGCGGCGGTTTCGGACTCTATCTCAAAACCATGGATATCGCCAAATTTTCCCAGCTGCTGCTGAATAAAGGCCGCTGGAACGGCGTGCAGCTTCTGCCTGAAGATTATCTGGATGAGGCAACACAGCCCCATGCCGACAACTCCATGAATGAACTGCCTGACTGGAAGTGCGGTTACGGATATCAGTTCTGGCGTTCCCGCCACGGATTCAGAGGCGACGGTGCCTGCGGACAGTATGCCCTTATGCTGCCTGAAGAGGATATGGCTGTTGCTGTCAACGGCTCCATGACTGAAATGGGACGGGTGCTGGATATTCTCTGGGAAAAGCTTCTGCCTCAACTCCATGGGGCACCTCTTCCGGAAGATCCTGAAGGAGTGGCGCTGCTTGAAAAGGTTTGTGCTTCCAGCGGTGTTCCGGCGGCTTCTGCCGGGGAAAAGGCGCTGATGAAAGATTACGCTTTTGAGTTTTATCCCAATGCCGCCGGAATTGAGGGGGGGAGCATCAAGTTTTTGTCTGATAAATGTATTCTTGCCCTGAAAACGCCCCGGGGCGTTGAAGAGATCCGCGCAGGATTCGGCAGATTTGAAGAGTTCTCTGCTCAGCTTCAGGATCGCCGTCCTCATCCCCTTGCGGGATGTGCTTCATGGAAAGATGAAAACACTCTTGAAATAACTCTGCTCCACCTTGACGGCACCTTCCGGGATACCTGGGAGATCGGATTTGCTGATGGAACACTCCAATTCCGGTGGCGTACGGTATGTTCCCTCTTCCGGCCTCTGATGATGCCTTTGCAAGTTGTCAGCAGCCGTCAGATATAAAAACAAAAAATCCTCTTTCACGTTTGAGAAAGAGGATTTTTTATGCCCCGGAAAAATCACAGCGTTTTCTTGAACCATTCACCTGTTTTGTCTTCGCTCCAGACCGGATAAGGTCTGTAAAAGCAGGAGTAATAGGAGTAGGTCATGCTCCAGGAGCCGGGGATCTTGAATTTGTTTCTTGATCCCGCACGTCCGTCACCGTAGACCATTGTGGCAATGGGGTTGGCTCCGCCGCCGTGGCGGTAAGCAACGGCCTTGGGGATTGCCTGACCGTAAAAGCCTTCCACATTGTAGACGGCTGGCTGGCTGGGTTCGGCTTCGATTTCAATATAAGGCACCCACTGGGAAGGACGCAGCACCTTGGAGCGGCGGAGTCCCGTCCACAGAGGGCCATTGTTGAGAAGCATGCCTATTCCGGCACGGTAGCCGGCATCGCTGGTCGGGAGTTTCATGGAGGGAAGATTTGGGCAGGCGTATTTACAACGGTATTTTACTTTACCGGCATCCCGGAAACCGAAAATGGCTCCATTGTGATTGACCCCCAGATAATTGGCATAAAGTCCGAAGTGATATCCCGCAGGTGCCGGTTGTCTCAAGCCTCCGCACCAACTTGCTGTACTTACGCTGCTTTTAACCAATCCGTTCCAGTAGGGCGCGAAGTAATCCTTGTTGTCATCGGCGTACTCATGAAATACCTTGGCAAGTGTCCCCATGTTGTTGGTACAGGTAGAAAGTTTCCCCTTTTCCCGTGCCTGCTGCAAAGCGGGCAGCAGCATGGCGGCGAGAATGGCGATAATGGCAATCACCACCAGCAGCTCAATCAGCGTAAACAAACGTTTCATGGATCAAGTTTGACTCCTTTTTTGGGAAAATGCAGTGATTTTTGTCTTTACTCTATTTATTATAGCACACTTTTAATCAGAAAAAAAGGGGAAAAAACAAAAAAAATAAAAAAATTTTAATTTTTTTTGTTTTTCCGGAAAACTTATATCTTTGAGAATTATTGAAATATGACTTGTTAAACCAGGCATGCACAGTAAATTTCTGAAAAATTACTCAAAAACCCTTGCAACTGCCTTTACACGGAGCTATATTAACACAAACGGGTGTTTTTATTATTGGATTTTTAATCATCAAAATCAAAAACAAGGAACATGATATGAAGAAATTGTTTTCGCTGCTGGCACTGTTTTTATTGTGCTGTACGCTCTCTGCCGCCGGAAGAAGTATCAAAATTTCCGGGAAAGTGGAAAAAATCACCGGTATTGAACTTCTTCAGGACACCCAGGGAGGAGTGGTCAGTTATGCGGTATCTGAGCTTCGCCGCTGTCTTAAACTTGCCACCGGCAAAGAGATCCCCCTGGTCAAAAAGCCCACTCCCGGAAAATTCACCATCATCCTGGGCGGCGGCGAAAATGCCCGTAAAGCCGGTGTTGATGTGACAAAACTTCCCGATGAGGGGTTTTATATCCGCCGTGCGGGGAATAAAGTTTATATTGCAGGCAGAGACACAGAAAGAGTCAATATCGGTAAATATGCCACCAATGCCCGCACCTTTATGCGGGGAACTTTGAGCGGAACGTATGATTTTCTTGAGCGTTTTGCCGAGGCCGGATTCTTCTTTGCCGGTGAAAAGGGAACAGTTATTCCTTTCAAAGGCGCTCTCATGCTGCCTGAGAAGATCGACATTATGGACTCCCCTGATATGATGTTCCGCTCCTTTTACTCAGGCCGCTGCAAAAGTTACGACTCCCGTTTCTCCTTTTACGACCTTGAGCGCAACGCCCATATCCGCAACCGCACCTCTGAAAAGCGTATCAACTTCGGTCACGGACTGGTCTTTTTGAACTATATCGGACGCTTTGCCAAGAGCCACCCCGAATACTTTGCCCTTACGAAAGATGGCAAACGCCACTGTGATCCCGCTCTGCCTCACCCCGGACAGCTCTGCTACACAAGCGGGATCCGCGAAGAGATCTATCAGGACGCCAAAGCATGTTTTTCCGGCAAACCCGCCTCAAGCCGCGGCTTGAAAAGCTGGCACTATCAGACCTTTGCCGGAGGCGTTTTCTGCATCATGCCTCAGGATTCATTCATGTGGTGCAGCTGCAAAAATTGTGCAAAGATCTGGGATAACAGCGAACCTGTCACTTCTCCCAAAGCGCGCAAGATCATCAGCGCATTCATGTTCAAATTCTTTGCCGAGATCTCTGAACGGCTGACCCGTGACGGCATCAAGCACACTCTGAGTACCATGTCTTATCTGCCTTACGATGTGGTGCCTGAGTTTGCGCTCCCAAAAGAACTGATGATCCAGGTCGCTGTAACGGGCAAGGGGGGAACTTCTGCCAAAGATAAGGCTGAGACCGCCGAACTCAAAGCATGGTACGAAAAGACCGGCAGCAAAGTGACCGCCTGGACTTACGCCATGGGCAAACACATGAGCAAGAATTTCCCGGGAGTCCCTGCCATGATGCCCCGCCATGCGGCACGGTTCCTCAAGAACAATCAGAAGTATCTGGACGGCGTTTTCTTTGAATCCGAAACCGACCATTTTCACTTCAACGATCTCAACTACTGGATGATCAGCAAGCTCATGTGGAACAACTCCCTTGATCCCGAAAAACTTCTTGATGAATATTTTACAAGGATGTTCGGCAAGGGCGCACCCTATATGGCTGAATTTTATGCCGACCTTGAAAACAACTGGTGCGAAAAGATCCTGGGTAACACGGTCATGAGTGACCTCGGTCCTGTGACCAAGGTTCCCGCTGTCCGCGAGATCTGGAACAATATCTACTCTGCCGCAAAGATGAAACATTACAATACCCTCTTTGACAGGGCGCTTAAAGCCGCCGCTGCCGACAAAGGAGCTGTGGAGCGTCTTAAATTCGTCCGTCAACATCTGCTGGGACCCATTGCAAAGACCGCCGATTATTTCCATCAGCTCCAGAGAGGCATGGATTTCTGGATCGCCTACTGTCCGGGTAATATCTGGCTTCGTCCCTTCAAGGGGGATTTCCACGATGTGAATACGAAGATCTCTCTGCGTAAAGAGGGGGAAAAACTTATTATCACGGGCGAATGTGAAGAACCCCGCATGAAAGAGATCCTTGCCAAAGCGGTGAAGCGGGATGACGCTATGACCTTTGCCGACTCCTGTGTGGAAATATTGCTCAATCCTTCCGGCGACAGACAGAACTATTTCCAGTTTGTGGTCAACTCCAACGGTACTCTGACCGATTACAAGTGCCGCCGCAACGGAAAAAGCCAGATCTCATGGAACAGCTCCGCCACTGCAAAAGCTGAAAAACTGGAAAAATCATGGCGTTTTGAAGTGACCATTCCTCTGAAAGATCTGGGGCCCATCTCTTCCGACGGTATCCCTGCCAACTTTGCCCGCAACCGTGCCTTTACTGACGGCGCCAAACCTGTTTTTTATATGTGGGCGCTCTTCCCCGGTTCCAGCCGCGGATTCCACTCCATCGGCGAATGGGGCAAGATCGTTTTGACTCCCAAACCTGCCAACATCGTGCTTAACGGCAACTTTGAGAAGGTTGATCCCAAGAGCAAAAAGGCCGTAAATTGGAGTTACTGGCCCAAGAAAGGTATCAAGATCTCTCTTGACACCCGTACCTTCATTTCCGGCGGACACTCCCTGCGTATGGAGCTTGACGGCACCGTCAAAGGCAACGCTTCTGCCGGGTGCCGTATGCCCGGACTCAAACCTGATACCCGCTACCGGATCAGCTATTACCTCAAGACCAAAGATCTTGTGGGCAAGATCGGTGCCGGGGCATGGATCTATTTTTCCAATACCGGCTCTGCCGCTCTGCCCCGGAACCGGATCCTCGGAACCAATCCCTGGCACCGTGTGTGTGTGGAGTTCAAAACTCCTGCCAATACCGGCAAGGACTATGTGCCCCCTCTGGGACTGTGGATCTGGAACGCCAAAGGTACTGCCTGGTTTGACGAGATCCGCATAGACGAAGTCAAATAAGAAAAACTCAAAAAGGAGCGCTCCTTATGTTGGAAAAAGTCGTTGTGTACATTAGCAGCGCAGGAACATTACTGGCGTTTCCGGGGTTGTTCCTTTATTGTATTTTTGAAGCGCAGCAAAATGAAAAGCCCCGGCTTTGGTACCAGATCGGAGCACTTCTTGCTTTAGGCGTTTATTCCCTGGTGTTTTGCTGGTTTTCTGCGCAAGTGCGTTCAATAGCTCCTTTTGAACTTATCAACAGAGAACGGCGCTTTTTCTGGGATTTTTTTATAAAAGAACTTGAGAAAAATGATTCTTTTTCCGCTGCTGCGCAGGCAATGAATTTTCATCTTCCTGAAGTGGAAAAATTCATTCAGGGGATTGCCTCAGACATTCTTTTGAGCGGCATTGTTTCACTTTCTGCCGCATTGGTTCTGTTGGCAGCTGTTGTTGTGATGATGGTGAAAAGCAGGAAAAAGAAAGTGGCTCCATGGCTTTTGACAGGAACCGTTGCCGCCAGTTGTGTCTTCGGCGCTCTGGGCGGACATCTCTCTTTTTTCAGCAGCGCGATCAAGCATAAACTGACTTGGTACTCGGTGCTCCAGACAAAAATCCTTGACGAGTGTGTCAGAGAGAAAAAAGGGGAATTCCGCACCAATAAAGAGATCGCCGCACAGTTGCCGCACTATCTCAAAGAAACGCCTCATGCCTTCGGTGAAAGCTGGGAACGTCTGGAAAAGATTTTCTATGTAAAAACTTTCTCAAAAAGCGCTCAATAAAAAGATTTCAGGATAAAGGATATTTACTTTTACCTGCCCGAACAGGGTATAATAAAAAGAGGGACTGCGGTGAAGCGGTCCCTCTTTTTTGATGATACAGCTTATCAGTTGGCGCTGTCAAACTTGCTGTTGTTGATATAGACGTTGTTGAAAGCAAGTGAACCGGTGTCAACAGCGGCATCAATGGGCTTTTCAGCTTCTTCGATGACCACGTTGTCAAGCATGATCCGCTCAAGGGGGAACTCTTTGGAGCCTTCCAGATAGAGTCCGTTCTTGGCGTAATTGCAGTGGATATTGCAGAATTCAATATCCTTGTAGCAGGTCTTGTCTTCACCGAAACGGGTTCCGGGATATTCGCTGACGATGGAAATGGCGTGGTCATCGGTCTTGTCGATCCGGATATCTGCAATGTGAAGACGGTGGATCACACCCCCGCGGCCGGGCGCGGATTTGAGCGAAAGTGCCTGCATCATAATATACTCCATGTGGATGTCATGGACATAAACATCTTCGGCACCGCCTGAAAGTTCGCTGCCGATGGCAAAGCCGTGGAGACACTCGTGGAAGACACAGTTCCGCACCACGATCCGGCGGCAGGGACGGTTGACCCGCAAACCGTCGGCATCCCGTCCTGCCTTCAGCACCACGGCATCATCGCCGTTGCGGAAGTGGCTGTTTTCCACCACGACGTTGTCGCAGGAGTCAAGGTCAACACCGTCGTTGCAGACATACATGCTGTCCATGTTGATGTTGCGGATCGTGATGTGAGAGCTGTAAAGGGGGTGAAGCATCCACATGGGAGCATCCACACAGGTGAAGCCTTCAAAAAGCAGTCTTTCACTGCAGCGGAGCTGGATCAGGGCAGGACGCAGAAATTCTTTGTCACCGAAAATACGCTCGGAAACAGGAACTTTTTCCCCTTCGAGACGGCGTGCTTTCTGCTGGGAGTCCAGCTGTTTGGCTGCAACGTGCATCCACCACTCTCTGCCGCCGCAGATGATGCCGTTCCCGGTGATGGCGACGTCATGGAGTTCGTTGCCGTAGATCATGGGGGAGTAGTTGTAAAGTTCGATTCCCTCCCAGCGGCTCAGGACCACAGGGAGATAGTGTTCGGGCTTGCGTGAAAATTTGATGAAGGCGCCGTCTTCAAAGTGGAGCTCCACACAGCTTGCCATGTGGATGGGGCCTTCGCAGCGGTAGCGCCCCGCAGGGATGATGACTCTGCCGCCGCCTGATGCGGAACACTCTGTGATGGCGGCGTTGACGGCGGGTCTGATATCCCCGAAAGGCGCACACTCAACGCGGAATTCACGCTCCGGAATACGGGGCAGCTGGATGTTGTCCACAATCGCCTGAGCATCGGCTTTGATTTTAGAGGTGTCAACTTTATTCATTTTTATTTTCCTTTTGTTATTTTTCAACGGTCATGACCGCTGAGAAGTTGAAACTTTTTCCGCCGGGACCCAGTTCAATATATTTGAAACAGGGTTCAAAGGTTCCGGCAACCTGATTTCCGGCATCCCATACGGCAACACCGGCAAGGGAGGCTTCAGGCTTGACCGCCAGTTTTGCTTTCACGCCGGGAGCGCCGAAAACAAACTCTTTGGCATCAATGACCTGATCGGGCATGGAAATATTGAAGAGCTGCCGGACTGTTTTTTCATAGAATTTGTCAATTCCTGTGGTGAAAAGACGCCGGCACATGTCGCGCTTGAATTCAAGGCTTTTCCCCTTGCTTGAAATGCGGGTGAAACCCTTGTCCAGAGCCGGGAACGCAGGCATGATGTTGTAGCGGATGCCGAATGAAACGGTTCGCTCAGCGTCATTTATGACAGAAGAATCAACTGTGATCTTTCTCAGATTATCAGTGAAACGCAAGGTCTGACGGATGATGAGACCGGATACGGCGGGGTGGTCACGGTCAATAAGGCGTCTTTCAGTAACGACTTCGATTCCGCCTTTGATCTTTTTCTGGGAGAGAACAGTAAAATTTCTTGCAAGCTGCAATGAGGGGGACCATAAGGCAACGGCACCCACGCCACTGACTTTTCCTCCATGGATCACCTTTTTGCCGTTGACGCTCCAATGGCCCACACAGCTTGCGCCTGCGAAAAATTCAGCACTGTTTCCGCCGGAAGTGAAAAGAAGCATCTTATTTTTGTTGTCCGCTTTGCAGCTGATGCCGTCATGGGTGATATCTTCAAGTTTTGACTCGCGCAAACCATTGATTTTTTCATACTTCTCATCGGCGGCCTTTGCCCTGAGCAGAGAGGGCAGGGCATCTTTCTGAGCTTTTTTCATCTCAGAAGCTGTGAAGAGAGCAAGTTTTTTGTCTGCGGCTTTTTCGGGGGCGATCTCATAAACGGCGCAGCGGACCGCTCCGGCGTGGAGCGTTACCCCTAGGGCAAGTTCTCTGCCTGTAAAGGCTTTACCGCTGCCGTTTGTAAAACGGAATCCGGCTTTTTTGACAGTGTAGCGTACTTCAGGGGAAAGTCCTTTGACTTTGAGGGTGAAGAAAACTTCACCGTCGCGCCAGAAGTTGAAAGCGGCGACAATAAGAGCTCCATTCATCTCATAAGCGTTGTACTGAAGCATGTTCTGATAAGTATAAGTCCCGAGAAGGGGCTCCACAACAGCTGTGGGGGCGGCGTAGGGCGCCTGAGGCACAAGCTCAACTCTGCTGTCGGCGCATTTGCCTCTGAAGACATATTTATCATACTTTGCAGCAATATCTGCGGCATCGGCAAATGCTTTCCAGTACCGGGCATCGTAGCCTTTGGGGTAGGCGTAAACAGTGGCGCCCTCCCAGCGGTTGAAGAGAAATGAAAGCATTTCCAAGGTCAGAGATTCCGGCTGAGTCACCCAGTCGTTCCCCTGCATTCCGTGGGGGAAGGCAAGGAGTTTGGGCGCCTTTTTGTAATCTTTATTGACGGCGGCGCGGACATCTTTGGCCTTGAGATAGGTACGCAAATTGAATCCTTTGTTGTAGACATAAGGATTGTGGGAGTACCAGTAGGCATACGGTCCCCAGGGATCGATCCAGTCAAAGTTGCCGGCGTAGTCAATGGGGTGAGTTTCTTTATCAAAGCCGTTCTGGCGCCATGTGGAACTCATGTTGTCCACCTGGACCCCCGGAATGAAACCAAGGGATTTTCCTTTGCCGCCGGTTGCGGCGGTAATGACTTCGTTAAGGGTGTTCATCAGTTTGGCATGTTCCAGACTGCGGAACTTCACCGCCTGTTTGTAATACTTGCGGTTGACGGCAAGTTCCTGAGGCCACTCTTTTTTCATCTGTTCTTCAGAAACTCCTGCAAATTTTGCAAATTTCTTGCGGCAAGTGTCACAGAAACAACCGCGTCCTGCATAGTAATAAGGCTCCCAGTTTGCCCAGAGTCCATCGGCGCCTGCCAGTTCTCTTTTGATGTAAGGAACAGTGCTTTTAAGGAAGAAGGGACGCTTTTCATAAACGGCGGCAGGGCAGGTGGAGCGTGCCATTTCGCTCTTGTACTGGTCGCCGATAAAACGGTATTTGTCAGCTTCAGGACGCCCTTCGGGGGGACCGACTCTGAAACCGTTGGCGATGTAGTAGAGTTCAGGAGTGATATATTTTACCCCTGCTTTGCGCCAGATCTTATAGGCGCTTTTGTGACCGGAAATGATCCAGCGGACACCGGAGGCATCATAGAGTTTTGCACATTCTGCCAGAAGATCCGGCGTTTTGTAGTTCATGTAGATGCCACCGGAGTAGAATCCCGGCATAAAGATCTCAGGCTTTGCCGCCTTGAATTGAGGAATGATCGTGTAGTTGACATCAATGATGTTGGAAACTCTTTCTCCCTGATCTTCGACCCAGGCTTTTCCCTGACTCAGTTTCGTTCCGGGGGCAGCCTGGGTTGAAATCAGCATACCCATACGCAAATAACCGTCAAAGGAGCCCATCACCGCCGGACGCTCTTTCCATGGCGTAAGATCAACGCGGTATTCAATGCCCTCAGCTCTTTCTTTGCGGCTCAGGAGCTTTAATAATGCCGCATCATGGAATTTGATCTCTTTAGGCAATACCATGACCAGAGCCGGTTTTTTCAGTTTCAAATCTTTGGGCGCGCAGTTTCTTTTCCAGACATAAGTGATGGTGCCGGGGAGGTTCTGAGCCAGAGCAAAAGTATGATCCAGTCTGCCCATGGGTGAAAGCTGCAAGGTGAGTTTTTCTGAACTCTTTTCTGCATTCTGTGCTGTGACCGCCAGATTGCGGAAACTCAAAAATCCTGTGCCGTCGATCCGCAGCACAAGCTCAATGGATTTTATTTCCGCCGGCAGGAGCAGAGCGTTTTTGTAGTTCTGGAAGTTGTTTGCAAGGCTGATGCGGAACACTTTGAAATATTTCTGTTTGCCTTTCCACCAGCGTCCGGCGGCTTCTGTGTTGCCGCTGACCAACAGATAGGCTGCACCGGAACTTGTGAGTTTGCCTTTATATTGAAAACTTATTTCATAAAGTCCCCCCTTGTCATGAGGCAGATTTACAGTTTTTCTCCAGCCGCCTGAAGTGGAACCCAAAATTTTCGGGGGAAGAAAACTTTTCAATTCTTCAGGCTTTATGACAGTGAAAACACCACCTTTTTTTTCCCACCTGACCTCTTTGCGTGTTCTGGCGCGGCGGGGATCTTTGGCGGGAATGGCACTGGTGTGAAGATAACAATAATTGGCCTGCCAACGCAAAGGATCCTTGGGGGCGTCTTTGAGCTTACCGTCAGAATTGGTCACCAGATTGGCATTCCGGGCGACCACAGCAGGTTTGAAAAGTCCGTCAGAGATTTTTTTAAAGTCAAAAGTTACACCACCTTTGTCAAGAGCAGAAGCTCCGAAAACTGCGGCGGTGAAAATTGCGGCTGCAGAGAAAAGAATTTTTTTCATGATCCGGTTCCTTGTTTGACTGTTCAGGGGAACATAAATCCGTCCATATCCATAATGGGTCCCTTGTACCAGGGGAGCGACTCTTTGTTGGCGGGATAGTAGTCACTCATAGCCTCTGTGATCGTGGGGCGTTCAATGGTTTCGCCCAGAGGAGAAAGAGGAGGTACATGGGTGTCGTTATCCCACAGACGCAGACGGACGGGCCCCCGGATCACAAAAGGTTTGATCTCGTGACGGCGGGCAATGCCTTTGCGGGCAGCTTCATAGATCAATTTACAGGCTCTCGAAGGAATGAGAGAACACGCCTGATAACAGGAAAGAGCTTTTTTTGTCTGAACCTGTTCAATGGCGGGAATCTTTTCCCGGAACTCTGCACAGATCTTGTCATCGCCCGACATCATCACAGAAGGTACTCCCAAGTCTCCGGCAATGGCAGCTGCCATAGTACCTTCGCTTAAATAAAAGGCGCCATCGTTGACTTCCCACCTGGAATGGGGGATGATGGAACAGGGCGTTGCTCCCATGGCGTGCATGCCGATCTGGAGCATACAGTCGAAAGAACTGTCAAAAATGGGAAGCCATTTGCCGGAAGAACTGTTGCGGCCGTGAATGATCTGGCATCGGTCATCAAGTTCTTCGAAGATGATGTTATAGCCTGAACCGTGATTGTCATTGACATAGACTTCATCAGCACCTTCATCGAATGCGGCTTTTACGGCGGCATTGACTTCGGCAGTCAGGAGTTTGTACATGCGGTAACGGTGCTGTACGCCTTCTACGCTTGTGTTGGCACGATTTTCCCGGAAACAGAATCCGGCAATACCTTCAATATCGGTTTGAACGTAAACTTTCATTTTTATTCCAGAATTTACTTTATAACTTGCATCGTTGAAGAGAGGGTGATACTTTTTCCACCGGGGCCCAGATCAACAAATTTGAAACATGGTTCAAAAGTTCCTGCTGCCTGTCTGCCGGAGTCCCAGACTGCAGCTCCTGCCAGATGATCGGCAGGAGCAAGAGTCATACGCGCTTTGATGCCGGGAGCATGGAACGAGACGGGAGCGGCATCAATGGGGGCATTGGGCGTCTTGACGGAAAAGAGTTGGCGGACTTCTTTTTCAAATAGTTTGTCAATGCCTGTGGTGAAAAGACTGCGGGCGAAGGATCGTTTGAAATCTACACTTTTTCCCTGTGCTGAAATGCGGGTGAAGCCTCCCGGAGATCCCGGAATGGCGGGAATCAGGTTGTAGCGCATGCCGAAACTGATATCCCGGTCAGAGCTGTTGATAAGAGTCGTGACGACTTCAAGTTTGCGGAGTCCTTCTGTCACTTTGAAACTCTGCCTGATAACAAGGCCTGCCAGCTGACTGCGGTCACGGTCAAGCATTCTCTTTTCTGCGGTGATTTCAATGCCTCCTTTGATCTTTTTCTGTCCGGTGACAGTAAATCCGCTTCTGATCTGGGTGGAGGGCGACCAGAAGGCAACGCAGCCGAAACCGCTCATCTGGTTGCCGTGAACGACGGCTTTGCCGTCAACGCTCCAGAGATTGGCGCAGAAAGTGGGCAGATAAAGCTCAAGTTTGTTTTTTCCGCTTGTGAAAGAGAGGATATTGTTTTTACGGTCGGCTTTGCAGTTGATGTCTGCGTTGGCAATATCTTCGATTTTTGACTCTTTGATGCCGTAGATCTTTTCATATTCCGTATCGACAGCTTTTGCTTTAAGCAGCGCACTGCGCGCCGCTTTCTGTGCTTTGAGCATATCATCAGCAGTGAAAAGAACAAGTTTTTTATCGGCGGCTTTTTCAGGGGCGATCTCATAGACGGCACAGCGGACGGCTCCGGCATGGAGTGTGATACCCTGGGCAAGTTCTTTGCCTGTGAAGGATTTTCCGCCTTTGGCAGTGAAGCGTGTATCTGCATTTCTGACCGTGTAATGCTCTGCGGGCGAAAGCCCCTTCACTTTCAGTGTGAAGAAAACTTCACCGTCACGCCAGAAATTGAAGGCTGCGACGATGAGAGTTCCGTCAAGTTCGCAGGCGTTGTACTGAAGCATTTCATGGTAGGTGTGCGTTCCGATGAGGCGTTCAAGGACAGCGGTTTTGGCTGCATAGGGCGCCTGGGGTGTAAGCTCCACTTTGTTGTCGGCACATTTGCCTTTAAAAACGTATTTGTCATAACGGGCGGCAATATTGGAAGCGTCAGCAAAGGATTTCCAGAAACGGGCATCGTATCCTTTGGGGAAGGCGTAAACAGTGGCGCCTTCCCATCCGTTGAACATGAAGCTCAGAAGTTCAATGGCAATGGATTCAGGCTGAGTGACCCAATCCTGAAGCTGCATACCATGGGGGAATGCAAGGAGTTTGATGTGTTTGGGATAATCTTTGTTGACAGCGGCACGGACATCTTTTGCTTTGAGATAAGTACGCAAATTGAAACTTTTGTTGTAGACGTAAGGAGTGTGAGCGTCCCAGAAAGCATAGGGCCCCCAGGGGTCGATCCAGTCAAATTTACCGGCGTAATCAATGGGATGCGTTTCTTTGTCAAAACCATTCTTGCGCCACGAGGAACTCATGTTGTCCACTTGGACTCCGGGGATGAAGCCCAGGGATTTGCCTTTCCCGCCTGTGGCAGCGGTGACGGCTTCATTGATCGTGTGCATTAATTTGGCATGTTCCAGACTGCGGAACCTGACTGCCTGCTTATAGTACTTGCGGTTCACAGCAAGTTCCTGGGGCCACTCCTTTTTCATCTGCTCCTCTGAAACGCCAACAAATTTGGCAAAGTTCTTTCGGCAGGTATCGCAGAAACAGCCGCGTCCCGCATAGCCGTAAGGCTCCCAGTTTGCCCAGAGACCGTCTGCTCCTTTGAGATTTTCTGTGATGTAGGGAACCGTGCTTTTGACATAGTAGGGACGCTTTTCATAAACTGCCGCAGGACAGGTCGCCCGGTTCATTTCCAGAAGATTGTGGGTACCGATGGCACGGTATTTGTCTGCTTCGGGACGGCCCTCAGGCTTGCCTACCCGGAATCCGTTGGCAACGTAAAAGAGTTCAGGGGTGATGACCTTGACGCCTGCTTTACGCCATGCCGGGTAGGCGGAACGCTGACTGCCGACGATCCAGCGGACACCGGCTGCATCAAGCATTCTGGCGCAAAGAGAGATATTTTCAGGGGTGCTGTAAGACATGTAGACACCACCTGTGTAGATACCCGGCAGATAGTATTGGGGTTTGGCAGCTTTGAATTTGGGAATGACGGTGAAATTCACCGGAACGATGTTGGAAACTCTGATTCCTCCATCCTCCACCCATGCTTTTCCGGGGAGCAGTTTCGTTCCGGGGGCGGCTTTGGTGGAAATCAATGCGGAGTGACGCAGATAGTTGTCAAAGTCAGTCATGGCGGCGGGACGTCTGCGTCTGCCGGAAAGGTCGATACGGTATTCCGTTTCCTTATTTCCTTTACGTTTGCCCAGCAATTTCAAGAATGCTGCCTCGTGGAACGTGATCTCTTCAGGCATGACCATGACCAATTGTGGACGGTTGAGTTTCGCCTCGGCAGGAGTACCGTTTCTTTTCCAGATAAAGGTGATGGTTCCGGGAAGATCCTGTGCCAGAGCAAAGGTATTGTCCAGTCTGCCCATGGGTGAAAGCTGCAAGGTGAGTTTTTTGCCTGCAGCTGCGGGAGCTGCCGCAGTAACGGCAGGCTTGCGGAAATGAAGCTGCCCCACACCGTCGATCCTGTAAACGACCTGAACAGATTTCGTTCCCTGGGGGAGCAGGATCGCCTTCTGATAGTTCTGGTAGGTGTTGGAAAGTTTGATGGGGTAGACCTTGAAAAAGAGACTTTTTGCTTTCCAGTGTTTCCCTGCCGGTTCTGAAAAAGCCTGAACGATGAGACAGGCACCTCCGGGCCCTTCGATTTTTCCTTTGTACTGGAAGGTGAAGTTGTAAAGTCCCCCCCTGTCGTTGGGGAGATTGACCACTTTCCGCCAACCGCCTGAAGTGGATGCGACAACTTTCAAGGGCAGGATTTTTTTCAGTTCTTCAGGTTTGTATATAGAAAAAACACCATCTTTGACGCTCCATTTTACCATCTTGCGTACCTGGGCGCGCCGGGGATCTTTATCTGAAATCTCTTTGGTATGCAGAAAACAGTAGTTCCCCAGCCAGCGCAAAGGATCTTTGGAACTTTCTGCAAACGCGTGATCCGCATTGGTAATAAGATTTTCTGCCTGGGGGATCTCTTTGACCTGTTTGAAAAGTTCAGAGGAACTTTTTTTCAGATCAAAGGTGACTCCGCCTTTGTCCAGCGGAGATGCTGCCAGTGAAAAAACGCCCAGCAGGGCTGCCGTTGTGATGAAATATCTTTTCATGAGAACTCCTTTGTTTTCCGAAATTGTTCTGGATCGGCTCAGGGAAAAGTAAATCCGTCCATGTCGATGCTGGGACCGTTGTACCAGGGGAGCGACTTTTTGTTGGCAGGGAAATAATCCTTTTCTGCCTGAGTGATGGTGGGACGCTCAATGGTTTCGCCCAAAGGGGAAAGGGGCGGCACATGTGAGGCATTGTCCCAGAGACGCAGCCGGACAGGTCCCTTGACCACAAAAGGTTTGATTTCGTGACGGCGGGCGATACCCCGGCGGGCGGCTTCGTAGATCAGCTTGCACGCCCTTGCGGGAATCAGAGAACACGCCTGATAACAGGAAAGGGCTTTCTTGGTCTGAACCTGTTCGATATCAGGGATCTTTTCCCGGAACTCCGCACAGATCTTGTCATCCCCTGACATCATTACAGAAGGAACGCCCAGATCTCCTGCCACGGCGGCGGCCATGGTGCCTTCGCTCAAATAGAACTCGCCATCATTGACTTCCCATCTTGAATGGGGAATAATGGAACAGGGGGTCGCTCCCATGGCGTGCATACCGATCTGGAGCATACAGTCGATGGTTTCATCAAGAAACGCCATCCACTGCGGCCCTGAACCGTTGCGTCCGTGGATGATCTGACATCTTTCATCCAGATCTTCAAAGAGGATATTATAGCCTCTGCCATGATTGTCATTGACAAAAACTTCATCAGCGCCTTCGTCAAAAGCAGCTTTGACAGCGGCGTTGACCTCATCTGTCAGCAGTTTGTACATACGGTACCGGTGCTGGACAGATTCAATTCCGGGATTTGCGCGATTTTCCTGAAAACAGAATCCGGCGACGCCTTCAATATCAGTTTGAATATAGACTTTCATTTTTTACCACAGGTTTCGGGGGATTATTTGAATAGAGTTGAAAGGACAGTTGAGCAAAGTGGTGATAACTTCACACTTGGCGCGGAAAAGATAGAAGACAGGGCGCTTGAAGATATGTTCCATAGATTCAAAATTGCCCTGACCTTTGGCGATGACAAGATCGACGCTGTGGAGCTTGTCAAGAAATTCTTTCTTTGAACGGGTGAAAGAAACGCCTGCTGTGGCGTCTCCAGTGTCAATGACAGGGGCGAAATCAATACCGGATTCAATAGCATCCGCAGGAGTGACGTCGTTGAGAACAGGGAATCCTCTGACACCTACGGTCAGTTTCTCTTTGTAAGGCTCCATGACCAGACGGTCTATGACCGCTTCGCCGCAATTATCCAGCATGTAGAGAATGGAATCAGCTTCATCCATTTTCTGTTTCAGCACTGCCGCAGCATTTCTGTCGTAAGGCTGATCGAGAATGGAAACGATACTTTTTTCAACACCGGCAAGATCGAGATCACGGTTGATTCCATAGTCAATAATGTTTCCCGCAGCGGCAAGGCAGACGGCGGCATTGAATGGCTCTTCTGATTTCTCAACGATCTTCCGCAATTTGGGGAGCAGTTTCAATGCAAGGCGGGTCGAATTGTGTTTGATCTCAGCCATGGGATCAAACTGACCTGATTCACGGACATTGATGTCACCCCAGATATGAGCGAGCAGTTCCGGAGGAGAACCGCCCCGGCTCGAAACTTCAGTGAAGTAGTTGAGCATCTCATTGGCAATAGCTTTTTTCTTTTCATTGCATGATCCGCCAAGTTTTTCAGAAAGTTCCAGGATCAGCTTGAAAATGCAGTCGTAACATTTAAAGTTGATTTTCATATATTTTTACCTGTTTCAGCCTCTATTTTTAATCCTTACTTTGCCTCATTTTTGTCTGATGCGGCACTCAGGGCGATACCCAACAGTATACCGCAGCCCACAAGGGAGCTTCCGCCGTAACTGATCAGCGGCAGTGTCAGTCCTGTGGGAGGAAGCAGACTTAAATTGACCCCGATGTGAAGCAGAGTCTGGATGCCGATGATTATGACGCATCCGGCTGTGAAGAGCCGTGCCGCCGGTGTCAGATCCCGGCGCATGGCGATGCAGCTCAAAGCGCCGAGAAGCACGGCAAAAAGTACCAGAACCAGAAGGGCGCCTGCAAATCCGATGGTCTCTGTCAGAGTGGCATAGGCAGAATCGTTGTAGGGCAGCGGAACATACGCATTGCTCCAGAGGGCCTGTCCGATCTTGGAGCCGAACCAGCCCCCCCGGGCGCTTGCCAGTTCAAGCTGCCTCAGATGCCAGGAACTTGCCGGATTGAGAAACGCGGTCAGACGCTTGTAGGCATAGGGATGCATGTAAACAAAAGCGGCTGCTCCGGCTGCGGCCGGCAGAACGCATCCGATGAGCCATCTCCAGCGTATGCCGGTGACAAATATCAGTGCCAGAAAGAGTGAAAAGTAGATGAAAGATGTACCGAAATCCGGCTGTATGACAATAGCGCCGATCCAGATCATGGTATATCCGAATCCGGCGAAAAAGCGCAAACTATCTCTGTCGAAGTGTTTGAGAATTGCCGTTAACCCCAAAAGAAAGAAGGCTTTGGCGATCTCCGTGGGCTGCAGGCTGAAAGAACCGTAACGGAACCAGCCGCACATGCCGTTGATACGGGTCCCCAGAAGAGGAAGGATCAGCACAGCCAGAAAGGAAATGCCGGAAAGAACCAGGGCGTGTCTGCGGAAAAAAGCAAAAGGCAGAGCTCCGCAAAGGAACATCAATCCGACTGCGGCTCCGAAAGAAAGGAGTTGGCGCAATACCAGATAATAGGGGGATTCAGCTTCACTTTGTGAACTCAGGATCGTCAGCAAACCGAAAAAAGTGAGCAGGATCATAGAAAAAATAACTGTTCCGCGCAGGGATATTTTCATAACTTTTCCCCTTCCTTGAATTTTTGTTCGATCTCTTCAAGGGTTTCCGGCAATTTCAAATCTTTGCCGTCCGAAGGTGGAGTCGCCAGTTTGAAACTTTTGGGCATGTAATTCCCGAAACGGTCGACCAGAACTGAATATCTGCCGGGAATTCCCCGCAGAAGCAGTTCATTCTGCAGTTCCCAACCGCTGATGCCGCATTGGATATTGTTCCGCAGCTCGATTTTTCCGGCAAGGGTCCTGACTGCCTCTGAGTCACAGACCAGTCTTTCATTTCGTACCAGAACACGCAAAGGAGCACCCTTCAAAAGAAGCGGCTCAAGAGCGATCAGTTCGTCAGGACGCAGATGGCGGCGCAGAGGCTTTGACGGGGGAACATCAAACTCCATTTTTCCGAAAAGTTCAATCAGGGCATGCTGCTCATCTTCGCTGAGCTCGTATTCTCCGGAGTTATTGTAATGAAGATCACAATAGAGTTCGCTCCAGACCAGAACTTTCCCGTTTTTATCCAGGATCCTGCCCCGTCTTGCGGGCAGTTGACGCCAGACTCTGGCAATTTTTTCGCCTCTGGCAAGAATTTTTTCCCGGTCAGGGCCGGCAAGACGGCATCCCTTTACGGCACAGCAGACGAATGCCGCACCGAAAAAAAACAGGATAACGCAGAATCTTGCCGTATTCATGTTGTCAAGCTCTTTTCTTTTTTTCCACAAGAGCGGGCGGCGGCACCCGTTTGGCGACCCACTTCATTGCCGGAAGCATCAGGAAATAAAGTATTCCTGAAACCAGAAACAAACCGTGAACTCCACCGAACAGAACAGCAAGTCCTCCTCCTGCCAGTGAACCTGTCATCCATCCGGTGGAACGCGCCGTTGCCGACCATCCCAACATCATACTGTGATGGCGCGGACGGGAAATGCCCGCAAGCCATGCCTGAAACATGGGTTCCATGCCCCCCGCTGCAAAGACCTGAATGAAGCGTTCCACCATGATGAGTTCAGAACTGGAGGCAAAAGAGAGGAGGATCCGCATGACACCTGCGATGGCAATGACAAATGTCAGCACCTTCAGTAAAGAGATCTTACTTGCCGCATATCCTAAAATCAATCCTGAAAGCATACCTCCGAGAGCACACAAACCGTTGATCCAGCCTGTCCAGCGGAGCGCTTCAGTGGAATCGGGTTCGACTTCCATGACCAGCTGGGGGAGAAAGGGACCATCAATGTCTCTGGAAAATCCCATGACGATGAAAAGCATCAGCAGCAATCCCGCTTTCCCGAATTTCGGAATCTGGAATTTGCGTCGGTGAGGGGCTTTTTTATGTATGACAGGATGAAACTCCTCTTTGGTGAAAAGGATCAGAACTGTACTTACGGCAAGCAGAACGCCGCCCCAGATGAAGGTCTGAAAAAAGCCGAAACGGCTGACCATTTCACCGCCGAGAAACTGTCCGCCCATGATTCCGGCAAACATGCCGGCTGAGGCTGCCCCCAGAGATATGGTCAGATGTTTCTGCGGCGTCGTGGAAACGATGAGGGTCTGGGCCGCTGTGACAGTACCTACAAGGGCTCCCAGCGCCAACCGGTGAAAGATCATCAGCATCGGACTGCCGATAAATGCCATGAGCGGCGTCAGGATGGCTCCACCCAAAGTGGCACGCAGCAGCATCATTTTTCTGCCGTAACGGTCTCCCAGAATACCCCAGACAGGGGCGAAGAGACAGAAACTCAAGTTACCCGCCATGTTGTAGACGGCAACGTACATGGAAAGTTCCCCGGGATCCGTGATATGGCCTGTCTCCTTGAACCAGAATGGCATGAAAGTCATTGCAGCGCAGAACGCCACCTGGGCGAAAAATTGAGCCACTGTGATCAGGATCACATTTCTGAGCCAATACTCTTTCCCGTCTGAATGGATGATTTCAGCCATTGTTCCGGCAACGGGCATATTCCTCCCGCAGCTCCCGTACTTTTGCACAGACATCCGGCGCCGTAGTGATCTCTGTCACCATTGCAAGCACTTTTGCACCTGCTTCAAGGAGTTCTTTGAACCGGTGTATTTTGATGCCGCCCATTACCGTAAAGGGCAAAGAGATCTTTGATGAGACTTCTGCGATCATCGGCAGACCCACGGCACCGCAGTTGACCTGTTTGGTTTGTGTGGGATAGATGGGGCCGATATTGATGCAATCGGCACCTTGTTCAAGAGCGGAAAAAGCCTCCGGCAGATTGTGGGTCGAATTACCGATAAAGAGTTCCGGTGCGATTTTTTTTGCCACAGCAACAGGCATGTCATCCTGTCCCAGATGGACACCGTCTGCCCTGGCGGCAAGAGCAACATCCACCCGGTCATCTATCATCATCAGAACACCGAACTTATCCGCAATGGGACGGCATTTACATGCCAGTTCATAAAGATATTTATCGGACTTGTTTTTTTCTCTGAGTTGAATGATTTTTGCGCCGCCTTCAGCGGCAGCAGCAAAAATATCTTCAGGAGAACGGCCCAAACAGAACTCTGAAGAGATCACCGGATAGATGTCTGCACTGCGGAATATTTCCAGTTTCTCAGCTTTTGATCTCATTTTTCCTCCGTTACAACAGCGTCAAGGGCGCCCCAGGCAAGGTTGCCCCGGCGGGTGCACTGACAATTTTCTTTGTTGCGGTTTGTTCCGCAAGTGGGGCACAATCCCTTGCATTCCTCGCTGCAAAGGGGATTCATGGGAAGCTCTATGAGCAGTTCATCACGGACATCCGCGGTAATATCCAGTTCCTCTTCCCGGATATCCGATTTTGCGTAATAGAGTTCAATATCTTCAGTGAAAATTTCCATTTCCACAGGCTCAAGACACCTGCCGCAGACGGCGGAAACAGTTCCTTCCACCCGGCCCGTGACCAGTATGGAGCCTGCAGCGGATCTGACTTGAAGTTCATACACAACCGGTTTGTCGGAAGTATAAGGATCATTTTCAGGGAGCCCCCAGAATTCAGGACCTTCGGTTCCTTCAAGGAAAACGGGCTCTTTTTCAACACGGCTGACAGAAAATTTTATCATGATGAAGCGGATCTTTCCTTATTTTGCATAGACCGGTTTCAGGATTTCCATAAGTCTTGCACACTCCTCCGGAGTGCCAATGGTGATCCTGACATACCTGCCGCCGGCAGCTTTGGGGAAATAGCGCACTACCACGGCAGCTTCACGAAGCAGTTTGAAACAACGTTCTCCGTCACCATCCGGCGGGGAGACAAAAAGAAAGTTTGCTTCAGAGGGAATGATTCTGAAGTTCAATGCAGCAAGTTGTGAAGCAAGAGCACTTCTTTCTTCTTTGATCGCCGCGCAGCGGGCGTTGAAGTATTCACGATCCATGAAAGCCGCTTCTGCCAGAACCTGACTGATCATATCCACATTATAGGAGTCCTTGAGCTTCATGAGTCCGTCGATGAGCTCTTTGGCGCCCACGGCGTAACCCAGGCGCAGACCGGCAAGACCGTAGCTCTTGGACATGGTCCGCATAACAAGAACATTGGGGAACTGCAAGGCAAAGTCCATACAGTTGTCGGCGCTGAAATCCCCGTATGCCTCATCAATGACCACAATCCCGTTGAAGTCACGGCACAGACGGCGGACAGCCTCTTTATCAAAGGCGTTGCCGGTGGGGGCATTGGGACGGGGGAATATCAGCAGATTGGCACCTTCGGCCTGTGCAAGAAAGTCTCCGGGAAGATCGAACTCTTTTTCTTCGTCAAGAGCGATCTTTATTACTTTTGCCCCCTGCATGGCGGCAAGAACAGGATAAAGAGAGTAGGTGGGCTCCGGGATCGCCACCGGCAGTTCCGGTGAGGTGAACGCACGGAATATCATGGTCAGCAGATCATCTGAACCATTACCCACAATCACATTTTCACGTTTGACACCGTTGACCGATGCAAAAGCATCTCTGAGTTTGTCCGCGCAGGGATCAGGATAACGGTTGAGACGTTTCCAGTCAAACTCCCGCCACGCCTTTTCCACCGCAGGGGAGGGGGGCCAGGGATTCTCGTTGGTGTTGAGTTTTACCAGATTGGTGAATTTGGGCTGTTCGCCGGGGGCGTATCCTTCAAGAGCGTCGATTTCGCTTCTGAAATAGGACTTCTGCGGCCATCTGCGCTCATTGCTGCTGCGGGGAACTGTACGTCGGATGGGGGCGCAGGGCGCGATGGGGGAAAGTGCCTTGATAAAACGCTCAAAGGTCTCCTCATCGGGGAGGGGGATATTTTCCACTGTCCCGGGACGGTCAAGAGAATTGAGTTCAATGGAGTCAAGACGCATCTCCTTAAGCAAAGCCGCAAAACGGGCGATGGAGTCGTCAGAGTCATTGATGCCCGGAACGATAAAAAGCTCCAGCTTTACAACAGCGCTGCACTGTTGGGTGAAAGCTGTGAATTTTTTTACAAAACGGTCAAACGCCACACTGGCTTCCGGACGGTTGATAGCTTTGAATTCATCTGCATTGGAACCGTCAAAAGAAGGGACGATCAAATCGACTTTATTGATATCCTGCCACAGAGATTCATCTTCAAGAGCCACAGCGTTGGTCAGAAGACAAAGTTTGTACTCCGGATATTGGCTCTTGATGTGGCTGATGATACCGGTGATCCCGGAGTGAAGCATGGGCTCCCCGGCACCGGAAAAGGTGATATAATCCAATTCAGGCTTTTGTGTGAGTACTTCGTCAAGTTCCCGGATCACTTCGGCAGAAGGCACATATTCTTTGCGGCAGCAGGTCAGATTTGTTGTCGCTTTGGCTTCGCAATAGATACAGTCAAGCTGACATGTTTTGGGAGGGATCAGTGAGACTCCCAGAGATTTGCCCAGTCTTCTGGAATTCAGAGGACCGAATACATATTTTCCGTTCATTTTATCTTCTTATCCTTGGAGTAAAAGGTGAATATCATTTTTTACAGCTGAGTTTGCCTCCTGACAGCTCTGCAGTCAGGTCGGCATAGCGGCAGAGATCACGGTTGTGGGTGATCATGATGATGGAAAGAGGCGTTTTTCTTTCTGCACGCAAAGAACAGAAAAGCTCCATAATAGCATTGCCGGTCTCTTCATCAAGGTTGCCTGTGGGCTCATCAGCCAGAAGCAGCGCGGGATCATTGATGAGCGCCCGCGCCACTGCGGCACGCTGCTGTTCGCCCCCTGACAGTTCTGCGGGGCGGTGGTGGCTGCGATGAGACAATCCGACTTTATTCAGCAGAGAATCGGTCTTTTCTGCGGCCTCTTTTGCGGACGTTCCGTTAAGTCTGGCTGCGATCATCACGTTTTCCCGGATGCTCAGCTCCGGAAGCAGACAGTAGGATTGAAAGATAAAACCGATGCTGCCTGCGCGGAATTTTGCACTGTCGCGGCGGCTCATGCCTGACAGGTTTCTGCCGTCGACTTCAATGGTGCCGGAGTTGCATTTTTCCAGAGCTCCGATAAGATTGAGAAGCGTTGTTTTGCCGCTTCCGGAAGCGCCGAGGATACAGCACCATTTGTCTTCCGGAAAGGTAAAATCGACCCCCCGGAGAACCTCTATACGCTTTTTGCCGATAAGATATCCGTGGTGGACATCGTGAAGAGTGACAATATTTTTATCAGCCATATTCTGTTCCCCTTACGATCAATAGCGCAATGCATCAGCCGGATCGAGCCGTGCGGCACGGAGCGCCGGAAGCAAGGCTCCCAATGTACACAAAATAACACTGGAAACAACAATGAAAATCACATCTTCCGGAACGATCATCGCCGGAAGGTCGCTGAAATAGTAGAAACGTTTCGGGAAAAGTTCTGTTCCCGAGATCTTTGAGGCAAGCGCCAGAATGTCGTTGCGGAAAGCAATGACAAGAGAACCTGTGATAACCCCGGCAACACTGCCGATGAGACCGATGAAAAATCCCTGGAGCACAAACACCATTGTGACTCCCCGGTCAGTCATGCCCAAAGCCTTGAGCATACCGATTTCACGGGTCTTCTGATAGATCGAAGTGATCAGGGTATTGGCAATACTGAATGCCGCCACCAGAACGATAAAGATCAGCAGAAAGAACATCATGCGTTTTTCAACAGCAAGCACACCGAGAAGCTGCTGATTCTGTTCTTCCCATGAAACGACCCGGTAGGCGTAGAGTTCTTCTCTCAGGCTGTTGAGAAGTTTTTCCTGCTTGAAGGGATCCGGTCCCCAGCCGAGAACCGCACTGGCTGTTCCCCAGTTGAAGTTGAAAAGTTCTGCGGCCGTGTCGATGTCACAAAAGATCACCATCCGGTCAAAATCATATTTCCCCACCTCATAGATACCCTTGATGATGAACTCTGTCGGCAGATAAGCTGAGGCTTTCTCGTTGAGCTTGACGCCGCCTCCCTTGACAAAAGTGACAAGCCCGGTCAGCTTTTTGGCAGAATGGAGCATAACTTTATCTCCCACCTCCTTGCCCCAGCGTCTGGCGATTTCGCGGCTGATGACCAATCCTTTGCCTTCAAAATCCAACCGGCCTTTTTTCATCATGGCATCGCAGTCAAACTGTTTTTTCAAATCTTCTGCCTGGACTCCGAATATCATGATGCCGGGGTCAAGAGAATTGCCGTATTGAGCCAAAACCGGGCCCTGCATGACAGGGCAGGCGCGACCGCCGTGTTTTTTGACTGTATTCACGATCTTCTGGGGATCGGAAATGACATAGGAACGGTCATCAATTTGAAAATGAGCCTGTGTTTCAACCAGCTTCTGTTTCATTCTTTCGGTAAAACCGGTCATGACAGAGAGTACCACCATCAGTACTGTTACGCCGAGGATCACACCGATCAGACTGGTCAGCGTGATGAGAGAAACTGCGCTGCGCCGGGGACGCAAATGGCGCAATGCAAGAAATATTTCAGTCCGCATAAATAGATTACTCCGGTAAGGTTGTTCCACACAAAATGCACTTCTTATAATATACTTGTCAACATCTGCTTTTTCAAGCTGCCGCGCAGATAAGAAAAATCATATTTCCGGTTCTTCCAGAAGTTCTTTGAGACGCTCAGCCAGCCACCGTTGGTATATCGGTCTGTAATCTCCCGGTGCGTCGCCATGTCCATGGTTGATTTTGTTGTAGATCATCTTTGGTCCGGCAAGATTGTTGTAGATGGCATAGACAGCTGTGGGGGCACAGGCGGAGTCAACGAATCCTACGCCGATGAAGACCGGAACAGTGATCCGTCTGGCACAGAAGGCGCTGTCAAAGTACTTGCGTGTTTCCACATGTCCCCGGAATTCAGGAGCGTTGGAGTCAGTCGTGTGCCTGCCGGCAAGAAAGCCTGCAATGTCCCCGAAGTTCGGGACACCGCAAAAAGCGGCTTTGATGTGTTTGGAAAAACAGCAGTAGTACAAACCGAATCCGCCGCCGTGACTTGCTCCTGAGTAGATAATGGCATTGGAGTTGATATCATCCCGTGCCGCCACGATGTCAAGAAGTCTGAGGGAACCGAGGATCGCAGGGTATGCATAGAATTTTTTGGGCGAATCCAGACCGTAGTAAACATAGCGCCTGAGTCCGATCTCTTTAAGAAACTCTTCGTGCCTTTTCTTGCAATCTTCACTTTTTACCATTGGCGGATAGGGAGGCAGCTGGAAAAGAAGTACGGCACATTCAACCCCCATCTGCTCACGGGTCCCGTGGGGAATGGAGCGGAACGATTCTTCTGAGATATAGGCTTCGCCTCCGCTGAACATGACCATGAGGGGAGCTTTCTTCTCTTTGTTCCGGGGCAGGGCGAGCATGGCATAAAAGCGTAAGCCATCCACGTTGGCACAATCAATGCGGAAAATATCAAATCCTTCAATGGGGTCACAGGGCGTCATGCGGAAATCTGCGGGGATCTCTTCAAGTTCTTTGAAAGATTTTTCCCAGAAGGCATCAAAGTCGTCAGGCTCCTGCATCAGCGTTGTGATCTGCTCAGGATCCACTCCCACACCGCACTCTTTTTTGACGTCGCCGGAAGTGACACTGCAGCGTAGAAATCCGGGAAAGGGCAGGGAGGCCGTCAACTTTGCCGGAGCAAAAACGGTGCGCTTTTCAAGAATCGTTTCTCCGTCGATGGAGATGACCGCCTCAAGGGGAACATCCCGGTTGGATGTAATATGAAATGACACCTCTTCATTCACATGGCACAGATGTGAAAGAGGGGTACAGCTGATCTTTATTTGCAAATCGTCCATGAAAATCTCCTTGTAACCGGTTCTTTTTATAAAATATGCCCGGAGTGAGCAAAATACAAGGGAAGATCGAAAGATTATCTTTCCTTTCAAGGCAGGGGAAAATAAAAGAAACAGAGCAGTCCCTCTTCACGAAAAAGGACTGCTCTGTTTTGTATCGGGATCTTATTCGATCTCTTCGATGCTGATGTCATCCACCCAGGCGGTGCCTGTACAGTTCATCAATCTGGCGTGGATGTAAGAGACCTTGGAGTCTGCCGCTTTGGCTGAGGTTTTGTGGATGAAACTCATATAGGTCCAATCCATAGTTCCGGAAAGCCATCTGCCCCTGGGGAACCAGCGGTTGGCGTCGTCCCACATATTGACACAGAAACCGGAGGCGCTTTTGCTCATCTGGACCACATTGTCAAGTTTGACTTTGAAACTGATCCGGTAGGTGGTGTTGGATTTCAGTTTTCCGGTAAAATACTGTCCCACAGAATTGCCTCTTTTGTAATCTTTGCAGACGATTTTCATGGAACGGGGGGCGCTGAAAAACACCTTGTCGTCGTGGAGAACATAATCATTGGGTTTCTGAGCTCCGGTGTACCAGCCGTAGAACTTTTTGTTTTTGGTGAAGCCCCAGAAACGGGAGTTTTTGCTTGTCTCTTTGATCACATCAAATCCGGGATCGAAGAGTACCTCTTTGCCGCCGGAAGTCAGCATACCGTAGTTTTCAAGGTCGTGGAACCCTTTGGCATACCGTGACCACTTGTAGTGGACATGACGGTTGCCCTGAGGAGCAAGAACGCGGTTTCTGCTGAAGTTGGCGGGGAATCCTTTTTTGTTCAGACCGGGCAGAGAAGCAAGGGGAACGGAAACAGTCACTTTGAAAGCGCCCTTACCGGGAATGACCGCAACTTTTGCTCCGGAACGCCAGGAGGTGTCAAGTTTGGCTGACTGTCCGTCCTTGTACCACTTGAAATCAGTCAGAGAACCCTTGGTGTTGACGATCAGCTGATAGTAGTTTTTCCGGTCGCCGGAGGGATTCAGGAAAATCTCAACAGAGTTGTCTCTCCATGTTTCTTTGTCCCCGTAAGCACGCTTCGGAGCAACTGTTTTGGCAAAATCCGGTTCAACGCACTCAAAGGTGACATCAAGAGTTGCCGCGTTCAGTTTGACGGCAACTTTGGTGGCGACCTTTTCGGCGTTGGGAGCTTTGGGGTCAGCTTGAGGAATAAGGTAAATGGGGGTTCCATCCATACGCATGGTAACACCTTTCACAGCCTGAGTACGGCTCAGATAGCTGCGGGAGGCGGCCATGAGATTGTCAAGATACTCTCTGCGGAAGAGGGCGATCCTTTTGGCTTCAAGGGAGCCTTTGGGAACCATGGCGGCCGCTTTATCAAAGGATGCACTGAGCTTGGCAAGAACTGCGGGGGAGTAGATCTTTGTCCACAAGTCGTAATCAGAAGGCACTGAGACCATGGGGCCCAGCGGGGTATCCACAGTGCGGCCGTAGATTTTTTTGAGCCAGGTGTTTTCAAAGAACTCAAAGAGTTTCTTCATTTCAGGAGCCGCTTTGCCGAACATCAGATTGTGGTGTTCATCAATGATCTTGCGGTAATCGCATTTGTTATCCCATGTCACTTTGGAAAAAACATAGAAATTGAGATAGAAATAAAGGTACCGGTCGCATTCAGACTCCATGAAAGCACCGAAGATCCAGGGAGCCATGCGGGTGTAGTAGGCGCCCACAGCGTTGGGGGTGGGGGCAGGGACTCCTTTGATGGCAAGGCGTCCGAATTTGTTGGCGTAGTTCCAGACCCAGACTTTGCGTCCGATCTTTTTGACCCACGCCTTGATTTCATTATCCTGAACAGCCGCTTGTGCAGGATCAAGGATCCAGGGACCGGTTTCAGCAACCATCACATTGACGTTATCAGGGATCTTTTTTGAGGGAATGCCCCGGTAAGGGGGGTATGCCATCATATTAAGTTCACCTTTGAGACCGGCTTTCTTCAGGCGGTTTGCCCAGTCAATGACATTGCCCCAGACAAGTTCTGTGGCATAATAGACCCCTTTGTTGTAGGCTGCTTCACAGTTTTTGCAGTAACAGCGGTGAAAGCTGTCCTGAGGCATCACATCCACATAGGGTTTGCGGAAATAGGGGAATGCCCAGGTATGGCGTTTGTTCCACCAGACACCGCGCTCAGCAGCGGGACGGCCTTTGAAATAGGCTTCAAGATCCTTGTAGATCTCTTCTTTGACAGGACTGGTCCAGCAAAGCTGTCCGGGGAATGAAAGATTGGGATCATTGGCTCTTTTGCCGTTGGAAAGAAGAGCGAAATATTCAGGGTTGCTCTTGCTGAAACGGTGCATTATACCGAATCCCTGAATACCATGGCAGCAGGGAAGATATTCTGTGGGGTAACGGAGACGGTAAAGATTGAGATTTTTGTTGGGGTTGATGACGGCATTGGCATTGGGACCTTCAAAGTAGACGCCGTCATAGAAAGCAGAATAGGTTCGCACCTTGAAATCGGGGCGTTCCACGATGTTGATTTCAGGGAGCGCCAGCATTTTCTTTTTGGGAACGATGGTACCCAGTTCACCGGGAAAATAGAAACGCACTCCGGCGAAACGCTCCAGAAAATCGTAAACAGCAAAGATCGTGGCATGATGGTAATGCATGGACCAGCCGCCGCCCTTCTTGATTTCATACACCGGATTGCGCTTGGGATCATCAATACCTGCAATGTAAATGTCTTTTCCAACGGTACGGATATAAAATCCGTCGCGGATCAGTTTGGCAGGATCAAGACCCGCCTTTACAGCTTCGGGAGTCAGACCGAGACGGAGGTGGTGTTTTCCCGGCTGCGGTGCAGTTACCACAGGGATTTGAGTCCCCAGAACTTTGGAAAGAAATGTTTGCAGTTCAGAGGCGGCAAACTTTATGACAGGAGAGGGATTGGCTTGAGTCAGAATGACCACGTTGCCCGGCTTCAGCTCTATGACGGTTTTTTTGCCGATGGTGATTTGTTTGGGGAGAGCTGCTCCACAGAGCGTAAGGCAGGCCGCAGCAGTGATGAAAGCTGCCAGAAATACTTTTTTCATAAAAGCACCTTTAGTTTTATATTTTGAACGCTGAGGAAAATCCGCTTGATCAGGGATAATATAACACCGCTTGAAGCAAAAGTAAAGAGCATAACAAGCTGCTTCTGTGATAAAATTGAAAATTCAGCTCCGCTGCCGGAGCAAATCAGCAGTCGTGAAGATGCCGGAGTCTTTCCAGAAGCCGGGAATAACGCCGTTCCCGGCGGTTGTTGGATATGGCGATTTCCACCGCCTGACGGTCTGCTACAAGAATGAGCAGTTTTTTTGCGCGGGTCATGGCGGTATAGAGCAGATTTCTCCTCAGCATCATGTAGTGGCATTTCAGCAGAGAGAGAATAACACAGGGGTATTCCCCGCCCTGGGATTTGTGAACTGTAATGGCATAGGCGTGGCTCAATTGATCCGCTTCATCAAAAGAGTATTCCACCTTGTGCTCTCCGTTATCGAAGGCGCAAACGAATTTGCGGTTTTCGGCATCAATGGAAAATATGGTCCCCACATCGCCGTTAAAAACATTTTTATCATAGTTATTGGCGCGCTGCATGATTTTGTCGCCCAGCAGAAAGAGTCTTTCGCCGAACCGGAATGACTCTTTTTTTTCGCCCAGAAGTTTTTTTGCCAACATGGGATTGAGTTTGAAAACACCGCCGTCGCCCCGGTTCATGGGGGTCAGGATCTGGATTTCTTTCAAAGGATCAAAGCCGAAACGTTCAGGAATGCGCTCTGACGCCATTTTTTCAATGAGTTCTTCCGCCCGCAGAGGATCTCCGGGATCTATCCAGTAAAAGTCCAGCTTTTCATCATTGCGGGGAACCGGCGCAACAGGCATTTCTCCCCGGATCACCCGGTGAGCATTGGCGATAATGGCACTTTCTGACGCCTGACGGAACACCCGGGTCAAATGGGTGACGGCAAAAAATCCGCATCCGGTGAAGTCGGCAAGAATGGTGCCGGGGCCCACAGAAGGCAGCTGATCGGCATCTCCCACAAGCACAACGGCGCATCCTCTGGGGATTGCGGCAAAGAGAGCATCGGCAAGGAGCAGATCAAGCATGGAAACTTCGTCCACGATCAGAAGTTCGCACTCCAGTTTTTTTTCTGCATTGTATTCAAATTCATTGTTCCGCGGATCATAGAGGAGCAGTCTGTGGAGCGTTTTCGCCTCCAATCCGGAAGATTCAGAAAGACGCTTTGCGGCTCTGCCTGTGGGAGCGGCAAGAGCGATCTTCAATTTTGCCTGCCTTGCAAGTTTGACGATTTCGCCCATGACGGTGGTCTTGCCCACACCGGGACCGCCGGTGACGATGGAAAGAGCAGAACGTTTGACAGTTTCTACGGCCTGAAGCTGTTCCGGGGCAAGTCTTGCAATGGTTTTTTGAGGGAGAATACCCATTTTCTGGGCGGGGTATTTTTTACAGGTCGCAAGTTCGCATATCCGTTTGGCGAGGTTTTGTTCCGCATGGGCGAGATGAGGCGGATAGATCATATTGTCAAGGCGCAGAAGCTGTTTGCGTGAAATGGCCTCTTCAACTCCTTTTTGAGCGTCTGACTCAGGGAGTTTCAGAAGATCTGCCGTATTTTTGACCAGAAGAGACTCCGGTACGCAGACATGACCTGATGTATTAAGCGAGTTCATGGCATAAACTGCCGCCGCCCGGAGTCTTTCGGAGGAATCCGCAGGGATCTCAAGGGATTTTGCGATTTCATCTGCTTTGAGAAATCCGATACCGTTCACCTCATCAGCAAGGCGCCACGGATCTTTTTTTACCACCTCTGGGGCGTTCTCCCCGTAGGCTTTGAGCAATTTTGTGCAGTAGGCAGGGGTAATGCCCAACCCCTGAAGAAAAATCAAAGACTCTCTTTCTGAAGCGGATTCCTTCCATACTTTGCTGATTTCTGAAGCCCGTTTTGCTCCGATGCCGGGGACTTCTTTCAGACGCCGGGGGAAACGGTTGAGGATCTCCATGGTCTCTTTGCCGAAGTGATCCACAATGGCTGCCGCTTTTTTCGGGCCCAAACCGGGAACCACTGAACTCAAAAAACGGATCAAGCCGGATTCGCTTGCCGGATTTGCCGTTTTGCATTTTGTGACCCGGAACTCCCTGCCGTAATCAGGGTGGGTGGCGTAGCTCCCCTCAAGTTCCACTTTTCGTCCCGGTTCTGCACCGGGGAGTGAGCCGCAGACAACGATTTCATCGCCGCTCCCTTCACTGCGAACCAGAGCAACGGCAAAATCTCCGGAGTCTCCCCGGAACCTGAAACGGAGCAGCTCTCCCTTGAGTGTAACGGTTTCTTCCGGCATGCTCAGTAACTGTCGGCATCGCGCACGATGCGGCGGTATTTGCTGAAGATCTCTTCACGGGAAATAAAGCCTTCAAACTTTCCTCCCGAAGAACAGACCGGCAGATATTTGACATTATAGCGGTCGAAGTTCGCCATGGCCCATGCCAGATCATCATCAGGGGAAAGAAGTCCATGGGGACTTTCCATAAGGTCATAGATCAGCATGAAGTCGTAAACAGCATGTTCAAGCATGGCGCTGAACATCTTTTCAGTATGGATGACGCCCACAAGATGGTGATGTTCATCAATAACAGGGAAGATCTCTTTTTTATGTTCCTCAACCAGTTTCCGCATATTGCTGATGGTATCATCAGGTGCAAGAGCAATAAAATCACGTTCAATATTGAGCCGCACCGGAAGACTTTGAAGCATCACCTGATCCCGGTCATCGTTAAGCAGATTGTTTTCAGCCAGAGCTTTGCGGTAGATGGAGTTGGGTTCAAGACGGCGGGCGGCGAACCATGAAACTGCTGAAACGATCATCAAAGGAACAAGAAGCGTATATCCCCCGGTGACTTCGGCAATAAGAAATATACCTGTCAGAGGTGCCCGCATGACGGCGGTAAAAACGCCGCACATGCCCACAACAATGAAGTTTGGCTCCTGAAGCTGAATGATCCCGGTGAGATTGATAAGACGGGCAAAGGCGAAACCGGTAAAAGCGCCAATGAACATGGAGGGGGCAAAAATACCGCCGTCGCCGCCTGAGTCCACAGTAAGAACAGAACCCACTACCTTGGCAAAAATGGCGCTGGCAATGAGTACCGTCAGAATCAGCCATTGAGGTACGGCATCAGGAAGAAAGGCGTAAAGTTTGCCAAGAGCGCTTAAATTACCTGAAAAAAGCTGTTCAATGTAGATATATCCCTGTCCCCTGAGAACAGGGAAAAGCGCCAGAAGCACGCAGAGGAGCAAGCCGCCTGTAAAGAGTCTGACCCAATGGTTGCGCAGACGGCTTTTGACTGCGGCACCCAGCTTGTAGGCGGTTTTGATCACGTAGACGCCGATAACGGCGCAGACCAGTCCGCAGATGAAGTAAAAGGGGACGGCATCGGTTCGCCAGGGAACCGTAATGGCAAGGTTGAATCCGAAGTGGTTGGAAAGCACCCGGGAGACCACTGTCGCCACAGCACTCGACATGAGAATGGGAACAAGGGCCCCCACGCTGAAAGAAGGCATCAGCACTTCAACGGCAAAGAGGACTCCGCCGATGGGACTGCTGAAACAGGCAGAAATTGCCGCCGCCGCACCGCATCCGATGAGGAGCTGACGCTGACGGGAATCTGCATGGAGAAAACCGGCTGTGTTCGAACCTACGGCAGAACCGGTCAGAACGCTGGGTGCCTCCAAACCTGCAGAACCGCCGCAGCCCACTGAAAAAGCACTTGAGAGCAAATGGGTGAACATTTCGCTGCCGGGAATGGAAAATTTACGGCGGTGAAGCAGCAGTATGAGGGGACTCAGACTTTTGGCGTAGTGTCTGCCGCCCCACTTGTGCTGAACACAGTGGGAAAGAAAAAGACCTGTCAGAGGCAGAAAGAAAAAAAGCACCGTGGCACAAACTTTGAGCAGCGGCGAACCGTTGTAAGATTCAAGTTTTCCGCTGAATGTGGTCAGCGTGACCACCAGAAAGTGCATAAGAGCCACGCCAAGTGCCGCAATAATACCGATGAGCAGCGCCATAATAAGAGTGCTTGAACGCTCCCCGAAAGTTTGACGGTACCATTCAGCTCCGGAGATAAAAAAACGGCGCAGCCTGACTGCCCGGCGGGATCGTCTGTCGGTATGCACAGCAAACTCTCACTGGTTGAGGATCGCCCAATAGCGCCCTGAAGGATTTTTTATAAGACGGATAGGCAGATCAAAAATAGAGCTCAGATTTTCTTCTGTCAGCACATCATTCCGGCTGCCGCGGCACATGATGTTGCCGGATTTAAGGATCATGCCTTCGTCAAAAACGCCCAGGATATCCTCAATGCGCTGGGTAATGAAAATAATTGTCAGATCAGGGAGTTCGGCTGCCATTTTTTCGATTTCACCGAGAAGAAACTCTCTGCCCGGCATATCCAGATAGACACTGGGTTCATCAAGGATCATCAATTCAGGCTTTGTGAGCAAGGCACGCATAATGAGGATCTTGACCTGTTCGCCTGAGGACATGGTGAAAATCTGCTGATCTGCCAAGTGTTCGGCACGGAACCGTTTCATCAGGTTTTTGGCGGTTTCGATTTCATGAGCTTCAGGTTCCCGGAAGAGTCCCAGAGTTCCGTCAAAGCCGCTGATGACCATCTGAAGTCCGGTCCACTCCGTATCGGTGAACTGCTGCATACAGGGACTCACCCAGGCGATGCGTTTACGCAGTTCCACCAGATTGGTGGTTCCGAAAAGGTTGCCCAGAATTTCAACGTGGGCACCGTAGACAGGCCAGGCATAGCCCATCAGCATTTTTACAAGAGTGGTTTTTCCGGCACCGTTGGCGCCCAGAATAAAACATCTGCCGCCCCGGGGAACCTGCCAGGAAAGGTTGTGCAATATTTCTCTGCCGCCCAGATAAACTGAGGCGTTACGGATATCAACGGCCATGGAATCCATTTTCAGCTCCGGTTGTTTTTATAAGCCATCCATTGATCCCGGAGTTCTTTGCCTCTGGCAAACTCCTCCTGAAATCTGTCGAATTCACCATTTTCGATCAATCGGCGCAAGGTGAAATAACGCTCCTCAAACTCATCCATTGCTTTGAGGACAGCATCTGTATTTTTTTCAGTGATCTCCCGCCACATGGCAGGGGTACTTGCCGCGATACGGCAACTGTCACGGAATCCTGTGGCACATCCGGCAAAGCGTTTGGCACGTTCCTCTTCAGAACTGCTGTCAAGAATGGCCGATGTCAGCGCTGAAGCCACAATGTGCAGCACATGGCTGGTCCGTGCCACAAGGGCGTCATGGTCGTTGGCATCCTTGAGATATTTGGGGTGTCCCCCCGCAGAGCTCCAAAGGCTGGAAACCATTTCAACAGCTTCCGGGTCAGCGCCTCCGCCGTTGAGAATGAAAACGTCGGCATTTTCATACAACTCCGGGAAGGCGGCACCCACACCGTGTTTTTCAGTTCCCGCCATGGGATGCGACCCTACGAAACGGACACCCTGCGGTACAAGAAAAGACTCGGCTGCACGGCCGATTTCCCCTTTGAGAGAACCTACATCAGTGACTACAGCCCCTTTGGGAAATGAAAGTGCGTGCTCCTTCATGAAATCTATTGTCGCCTGCACCGGAATGGCAAGGACGGTCACATCTGCTTTCTGCAGCACCTCTGTCGGGGTGGAACAGGCTTCATCTACCGCATCCAGTTCAAGGGCTGCTGAACGGTTATCTTCCCGGCGCCCCCAACCGATACGGCGGTATGAACCTTTGAGCGCCATCCCGAGGGAACCGCCCAAAAGTCCCAATCCGATGATACCTACACTTTTCATCGTACTTTTTACCCCAGCGTGGCAAGCAGCTCTTCAGTGCGGACCTTTCTGGCTTCCAGATCGGCAAGCTGGGCGCGGGCGTTGGCGACCACCTGTTCGGGGGCGCTGTTGACAAAACGCTCGTTTTTCAGTTTGCCGGCGGTACCGGCGATCCACTTGTTGATGTCGGCAAGTTCTTTGGCAAGTTTGGCTTTTTCGGCTTCCACGTCGATCAGACCGGCAAGGGGCAGACTGATGATGCCTGCGCTGCAGAGTTTTGAGGGGGCAGCACCATTCTTTGCACTGTCAAAACTTTCCAGAGTAAGTTCGATCTCTTCAGCGTTGAGAAGAAGTTTCAGGGAGTCGTACTGAGCCTTGAGTCCTTCAAGGGCAGCGGCATCAGCAGCTTTGATATGGAACTTCAGCTTGCGGCCGTCGGGGATATTGTAGTTGGAACGCAGGAAACGACCGCCTTTGACCAGTTCAAATTTCTCTTCGGCAAGTTTTGCGTCATCATCAAAGGCGATGTTTTCGCAGCCGGGGAGCAGCTGGTACATAAGCAGTTCGTTTTCTGCGAGGAGTCCCATTCTGTGCGCCAGTTCTTCGGTGATGAAGGGCATGAAGGGATGGAGCAGTTTCAGGATGCGGAAGAGAGCCCAGTCCAGAACGGCGAGGGCGCGTTCCTTGTCGGCGCCGCCGGCGCGCATGGGGAGTTTCTCAGCTTCCACGAACCAGTCGCAGAAGTCGCTCCACACCAGATCGTAAATGGCATGGGCGGCGGTATGGAACCGGAATTTTTCCAGTTCGCTGTCAATAAGAGCGGCAGCGGCATCCAGTTTGGCAACCATCCATTTTTCATCAGCTGAAAGATTTTCAGGCAGTGTTTCCACTGCTTTGCTGGGACCCTGCATCTGGCGGAACCGGCAGGCGTTCCAGAGTTTGTTGGCAAAATTTCTGCCGATTTCGCATTTTTCGTTGGAGTAACGGATATCCATACCCACAGGGGCGATGTAGACGATTGAGAAACGCAGGGCGTCGGCGCCGTATTCAGCAATGACATCCAGAGGATCGGGGGAGTTGCCCAGAGATTTGGAAAGTTTCCGTCCCTTGTCGTCCCGGATGATACTTGTGAAGTAGACATTTTTGAAGGGGATCTTGCCCAGGAATTCGCAGCCTGCCATGATCATGCGGGCGACCCAGAAGAAGATGATATCGGGGCCGGTGACCAAATCGTTGGTGGGATAGAAGTACTCCAGTTCCGGAGTCTTTTCGGGCCAGCCCATGATGGAAAAGGGCCACAACCAGCTTGAGAACCAGGTGTCAAGCACATCTTCTTCCTGGCGCCATTTGCCGGGGGTGGCGGGGGCTTCAAGTCCCACGTAGATCTCGTTGGTTTCATCGTTGTACCAGGCAGGGATCCGGTGTCCCCACCAGAGCTGGCGTGAAATACACCAGTCCTGAATATTTTCCATCCAGTGGAAATAAGTCTTGCTCCATCTTTCAGGATAGAATTTGATTTCGCCTGAACGCACCGCTTCAATGGCAGGCTTGGCAAGTTCGCCCATCCGGCAGAACCACTGATAGCTGACCAGAGTTTCAATAGGCACATCTCCGCGTTCTGAATATCCCACAGCGTGGACGATATCTTCGATTTTCTCGACCAAACCCTGTTCAGAGAGCATGGTAACGCATTTTTCCCGTGCGGCGAAACGCTCCATTCCCTCAAATTCGGGACCGCAGAGGGCATTCAGAGTGGCGTCGGGATTCATGATATTGATGACTTCAAGATTGTTTCTGCGTCCCACTTCAAAGTCGTTGGGGTCGTGGGCAGGAGTGATCTTCACGCAGCCGGTACCTTTGGTGGGATCGGCATGGGGATCGGCAATCACAGGGATCTTGCGGTCGGTAAGGGGCAGGCAGAGCATCTTGCCGATGAGGTGCTTGTACCGTTCATCTTCAGGATGAACCGCGACGGCAGTATCACCGAACATGGTTTCAGGACGGGTGGTGGCGACCACCACATATTCGTCGCTGTTTTCCACAGGGTAACGGAAATAGTAGAATTTTCCCGGAACGTCTTTGTAGATCACCTCTTCATCAGAAAGAGCGCTTTTGGCGGCGGGGCACCAGTTGATCATTCGCTGACCGCGGTAGATGTATCCTTTGTTGTAAAGTTCGACAAAGACCTTTTTGACTGCTTCAGAAAGTCCTTCATCCATGGTGAAGCGTTCCCGTTCCCAGTCGCAGGAGCATCCCAGAGTGCGGAGCTGTCTGATGATCTTGCCGCCGAACTCCTCTTTCCACTGCCAGACGCGCTTGATGAACTCATCGCGTCCCAACTCATCCCGGGTGACATTTTCAGTCTGTTTGAGATATTTGACCACCCGTGCTTCAGTTGCGATTCCGGCATGGTCGGTGCCGGGGAACCAGCAGACCTCAAAGCCTTTCATGCGGGCGCGACGGCAGAGGATATCCTGCAAAGTGTTGTTGAGAACATGCCCAAGAGTAAGGATACCCGTCACATTGGGCGGGGGGATGACGATGGAGTAACCGGGCTTTCCGGGATTGGCTCCGCCGTGAAAGGCATTCATCTCTTCCCACTTGGGGAACCAGTATTTTTCCACCTCGGCGGGTTCATACGCGCGGGGCAACGCTTCAAACTGACTCATAGTTGCTGACCTCAATTATTTTTTAGATTGCTCAAAAATTTGTATATAATCTGTATAATATAGCACATCAACTGTTCAAATTCCAGAAAATTGAGTGTAAAAAAAGCAAAAAAGAGGAATTTTTTCTTTCTGCGGCTTGACTTTTCAGAGATGGAAGAGTAAATTATATTGATGAATAAGTTCAATAATAATGAAAATGCTATGTCTGAAAAAGAGATCAAACCCAGTATCCGTTCTGTTGTGAACGCCTTTTCCGCTTTGGAATTCATTGTGGAGCGCACTCTTGAAAATGAGGGTGCTTCATTGAACGAAATAGCGGAGCATTTGACCATGCAGAAGAGCACAGCCGGAAACCTGATGCAGACCATGGCTCATTGCGGTTATGTCGACCGGAAAGGGCACGGATTTTATGCTCTGGGTGAAAAATGCAGAACTTTGATCATGGCGGCAGAAAGTTCCAGACGGATGCGGGATCTGAGCGTTCCCTGCCTCTCAGACTTTTCCAGACGCAATGCCATCGGAATCTATCTGAGTATCTTTTTCAACGGCAAACGTTATATTTCCCTCAGCGTGAACAGCCGGGGCATTCCAGGGGAGTCCCGGAGTGCCGACGATACACCTGAGAATGTCTACCGCCGCGCCGCTGCCCGTCTGCTGCTTGCTTATTCTTCTACCGAAGGGAAGCTGGGATTTCTGGCGCGTTACGGAACTCCCTCTGCAGAGGCGTGGCCTGAAGGAGCCGCTGATCTTGAGCAGGCGCTCCGTGAGATAAGAGCTGAAAAAATGGCGATCAACGAACACAACTCTGTCAGTGGGCTGACCGGTGTTGCCGCCGGCGTTTTCAACAGCTCCGGCAAGTTGTGTGCGGCATTGTCCCTTTCGTTGCCCAACAGCAGATGGCAGGGGAATTTGAAAGAAAAGATCCTTGCTGAACTTTCAAAAGTTTCAGAGGAGTTGACACTTCTCTTTTCAGCAGAACAGCTGATGTAAAATCAATATCAGGAGAATGTATTTATGGAAATCGTAGAACATCCGAGCCGCTTTTTCTGGACTTTCGGCAATCATGAGAATCTGCCCATGTACCGCCGTATCGGCAAGGTTTCCACCGGTGGCGTTCAGGGGAATGCCCTCTGGCTGGAAAAGTGGCACAACTGGTACGACTCCGATGAGTGCGTCGACCGGATGGCTGACCTGGGGTTGAATCTGCTCCATTGCCGCTGCTACAAGGGAATGGGGTGGGAGTATGAAAAAGATGATTTTCCCAGAGTCCAGGCTTTTGCCGAAAGATGCCGCAAGCGGGGCATCACGGTACTTGCCTATGTGCAGTATGCCACACTTTATCATGAGATCATGCGTAAGGAACTCCCCCATGTGGCGGATTGGGCGGCTCTTGATGAAAACGGCAAGCCCTATGATTACAACGGCCAGTACTGGCGCTGGATGCCCTGTCCCAACCGTCCCGGTTTTGTGGAGTACATTGAAAAGGTCCTCAAGATCATCATTGAAAGCGGTTCTTTTGACGGTGTGATGTTCGACAATATGGTCGATTTTCCCTGTTACTGCCCTGACTGCCGCAAGAAGTTTGTTGAACATATTGCTGAAAAGAACTGGGATTTTCTCTATCCTGAATTTGTTTCCATGCCCCCCGTGCTGCCTATCCCTGATGAGCTTATGGATCCTGTGGCGATCGAATTCGTCCGTATGCGCCACAATTCCATCAGGGACGCATTCATGCGGTTCCGCAAGGTGATCAAAGATATCAATCCTGACGCGATCATCACCGGCAACTTTCCCATGCTCCCCCGCCGCTACAGTTACATCTACGGCAGTAATGTGGCATCGGTTCTTGCGCCTGCGCTTGACTTCACTCTGGGGCAGTCTGCCAGCAATCCGGGACTTGACGGAACCAATTCTGTGGTTTCTCAGGTCTACGCCTACAAACTTGCCCACTCTCTTCACACCAAAGTGGTTCCGCTGGTGGATTCTGACGCAGGCGGTCCCGCTGGCAGCGGCAGCGCCAAAAGCAATGAGGTCTATATTGCCCAGCTCTGCGAATCTCTTTTCAACAACAGTATCCCTGTTGACCGTATCGTGATGAAGCCCACCCGGGGCGGCGGATTGGATCAGAAAGTCATTGAAACACGCCGTCCGATCCTGAAACGGATCCAGGAGATCGCCAAAAAGTATGAAAGCATTCTCGATCTGCCCGAATATGCTCCTGTGGGACTTCTTTACGCGGAAGACTCTGTGGGACTTTCAAAGGCATCTTCAGAGGCTTTCCTGCGTTGTCAGGAAAGTTTGCTGCGTGCCAATGTGCCCTACCGTCTGGTCTTTGCCAGAGAGAACTTCATTGATGAAGCGGAGATGAATCTTTGTTCCACATTGATCCTGCCTGACGTCAGATGTATGAGTGACCGCGTCCTTGAAGTTCTCAGGAGCTATAAAGGCGAACTTGTCATGGCTGGCAGGGAAAACGGCGGCTGTGATGAAAATTACTGCCAGCGTGCAGAATTGCCCCTTGAGGATCTTCCCGCGCGCCGTGTGGAAATCACGCCTCACGATGTTTCAAAAGCAATGTATTACAAGTTCCAGATCTTCTATGAAAAAGACAACTGGGCAGAGCTCTTCCCCACTGAGGCGAAAATTGAGATCGACACCGTTGCTCATGCTGTTTTCAAGCAGAGCCCTGACGGAAAGATCCCCGGCGTTCTTATCAGCGCAGTGACAAGCGTTCCCGGCGGAACCATTACTCTGCCTGAAAAATTCCGGGCCAAAGAGTATGAATTTGTCACTGTTGAGGGAACTCAAGCTGCCGTATTCAACGGTGATAAGGTTGAAATTCCTCCCTTTGCCGGCATGATCATGCTTTGTGCCAAATAAAAGAAGAAGTTTCCCATATACAAAAACTCCCCGGGGAAAAAAGATTTCCGGGGAGCTTTGTATTGGAAAAATTCAGAAACTGAAACCGGAGCCCTTCAAAACTTCTGCCGCTTCGGCGAAGTTGCGTTTGACATGATCCTGGTGGTGGGCGTCTGCGTTGACGATGACGGGAATATTCCGGGCACATGCCTCTTTGAGCAGCGCAGAAGAGGGATACTGCTCATTGCATTCTTTGAACCATCCGGCCGTATTGAGCTCAATGGCGCCGGAAGTTTTCTGAACTGCATCAAGGACGCGGAGCCCGTGCGCGAAATATTTGGCGTTGTCTACCATTCCGAATTTCTTAGGCAGATCAAGATGACCGATAAAGTCATAATGTCCACTTGCTGCGGCGCCTTCCAGCTTCTGCCAGTAGTTTTCGCAGATGGCGCTGATTTGATCCGGCGTAAGTCCCACCCAGTCATCAATGGAGTGATCCACAGGGAACGTATCTGCGTAATGAACGGAGCCGATGATGTAATCCAGAGGATAGTCTTTCAATTCTCTGACCACCTTTTCGTGGTTTTCAAAGAAGAAGTCCACTTCAAGACCCAGGCGCAGGGTGAAGTTGTCTGAATCCAACTCTTTTTTCAGAGCCAGAAGTTTTTCCACGTACTCATCAAGGCGCTCCGGGATCATGCGCCAGGAGCTTGCGTCGATGACGCTGCCCTCCGGAGGGATCACCCAGTGGTCAGAGATGCCGAACTCACGGAGTCCGGCGGCTTTTGCGGCACGGCACATCACTTCAATGGGGGCGGCGCCGTCGCTCATGTTGCTGTGGTTGTGATAAGAAACATCAAATCCCGGACCGGGGAAGGTGAATCCAAGCATTTTTTTCCTCAACTTTTATTCTGAAAACACAAGTCAGAAGATCTGACACTTCATAAAATATATATGTATTCTGAGCAAAATTCAAGTACCGCTTCCAAACTGAAGAGAAGAAAGATTTGCAAAGAGAAAAATAGAGTGTATATTAAGTTCCGTTGCAAAGGAAAAAAGAGGAGTTTTCAACTGTCATGCTGTATCTGTCTGTGCTGCTTTGTGCCGCTGTTATATGGCGGATGATCTTTCCCTTGAAGGTCAAATGGTATGTTAAAGTGCTTGCGGCACTGCCTTTGTTTGCGGGGGCGTTCAAATTTCAGATATTCCGCGTCATCGGAGGACACTATTTTGCTCCCTCTCTGCCTGAGTGGATCATTATGACGGGCGCGTGGCTTTACGGCGGATTTTACTTTATCCCTCCTTTTCTGATCCTCAGTGAGGTGCTTCGCTTTTTCAAGTGGCGCAAAGAACAGAAAATCTGGAACTTTGTCAATCTGGGGATCTGCTGTACCGCACTGCTCCTGAGCGGCATTGCCCTTGTGTTCGGAGCAGCCGATCCTGTTGTGACCCGGTGTCACTTTTCTCATCCCCAGCTGCCCGCTGAGGCAGACGGAATGAGTGTGGTATTTATTACCGATCTTCATATAGACAGGAGTTCAAAAGTTGAGAAGATACGCGCTCTTGTGGATCAGGTCAACTCTCTCAACGCCGACCTTATAACTCTGGGCGGCGATCTGATGGACGGCAAAGTGGCTGTCACCGGCGAAAAAGTAAAAGAGCTTTCAAGGTTGAAAGCCCCCATGGGGGTCTTCGGTGTTCCCGGGAACCATGAATTTTATTCAGACGCTGAAGAGTGGTTCGCATTTTTCCGGAAAACCCCCTTGCGTATGCTTGTCAATGAGTCAGTGCAGCTCCCCAACGGTGTTATTCTTGCGGGCGTCGGGGATCATGCGGCAAAGGTTTTTTTCCGCAGCTCTCCGGAACTTGCCCGGAAATACGGCGATATGTCCGGGACCGTGTTGAAAGATATTCCGGACGAAAAGTTTGTGCTTCTTCTGGCACACCGCCCTAAAGTTGCTGAGGAAGCGTCAAAAATGGGCGCCGATCTTCAGCTTTCAGGGCATACCCACGGGGGAATGATCCGGGGATTTGATCTTCTGGTGGGACTTTACAATAAAGGCTGGATTTCAGGAAGATATCAGGTGGGAAATATGACTTTGCTTGTTTCCAACGGCACCTGGCTCTGGAAAGGATTTCCCCTGCGTCTGGGACGCCCCGGGGAAATACTTCTTATCACTCTGAAAAAACAGAAATAAAAGTTCTGTTCCCAACACGAAGAGGTGAAATACAGACATGATAATTATTAAATTTACTTCTTGTCTGATTTTAATAATTTATCCATTACTGCTAATATTACTGCAATAGATTTTTTTGTCTTTCTCCTCAAACTCAGCAATCACCTGAACATTCTATGATGAATGCAATTAAAAATATGATACCCATATACCCAAAAAATTGATAACGTCCGAAAAATTGCGCACATTTTGAAAAACAGGGCTTGAAAAAAGCCTGTTCTATGATTGATTATAATAACCACAAAACAAACAATCATGAAAGGAAACAGCCCACTGGAAAATGTAGCGCAAAAAATCGAAAAGTCAATCCCTGGAGCGATAAAAATTGACGAAAAAGAGGTATTTGACCATCTGGACACCCTTGTCCGGCAGTCTGTAGAGGATACGATCAACTCCTTGCTGGATGCAGAAGCTGATGCAATCTGCAATGCCAATCGTTATCAGCGGAGTCCTGATCGGCTTGATACCCGGGCAGGATCCTACAAGCGCAAG
>JAFWBQ010000021.1 GCA_017507125.1 Lentisphaeria bacterium
CCGTATCAAATCACAGTGATTGATACTTTTGATTATGGAACTTTGGAAAAATATGATCCGTCATCACTTATTGCGGATCCCAAATGTGCAACAGTTGTTGAAAATATTTCTGCGATAGGCTATGATGGAAAATTTGCTGTATTTCAACAACGCAATACTGAAAAACCTTATGGATGCCTTATTTACGCTTCCGGATCAGTGCGGAATTTTGCCACCGCGGAAGAACTTGACCGTTTTATAAAGTTGAACTATCCGGATTCTGCTTTGCCGGAAATGATGAAATTGGAAAAGTTCTATAATCTGATGTGGCAGGCAATAGAAAAAATAAAACAAACCGATCCGCAAAAACTTGCCTACTGAAAAGTCGCGAGTTTACATCTTTTTTCGGAGCATTTTGCAGTTATCCAGGAATGGCGGTCGTTGAGCTTGAGCCTTTGCAGCGTGCCATGGAAAAAGGAGGCAACCGGATCCACTTTGATGATGCACTTGTGCCCTCCGATTCTGCAGTCAAGTCAGATACTGTTGCGGATATCGGTCATATTTGAGAGCAATAAAAATTTTCCCCTGAAATACTTCTGAAAACACCTTTCAGAAGGTTCAGGGGATTTTTTTTACGCGTAAAAAACGGCCGGGCGCCCGGCAGAACAATTATTGAAAAGGGGAGGGCTGGATTTTGATGGAGAACTCCTTTTTCATGGCAAAGACTCCGTCAAGATAAAGACGGAGCGTCAGAGTGTATTTGCCTTCTTTGATACGATCCAGCTGAATCTTTTTTCCTTTGCCTTTGAGAGAAACTTTGCCGGAAGCGTCACATAAGGTGTAGTTGACTTCTGTTGCTCCTGTCCAGATTCCGTAGCGCACTCCTTTGACAGAACCGGATTCAAAGGGGATCCCGGACTCTCCCTTGCCGCCGTAAGGTTTGATTTCAATGACGTCCCCTGTGTTGAAAAGATCGGAGTCCAACGCAACCCCCATCTCTCTCCCCAGAGGCGGCAGCTGTATGTGAAGCTCTTTGAGCACTGAAGGACCTTTTACATATTCACTCTGCCAGATGTTGTTTCTGCTGCGGACAAAGAGATCTTTTGTCGCCAGCAGACCTTCTGCGCAGGTATCCTGGAAACGGTCAGGTGAGTGGGGAATGTAACAGGAGATAACTGATGTGATATCCCAGACGCCGTTTTTCAGAGGAATGCTGAAATAACCGAAAGCACCTTTGGCGCGTACCAGAGTAAAGATCCTGCGCCCGGCGATCCTTTCATCTGCGGCAGAAGCTCTGCGGGGGATGCGGATGGGATAAGTAAACTCAACTCCTCCCCCGGGCAGCATTTTGTAATACCCTTTGCGTCCGGTGACGGAAGCGGAATTTTTCAGGTAAGGATCACGCAGCAATTCGATCCACCATCCCCGGACTGCCGGATCGGGGCGGCTCAAAGTCTCTTTTGCGCCGTCTTTAAATTTGAAAAAATACTTTTTGACTCCGGGGACACCTCTGAAAGAAAGATATCCCGGTACTTCAAATTTTTTTTCCGAGGCAGGCGCCCACTCTTTTGAATAGAATCCATTGACTGAGGACTTGTACTGCCCCTCTGTTCCGGAGCGCTGAAGCTGCATGTCAAAGGAAAAGGGGATTTTTTTCCCGTCGGGAGTCGTCAGAGAAAATGTGCTGCTGTCGGCACCGGTGTTCCGCAGATCCAGAAAGAAGATCTGTTCTTCCCCCGGAACGGCAAGCAGTTTGACGGTGTATTCCCGGGCTGTGCAAAGAAACGCTCCGGCACAGCAGACCAAAAGAAAAATCAATGTTTTTTTCATTTACTTTTATTTCCAGGGGGAGGGGATGACCTTGTAGTGAATGGTTTCAGATTCCCCTTTGTAGGTGCAAACTGCTTTCCCGGGGGAATATTCGACGGTAACATCTGCGGTGGGTTTTTCGTGGACAGAAATTTTCAACTTCAGCGCTTCACCTTCCCAGATGATATCCGACATGGGGAGCACTTTGAGCAATTTGATGGGGGTAAAGGTACGGGTGACATAGAGGATCTCTTTCTTACCGTCAAAAAGCCGCAAAGTGTTGCGCCCTTCTTTCTCTGCCGGAAGAGTGCTGCGGCACTCCAACTTGTGAATGGCTTTGGGGTTGAGCTTTACTGCCACGGGAGCGCCGTTATAATTTCCTTTGAGGTGAAGGGTGCGTGAGGAAAGGTTTTCCAGTGTAAAAAAGGAGCTCTGTCTTCCTCCGGCATACGCCCAGCGGCGTTCATTGACCCGCACCGGGAAGGTGTCGGGAATGTCAAAGGCTGTGAATGTCTGAGGCTTATGGTAGGAGCCCCAGAGGATATCCCCCTGTTTGTTCCAGGGCGTGAAGGTTCCGACGGCAACGGCAAGACGGTTGCTGTGGCAGCCGAGGGCAGCCAGAGGAACGGCAAGTTCGATATAGTAGGAGTCCTTGCCGTAAGATCCTTTGGCGACAGCTCCGGAATCCCATGAAAGGGTCATCCTTGCATCTTTGTCCTTGAAATGGTCGTAAATCGTCCCTCTGACATTGGCAATGATCTGGTAGTAACTTTCACTGCCGGGATCAGGGGTGAAAAAGAAATCAAGGCAATCGTTGTTGTAGACAGCGGAATCCTGCTTTTCGCTCGTGTCAGCCAGAGCATTGATGTTGCCGTGCCGGACATCAACGGCGACATAAAGGTGGGTGGCGCTTCTGCCCAGCCATCCTTTGCCGTTTTTGACCTTGAAGGTTCCGGTGAGGGCGTTCTTCCAGCCGGGATCGCCTTTTTTTCCGTCAATGACGGGGGCAGGGGAAAGCATGGGCAACGGTGCTGCGCTCAGGAGCGCCGAGCAGAAAAGAGTGAATATACAAAGCTTTTTCATCATTTCCCCTCCAGAGCCATAATGAGTCTTGCGATCTGCCAGCGGTAGCGCTCAATGGAAATGCTGTTCCATTCACTTTCTTTCATCAAAGCTGTGGCTTCAATGCCGTCAAATTTCTGAGCGTGGTACATACGGGGATCGAAGTGGACCTTCTTTTTCATCATGGCGATGAACTCTTCCGCATTTTTCCGTGCGGCTTTGCTGCCTTTGCCCTGAGCAAGAAGCGTTTCAAGGGTGTGGAGATAGAGGTAGTCGTCCCTTCCTTCACGATAGTTCAAAAAGTGCAGTGAAGGACGGTCGCCGCCATCGGGGGAAGGATAGACCTGGGCGGTGTTGTAGTTCCAGGGCAGATAGACATAAGGCAGCATGAAACTTGTGTAGAATTGGGTTTCCTGATGTCTGCCTTCGCTGCCGGTACGCCAGAACTGGAATCCGGCCTGGAACCGGGTGTCGCCGGAGTTGTGGGTACCGAATTTGTGTCCGTGTTTTTCAACTTCCTTTTTCAAATTTTCATCCACAGGGGATGCAGGGTTTGCCCAGACATGGTCAAAGTTGGCAGGGGTATGTTTGTAGGCATATTTGCCGTTGATGGTAACAAGGGTAGTGGCGCCTGCTCTGCGGATAGCTTTTGCGAGGCGGACTGCTTCCAGAGTACCGGGCAGACCGAAGTTGTCAAGTTCGCCCGTGAAATACCAGTAGAAGGGGGGATAACCTTTTTTCTTTGCAAAAGTGTCGATCTGACGGACAAGTCTCTCAATATCTTTCAGGTCGGATTCCCACTGTTTCCGGACTTGCGGCGTAACCTTTTTGTTTCTGTACATGCCGAATATATCCTTGTAGACCCATCCCATATTGAGGAAAAGTCCCCTGCCTTTCACCATGATGAAATCATCTTTTCTGTTGCGGCGGACCTTGGACATCCACCAATCCCAGTTGGCTTCATGTTCCTTTGTCATGGTGAAGGTGCGGTTTCCGGGAGTTCCGGTGATTTTTCCGAATTTGATGAAGCTGGAGATGCTGTAGCCCCAAGGATAGAAATAGGCGTTGTGGAATCCGTATTTGTCCATGAACTTGAAACGCTCTTCAGTTCTTTTACGGATCATTTCCTTGTTGGTTCCGCCCCACCAGGCAGGCCAGGCGATCCCATGGGAGAGCTGGAAGTTGTAGGAGGCTGCTGTCTCATAAGCCAACTTGAAAGGCAGCACTTTCAAGTGCAGCTGCGCCTTGCAGATGACTTTGCTGCCGCTGTAAATGGTAAGCGGAGCGTAGTAATCCCCCGCAGGAGCATCGGCAGGAACATGGACGTCAAGAGAAAACATCCGGGGCGTTCCCTTTTCGGCGAAGAATCTTTTGTTTTCCTGGTAGACATAGCTTGCAGGATTAAGACGCCAGAGGGCATCAATAGTTCCCTTTGTGCCTTCGCTGCCCCTTTCTTTATAGCGTTCACGCCACAGATCGGCGTGCTTTTTGACGGAGATGGTGTTTTTGCCGCATTTGAAATCGCCGACCTGAACGAAGAATTCTTTCAGATCACGCAGGGGCAGAATGCCGAAACGCATCATTTCCTGTTCGCCCTGAGCGGCAAATGCCCGGATCTTGCGGGTCACTTCGTGGGCTTTGGGGCGGCTCCAGGGATGGATGTTGTCAAGACCGCTCTTCTGGAAAAGGAGCATATCTTTTTCGCCTTTGAGGGGAGGCATGGGCTCGTCGGGCATGGGTTTCCAGGGATAGCGTTTGGCGAACTGGGCGCGGCGTTCAGCTTCGACCCCGGCACAGATCTTTTTCATGCTCTCTTCTGAGGGGGCGACCACCAGCGCGGTGAGAAGCACATTGTTCATCTGAATGCTTAATTTGCCGGAGGGATTTTTGACCTTGAAGGTGAATTCTTTGAGAATGGGCTTTACGATGCGGTCCCAGATGGAGTGGTTGCGGCTGAAGACATAATCTTCAAGCATACACCACTCTTTGAAGGTGTTTTCCACCGACATTTCGTATGTATAGACTCTTTTGCCGTTGATATTGATGAAGATCTTGTGATCTTTCCCCCATAAACGGCGGTGTCCGGCGAACCAGTCCCCCACCCAGATCCGCACAACAGCTTCTTTGGGGGCGTAGGGAACGGTCAGTTTGCCGGAACGACAGGCGATACCGTGTTCCAGAAGTATATCTGCAGGGAGTGTTCCGGCAGAAAAACTGCCGTAAGCAGCTCCTCCTGCCGGATTGTAATTCCACCCCTGCAGTTTTTTCGGCGCAGCGGTAAACATGGGATCATGCTGGGAGACATAACGGAAATCAAGGAATTTGCTCTGTTCCTTGCGGACGGGAGTCTTTTGGGCTCCGAACATCAGTTTGACCTCTTGAGCAGAGAGGATAACTGTTCCTGCAAGCAGCAGGAGTGTAAAGAGTTTTCTTTTCATAGTTGTTCCTTTCTTATGGGATTTTTATGTTTTAAGATCACTGAAAATGCTTCTGCTTGGTTCCGGAGAAAGTTGCCAGTTTGCCGCTGCCCACATGGAAATCCATGTAGAGGACGTTTGCTGAATTGCTATGCCTGAAGTGCAGGGATTCGTTTCCTATTGTCGCCGTCAAAGTGAATGGCCAGCGGCCGCCGTGGAGTCTTACCCTGTTGCCTATATAATTGATTTCACATTCGGCATCAGCAAGAAGGATATATTTTGAAGAATATTTCAGATTCACAGGGTGTTCCATGTGGGGGATCCTGTAAGGCGAGTCGTGGCGTGCATAGGCATTTTGTCCATAGGAATAATAAAGATAGACCTGATCCCATCCGCTGTTTCCGCCCTTGGCTGCGATCGAGTGACGGCGGACGTCGCTGGGACAGCTGACAAATTTCGGTCCTTTCCGGTAGGGATCAATTTCTCTCGTACCATCAGCATTCTGTCTTTCAGGAAGTCCCAGATAGTTGGCAAGACCGGAAAAGAAAGGCAAGGCTATTTCCCCCGGCATCCAGCTATTGTAATCTGCCTGATAGAAACTCACCGCAGCACCGATGGTTTTGAGGTTGTTGGCGCAATCGGAGCTTTTTGCACGCTCCCGCGCCTGTTGCAAAGCAGGGAGCAGCATGGCTGCCAGAATGGCTATTATGGCAATAACGACCAGAAGTTCAATCAGCGTGAACGCTGATTGAGTGAAGATGTGAAGGTGTGAAGAGCATTTTTGACTGTTGTCAAAAATGCGTGAAGTGCGCCCTGTCGGGCGTAAGGATGTGTCGTTTTTATAAATTATTTTGAGGTAATA
>JAFWBQ010000022.1 GCA_017507125.1 Lentisphaeria bacterium
CGGAATAACTCGCAGCTGTAACTAGCTGCGAGAATCGAAAACTGAACTCCCCTTTTCCCCTTGTCACGGCGTAGTTTAACGAAGCCGGAAAACCTTTTTCAGTAACGCTTTTCATTTTTGAGTTCTCAAAAATAAAAAGCGATCTGTAAAAGTCTTTTGTAAAAAATATTTTACCTACCCGTGAAGGGAACAGAGCAAAGAAATAAAGACGTCTGTCAAAGAAGAGGAAAAGAGGTCGCATGAAAAAATCGTTTATTCCCGTCACCGGGAGCTTTATTGATGGTGTGGCTGCCGATATCCCCGGCAACAACTGGACAAAACGCATCTGGAAAAAAGAGCTTGCCGAACAAAAGGCCATGGGGATAGATACACTGGTCATCATCCGGGTGGGCTTCAAGGACTCCTGTATGTATGACTCCCCTGTGCTCCGGGCTCCGCTGCACGGCTCTTACGATCTGCTGGAGTTCATTCTCTCTGAGGCGGATGAACTGGGGATGAAGGTCTTTATGGGACTTTACGACTCCTGTTCCTACTGGCTCAAAAATGACTGGCAGGGGGAGGTGGATCTCAATAAACGCCTGATGGATGAACTCCTGAGCCGTTACAGGCATCACAGGAGCTTTTACGGCTGGTACATTTCCCACGAAGGGGACATAAAATTTCATCAGGAAAAGGTGTGGAAACCGCTGGCGCAGAAGATGCGTGCAGACACCCCTGAAAGGGCTGTGCTGATCTCTCCCCGCTATGCCGGCGTCAAGTATGAACCCCGCTTTGCCGTCACCCCTGAACTTCACGCCAAACACTTTGAGTATCTTTACTCTGAAATGGATGGACTCATTGATTACGCCGCCTTTATGGACGGTCATGTGGAGTTCAGCGAACTGCCGGAGTTTATGGCGGCGACAAAAGAGGTGTGCGACCGTTTCGGCGTCCGCTTCTGGAGCAATCTTGAAACCTTTGACCGGGATATGCCCTGGCGTTTCCCCGTCATTGAATGGAGCAAGATGCTTTTCAAGCTCAAAACCGCCAATCAATACGCCGAAAAGATCATTACCTTTGAAGCGCCTCATTTTCTGAGTCTCAACTCCTGTTATCCGGCGGCGGCAAATTTGCGTGAGTGCTATCTGGAGTTTCTTGAAGAATTGAGAAAATAAGAAATGCTTCCGGCAAATCATCCGGAAGCGGCATATAAAAAAAGTTTTTTTAAAAGGAGTCCAAAAAATGAAAAGAATTGTCGGTGTGCTGCTGCTGGCTGCGGCGGCGTTTTCTCTTTCAGGGGCGCAGAAGCTCCCCTTCAGTATTGATCCGAAGCTCCCCCGCAAGATCAGCATCGGCAGCAAGACGGTGATGCCGCTTGCCCCCGGAAACTTTGAGATCGTCAGAGCTTCTTCCTCCAAAGTGACAGAGTTTGCCGCTCAGGAGATGGCTGAGGCCCTGAGCGCCGTTTTCGGCGTTAAAATCAAGCCTGTGCTGAAAAGCACCGGCAAAAAGTATCAGATCCGTATCGGTGATGCAAAACTTGCCGCAGAACTCAAGATCGACCCCGCCGGTTTTGACCGGGACGGATTTGTGATCCGCACTTCCGGAAACAACATCCTCATCATCGGGCGTGATGATCCCAAAAGCAGACCTGTGAGCGACGTCAATAAGACCGGAAACAAAGGTGAATGGGCGACTCTCTTCGGCGTCTATGACTTTCTTGAACGCTTCGCGGGTGTCCGTTACTACTTCCCCGGCAAGCTGGGCAACCACTTCCCCGCCGCCCGGGTGCTGAACATCCCTGAGATCAACATCTATGACCGTCCTGATTTTCTTCAGCGCCGCTTCAACGACTACAACCACGGCGGACGCCCCATCCGGCGTTTTCCCGGCTGGAAAGGCGGCATCAATAAGCTGCGGAGCCGCATGGAAACCATCTACATCCCCAACTGCCACGGCCTCGCCAATCTGGGCTACTACCACCGCTTCGGCAAGACAAATCCTGAATACTTCGCCCTCAATGTCAACGGCAAGCGTATGATCGCCATTGATAAACGCCACGACAGAAGCCAGATCTGCTTTTCAAGCGGCATCAAAGAGGAGATCGTCAAAGATGCTCTTTCATTCCTGAAAAACGAAAAACCTGAAGTCCGCGGCATCAAAGACTTTCGCGGGGCAAGCCGGTGGAGCAGCATCTACCGCCCCGGACTCCCCTGCTTCAATATCATGCCCAACGACTCCGCCTACCTCTGCCGCTGCAGCAAGTGCTGGGCGCACTTTTCCAAAGGAAAGCAGGCTTCAACGGACTACATCTGGCAGTTTTTCAGCGACATCTGCACTGAAGTGAAAAAGTCCGGTATCCCCGGATATCTTACCACTATGGCATACGCCGACTACCGTCCCATCCCCACTCAGAAGATCCCCGACAATCTGCTGGTGATGCTGGCGCTCCGGGGACCCTGGAACGAATATCTGCCTGCCACTCAGGCAAGGGATATCGAACTGCTCAAAGCATGGAAAAAGAAACTGGGTCAGAAAACCTGGCTCTGGACCTATCCCGGAAAATACGGCGGCAACATGCCGGGGATCCCCCACACCACCCCCCGCGCCATTGCAAGTTTCATCAAGCGGGTGCGTCCCTACATTTTCGGACTCTACATTGAGTGCGAATCTGATGTGCTGATGCACAACTATCTCACCTACCACATCTTCGGCAAACTTGCCTGGAACCCCGACACCGATGTGGAAAAACTTCTTGATGAACACGCAAAAGTTTTCTACGGTCCCGCCGCCGTTCCCATGAAGGAGTTCTTTGACTCCATTGAACGGAACTGGCAGAAGATCGCCGCCAATGTGGTTGAAACTTCCGCAGGTCCTGTGACCATCTATCCCTCCGAGCTTGTCCTCTGGAGCAAGATCTACAGTTCTGACGAACTCAAGCGCATCAGCGGACTCTTTGACAAGGCAGAGAAACTTGCCGCCAAAGACAAACTGATCCTTGAGCGTATCAAGTTTGTCCGCAAGGAGTTCATGGAGCCCCTCATGGCTGAGGCCCATAAGTTCCACAGCGCCAACGATGCTGTGAACTCCTGGTCTTTCCCGGTGATCGCCGCTGAAACTCCCGTTCAAATCGACGGAAAACTCAATGAAACCGTCTGGAAGAAATCACCTGCATTCTATCTTTCAGCCATCGACGGCAAGCCCACTGAGGTCATGAGCATTGCAAAGATGACCTATGATGATGACAACTTCTACTTCGGTTTCAAGTGGGATGAACCCCAAACCTCCAAACTCGCTGCCGCCGACCGCAAGAGGGATGACAGAGAAATGTGGCGGGACTCCACCGTTGAGCTTTTCATCTCTCCTGACGGCAACCGGGAACACTTCTATCAGATCCTTGTCAACCCCAAAGGCCTTTTCAGTGACCTTGAAGTGACCAGAGGCGCCCGGAACTACGGCTGGACCAGCGGCGCTGAAATCAAAACTTCTGTTGTTCCCGGCAAAGCATGGTATGCCGAGATCAGGATCCCCCGGAAGAATCTGGGCAAGTGCGCTCCCGACGGGATCCGGGTCAACTTTGCCCGCCACCGCGCCCTCAACGGCGAAAAGGTGGGCACTGCCGTTTACAGCTGGAGTCCCTTTGTCAGAAAACTTGCTGAAGTCTCCCGTTTCGGCAAACTCCTTTTCAGCGCCCCTGCTGAGAATCCCAATCTGCTCAGCAATCCTGAGTTTGAGCGCGATCAGATCAAAAACAACGCCTGGACGGTGCGCCGTGAATCTCTTGACAGACGCTACTTTATGACCGCCGGGAACTCCGTCAGACTTGAGTGCGGCGAAAAGTCCCCCTATCTTTACCAGCGTCTTTCCAAACTTCAGCCCAACAAGGAGTACGAAGTCAGCTTCTATGTGAAACTTGACAATGTCAAAAAGCTGGAAAAGAAGTGGAGCGGTTTCTATATCCGCTTTGATTACGGCAACGGCAAGTGTCAGTACTTCCCCCCCATGCCGGTGCAGATGGACGGCAGCTGCAATTGGACCGGATTCAAGTTCCGGGTCAAGACGCCTGAGGATTTCAACAAAAACAAAAAGGCGTATATCAGCTTTATTCTGCGTAAAGCCTCAGGCACAGCATGGGTCGACCATGTGAGCGTCAGAGAGGTCACCAAATAAAATCTTTCCCCGTAAGAAAGGCTGCAAGAGTGTAAAAATCCCTGCAGTCTTTTTTTTGTTGAGCGGTTGAAAAAAAACTCTTTGTGTGGTATAGTAGGAACTGCACGTCCTTTTTTACAAAACAACTGACAGAGGAGTTGAGAAGATGAGAAAATTTTTCGGTGTGCTGCTGCTTGCCGCTGCGGCATTTTCCCTCGCAGGGGCGGAGCTGCTGCCCTTCAGGCTTGAACCCAAATATCCCCGCAAGATCAAAATCGGCACCAGGACGGTGATGCAGCTTGTGCCCGGAAATTTTGAGATCGTCAGAGGGTCTTCGACTCATGTGGTGGAGTTTGCCGCTCAGGAAATGGCTGATGCTTTGAGCGCCGTTTTCGGCACAAAGATCAGACCTGTACGCAAAAGCACCGGCAAAAAGTATCAGATCCGTATCGGTGACGAAAAACTTGCCAAAGAACTGAGACTCGATCTCGCCGACTTTGACCGTGACGGATTTGTGATCCGCACCATCGGAAATACCATCCTTATTATCGGAAGGGATAATCCCAAAAGCAGACCGGTGCGCGATGCTTACAAGACCGGAAACAAAGGGGAATGGGCGACCCTTTTCGGCGTCTACGACTTTCTTGAACGCTTTGCAGGTGTCCGTTACTACTTCCCCGGCAAACTGGGCAACCATTTTCCCGCCGCCAGAGAGCTCAACATTCCCGAACTTGACATCTATGACCGTCCCGATTTTCTTCAGCGCCGTTTTACCGACTACAACCACGGTGGACGTCCCATCCGGCGTTATCCCGGGTGGCAGGGGCAGGTGAACATGCTCCGCAGCCGCGCTGAAACCGTTTACATCCCCAACTGCCATGGTATCGCTTATCTCGGTTACTACTACCGTTTCGGCAAGACAAAGCCTGAGTACTTTGCTCTCAATGTCAACGGCAAGCGCATGATCGAAATGACCAGGCGCTACGATGCAAGCCAGATCTGTTTCTCAAGCGGTATCAAACAGGAGATCATCAAGGATGCCCTTTCATTTCTGAAAAACGAAGGTCCCGAAGTCCGCGGCATCAGGAACATCCGCGGTGAAAGCAAGTGGAACAATGTCCACCGCCCCGGACTTGCATGTTTCAATATTATGCCCAATGACTCCGCCTACTTCTGCCGGTGCAAAGATTGCTGGGCGCACTTTTCCAAAGGCAAACAGGCGACCACAGATTTCTTCTGGCAGTTTTTCATTGATATCTGCGATGAAGTGAAAAAGTCCGGCATCCCCGGATATCTCACCACCATGGCTTATGCCGACTACCGCCCCATCCCCACTCAGAAGATCCCCGACAATCTGCTGGTGATGCTGGCGCTCCGGGGCCCCTGGAACGAATATCTCCCCGCAAATCAGGCAAAGGATATTGAACTGCTCAAAGCATGGCAGAAGAAGCTCGGTCAGAAAACCTGGATCTGGACCTATCCCGGAAAATACGGCGGCAACATGCCGGGGATCCCCCACACCACGCCCCGTTCTCTTTCCAGTTTTATCAAGCGGGCACGTCCCTATATTTTCGGCATCTTCATTGAGTGCGAATCTGATGTGCTGATGCACAATTATCTCACCTACCACGTATTCGGCAAACTTGCCTGGGACCCCGATACCGACGTGGAAAAACTTCTTGATGAACACGCAAAAGTTTTCTACGGTCCCGCCGCCGTTCCCATGAAGGAGTTCTTTGATACCATTGAACGCAACTGGAAGAAGATCGCCGCCAATGTGGTTGAAACTTCAGCGGGGCCTGTGACCATCTTCCCCTCGGAGCTTGTTCTCTGGAGCAAGATTTACACTCCCGATGAGCTCAAACGCATCAACGGACTCTTTGACAAGGCAGAGAAACTTGCCGCCAAAAACAAACTTATCCGTGAGCGTATCAAGTTTGTCCGCAAAGAGTTTATGGAGCCCCTCATGGCTGAGGCCTGCAAATTTCACAGTGCCAACGATGCTGTGAAATCCTGGGCCTTCCCGGTGGTTGCCGCAGAAACTCCTGTCAAAATCGACGGAAAACTGGATGACGCCCCATGGAAGAAAACACCTGCACTCTATCTTTCCGCCATTGACAACAAACCTGTTGAAGTCATGAGCGTCGCCAAAATGACCTATGACAAAGATAACTACTACTTCTGCTTCAAGTGGGATGAACCCAAGACGGAAAAGATCGCTGCCGCCGACCGTAAGTTTGATGACAGCGAGATCTGGCAGGACTCCACCGCTGAACTTTTCATCTCTCCCGACGGAAACCGGGAACACTACTATCAGATCCTTGTCAATGCCAGGGGCGCTTTTACCGATCTTGAAGTGACCAAAGGAGTCGAAAATCACAAGTGGAACAGCGGCGCAGAGGTCAAAACTTTTGTTGAACCCGGCAAGGGATGGAACACTGAGATCCGTATCCCCCGTAAGAATCTGAGCAAAAGTGCTCCTGACGGGATCCGCATCAACTTTGCCCGTTACCGTGTCCTCAGCGGCGAAAAGGTGGGCACTGCCGTTTACAGCTGGAGTCCCTTTGTCAGAAAACTTTCTGAAGTTTCCCGTTTCGGCAAACTTCTTTTCAAAGCTCCTGCGGAAAAACCCAATTTGCTCCGCAATGCCGATTTTGATCCCGCTCAGATCAAAAACGGCGCCTGGTCGATCCGCCCGGAACGCATGGACAGTCAGTACTTTATGACTGCCGGAAACTCCCTCAAGCTCAACTGCGGCAAAAGGAGCTCTGTCGCTTGCTATCAGTATATGCCTCAGCTTAAACCCAACGCTGAGTACGAAGTGAACTTTTATGTGAAACTTGACAATGTCAAAAAGCTGGATAAGGAGTGGAGCGGTTTCTATGTCCGTTTTGATTACGGCAACGGCAAGTGCCGGTACTTCCCCGCCATGCCGGTGCAGATGGAGGGCAGCTGCAGCTGGACCGGATTCCAGTTCCGGTCCAAGACCCCTGAGGACTGCGGCAGGAAAAGCAAGCCGTATATCAACTTCATTCTGCGTAAGGCCTCAGGCACAGCATGGGTCGACCATGTAAGCGTCAGGGAGGTCACCAGATAAAGGGTGCAACTCCCGCCATAAAAAAGGCTGCAAGGGATTCAAACTCTTGCAGCCTTTTTGCATAACGGAGTGACGGGGTATTCAATTTTTTTCCCAGAAGCTCCTCATAAATGAAGCCACTGCTCCTGAAAGAGAGCTGATTACCTCAGGTGCATTGATGGAGCCTTCGCTGTAATAGCTTCGCATGATGGTTCCCTCAAGGTGGCAGATCTCATCGTGGCGGGGATAGAACTCCCGGAAGAGGAAGTAGGTGAATTTGCAGAAACGGAAGTTTCCGGCAAGGATAGGGTGCTCTCCGGGGAGTCTGTGGACCCCCACACATCTGTCGGCGCGGATCGCCTCTGCCAGAAGAGGGAACTCCAGTTTTTCCGCAAAGATAATGGTGTAATACCAGTTGGAAACGCTCGTGTCGCATCCGTGACCGTCGCTGACACCGGCGGCGGGGATGATTTTACCTTTGGCACGTTCCTCCTGCCAGCGGTGCATGGCGAGCATGTTCATTTCAATTTGCTGTTTTGACATGCCGCCGAAGACCTCAAGAACATCAAATCTGTTGTGGTCAAGCAGATGATCTATCACCTCTTCATCAACGTAATTGTGATATTGCCAGTGCCAGTAGGGGTGGCAGAACATGGCAACGCCGCCCGCTTCCCGTATGCGGTCAAAGGCCCATTCTGAAGCGCCGATCTCAAAACGGTTGATACTGTCCATATTTTCGGGGAGTGTTTTTGCATATTCCATAGACTCCCGGCGGTATTTTTCTTCATCCCGGCATGCGAGTTCATTGATGCTCCTGTTACCGCCGAAATTGATGATATGGGGCGCGTTGCCGGGAAGATGGACCTCTTCACCGGGGAGAACCAGCATATCGCAGTTGCATTCACAAGCCCCTTTCTGCGCCGCAAGCGAGGGGGCATATTGATGGTGGTCGGTGAGTGCCATGAAGTCAAAACCATCCCGGCGGCAGGTCGCCATGACAAATTCAGGGGTCTCTTTGCCGTCGGATTCACTGCTGTGGATATGAAAATCCCCTTTCCACGGACGCAAATTGAAAAGATCCTTTTCAAGAGCGTAAACGGCAAAGGTCATCACTTCTGCGGAGTCTCCCTCTCCGGCTGCTTTTTCAAGATAGAGCGTGTACTCCCCCTCTTTGGGGAGCCGGGCGTAAAGCTCAAGGTCGCCATTGGGCAGACGCTTCAATTTTCCTTCAGGGAGCGTTTTCAGCCATTTGCGGTTCTCGCCGGGGACAGGCTGGTACATAGCAACCAGGCGGTAAGCGCTTACCATATCAAGGAGTTTGCGTCCGTGTCCCTGCCGGGCGTGAATAATGATTCTTTTTTCTTCATCTGAAACTCTCAAAACCTGAGGTGTTACGGTAAACTGGTTCCTGAATGTATTTGCCATGATTTGAACCTTTCCCTTTATTTTTACAATTACCTCGTCAAACTGAAAAAAATACCGCAAAGAGGTTGCGGTATTCAAAAGAAAAGTCCGTTTCAGAAAGAGACGTTGACATCGCCTGATATTTCAGTGGGAGGCGCCATGACCCGGAGTCCCGGTACACTCTGCCAATCCTCTGACCACTTGAAAAGTTTGGGATCCGTTTCGCCGCCCCAGGGATTGAGATCGACGATCATGATCCTTTCATAATTGGCGGTGAAATAGACATCCATAACAAGATTTCCTTTGGGAAGCCGCCAGGATTTTGCATTGATAAAAAGCTGACATCTGTTCCAGAGGTTTTCTTTGATCTTTTCCAAACGGCGGAAGTGACGGATCAGGTGATACTGGCTCATGCCTTTGAGTTTACCGTCAACAATGAAAAGACGGAACTCCCGTGCCGCTGTCATATTGCGGAAAGGACGCAGACAGATAGAGGTGACTTCGCCGGCTCTGGCGGCATTGCGTACCTTTTCGCTTTCTCTCAGGATCCGCCAGGCACTGCGGGGTGAGTAGACTGATCCTCCTTTGACCCGGAACCGCTCCGTATCTGTGGGGGCACAGCTGTCCACGCACAGAAAACAGTTGCCGGGGATCTCTGCCATGGGCTGACGCAGTTCTTCGATCATCATGGCATCAATGCGCTCTTCTTCATCCAAATCGTCGAGAGCCCCCTCTTTCAGAAGTTCCAGGGCATCCTTCGGTATCGGAATGAATGTTGTGATAAAAGTGTGTGCCGCAAGATGAGTGTACCAGTTGGGAAGAAGCCAGAAATTTTCGGCTTGGGGAGCGGCAGATAGAAAGCTGTTGTTAGTTTGCATTGTTCACCTCATTATCATCAGGAGTACGTTCCAGTCTGGCGATGACAGAGAGCCAGTAGAGCAGCAGACCGATCATGAAAACTGTTTCATAAGAGACCAGGGGCAGATCCAGAACCGGGAAGAATGTTGCCACAGCCATGGCGGGAAAAGCCGCATAAATACCGCATTTCCACATCTCTTTCAGAGTCAGAAAACGAAGTCTTCCTGAGGGACCGTTGAGCAGACGGTACATCCCGATAAAGATGCCGGTGTAAAGAAGAGTGAGGAAAAAGTTCCAGAAAACCGTTCCGATGACAGGTGAGATGGAAAAAAGAAAATTCAAAGCCATGAAAAGGAGAGCGGCCTCCTCTTTTCTCAACTTGTCCCGGGAGAGGATCTTTTCCAGAGCGGCCTTATCCGGGGCTCTCTGAAAGACCCTTTCCAAAGCGGAACTGCTGCCGGAAAAACGGTCGATCCGGGCCGCAGAACGGTCGATGATGACGCAGTTGTATTCGCCGTTGGCAACAGGAACGGAAATACCCAGTTCAGAGGGACTCCATACGACGGCCGCGCCGGAAATCTCTTTCAACGATTTGGGGATGGCGCGGCTGCTGCCGGTATAGTAGAGTCTTCCTCCGCCGGGAAGTGTCATTTCCCGGGGCGTGTGCGGGTCCTTTACAGGGCAGACCCAGTTCCATGAGCCTGTCGGGGGAGTGACCCAGACCGATTGCCCGAAAAGTGCAGTAAAGGCCGTTTGAGAAGCATCAATGAGACTTGTGAAACGGCGGCTTTGGACATTGCCGATGATACAGCCGGTAATAAGGCTCAGCAGAAAAAGGTGAGTAAGACACCTGACCCAGGAGTGGTGACGCAGGGTGTAAAATATATCTCTCCCGCAGCAGCTGCCGAAGAAGGCTTTGAAAAATCCTGCTCTGGGGGTCATTTTACACTCTTTGTCCGCATAAAGGACTTCTTTTCACCGTAACGGATGAGACGTTTGATCTCCCCCGCCACTTCGCGGGCGGCTTCGGGGGAAAGACGGTCAGTGAAACATTTGCCTTCCAAATGATCCAGTTCGTGCTGGATGCATCTGCCCAGCAGACCGCCGCATTCGACTTCGATCATCTCCCCATCGAGAGTCATGCTGCGGAGCACCACCTTTTCCGGGCGCTCCACCGGGGCGTAGATATCGGGAACAGAAAGACAACCTTCATCCCGTGTGCTCTTGCTGGAAGAAGTTGAGATGATCTCAGGATTTATGAGCACCAGAGGCATCCGCGGCAACAGCAGTTCCTCACCGGGGGTGGGGAGCTCACTCATGGAGTCAAGGGGAACATCCAGCACCACCATACGTTTGGAAACACCGTACTGGGGCGCCGCCAGACCGATGCCGTTGAAGACGACGGTTGCTTCTATCATCTCTCCGGCGATCCGGCGGATCTCATCATCCACATTAAGTACCGGTTCAGCCACACTGGCAAGTATCTTATCCCCCAAAGTTTTGAGGGTGATGCGTCTTTTGGAATTGAAAAGCATTGGAGCACTCCGGGAAAAAACAGCTGCCGCGATTACTTTTGGGCTGCGGGAGCCGGAGCCGTGGGAGAAGCAGGGATCCCGGCTTTCTCTGCTTCGCTTTTCCCTTTGACAGCAGGTGCCGCAGGGGCAGCTTTTTTGCGGGGCGCAGGAGCCGCTTTTGCTTCAGACTGACGGACAGCGGGAACGCCGGACTTGAGGATGGGGCCGGGAACGCTGACCTGCTGCTGAGGCTTCTGAAGAGGAGTCTGGGGCGTTTTCTTTTCAGCGGGAGCCAGACTTTCCAATCCGGGGGCACGATCAGAGGCGGCGCTTTCACGGGTTTCGTAGAAAGCGGCCGTATTGGCGCCCACGGCGTTGTCAAGCTGTGCCTTGGCGTTCTGAACAGAGATGTAGCTGGTTGCCAGACTGGACTCATAAGAGACCAGGTCGCGCTGAGCTTCGTTGAGACGGGTCAGTTCGGCGTTACCGGCGCGGTATTCATCATCCACAAGGTCACGCTGTTTGGCGGCGAGATCCCGGATCTTTTTGTTCAGACGGGTCTGTTTCACGTTACGGATGTAGTTGGCGTAGGCGTTGCGGACTTCGTTTACCACTGTGAACCACTGATTGGCAACGTTGTAGTCGGCAATGGCGACATTTGCCTGATATTCGCGCATGGTGTTGTAGCGGGCAAATCCGTTGAAGAGAGTCCACTCAACGCTGAGTCCGTAGCTGATGGAAGGGGTGTTGCTGTAGGTGTGAGATCTCTTGTAGCTCCAGTCACGGTAGGTATTTGCACTGGTGCCGAAGCCGAGATCAAAGAAGGCACTGACCGTGGGGGAGTAGGCACTGTATTTGGTGTAGAGATTGTAACGGGCGGTCTCAAGCTGGGTGCGGTAGGCTTTCAGGTCGGGACGGTTGGCGAGAGCCGCGTCAAGATAGATCTCAACAGCAGGCAGTTCATGGAAATTCAGATCCAGTTCGATGGGGAACTTGATGTGAGCGGGGAGCGTTCCTTCGGGGTAGCCCATGAGAACTGCCAGAGCATAGAGGGAAATTTCATAATTGTAGTCAGCGGTGATCATATCCACATCGGCACCGTTCATCAGGATCTCAAAGTTGAGAACATCGCTCAGGGGAACGGCTCCCGCCTGGAACTTGTAGTTGGTGTCTTTCAGGGAGATCTGCTGGAACTTGCGGTTTTCTTCCGCGATCCGGCGCTGGGCAATGGCAAGAAGCACATTGTTGTATGCCTGAGCCACGGCGTACATCATTCTGCGGCAGTGGTCGGCATCCATCTCTTTCTGGTATTCAACACTGCTCTTCTGCGCCTTGATGCTGAATTCTCTTGCAAGTCCGTCAAAAAGCAGCCAGGAGGCTCTGAGTCCTGTGTTGGTGGCGAAATTATTGGTCTGCTGCTTGCCGTGAGCATCGGCATCACGGGTCCAGCTGTGGCTCTGTGAAAGGCTGAAAGAGGCTTTTACGCTGGGGAGCCAGGCACCCATGGCCTGATAGTAGCGGAACCGTGCCGCTTCGATGGCGTGGTGGGCAGCGATGTAGCTGGGATTGTTTTTCAGAGCAATACGCTGAGCCTGAGCAAGGGTCAGTTTCTCAATACCATCGAGCAGTTTGTCGGAGGCATCTTTTTCACGGTGGGTGAAGCTGTCTGAAAGGGTCGATTTGGGGACAGGCTTGTAACTGTAGCATCCTCCAACGGCAACAATGGCGATCAAAGCCAGGGTTTTCTGGACAAAACTCTTTGTCAATTTCATAATAAATCCTCATTTTAAAGACAATGTTTCGGTACTTTTGAATATTATAGCATTGTTTTTAAATTTTTTCAACCCGAAACACGAAAAAAAACGATAATTTTGCCCCTTTTTTTCTTTTGATGACCGGTCGGTCATTTTTAAGAACCCCCTGTCATCTCTCCATTCTTCTTTTGGAACAGCGGCTGCTCAACTGTGATGAAAGAGCCGGGTTTGCTTCCGGCAAAGAGAAGTTGACGGATTTTTTCCTGCAGGGGGTTGACTTTAAAAGTTTGCGGTACTATATTAAAATCGTACTGAAGTTGTAATTTGCCTGAAATTGAGGTGTCAACATGGTAAAAAAACTCCTGTTCTTTGCGGCATTTGCTGCTGTTTTTGTGACATTGAGTGCCGGGACTTTTTCCGGAGAGGTCGCCGGATTCAATGAATGCCTTGAGCGTTCGTGGGAAAAACACAGAGTGACCCCCGGCGCTGTGATCGACGATGCCGCTTTTTTCCGCCGTCTTTCATTCCGGGTTCTGGGCAGACTCCCGAAGGTCGATGAACTGAAAAGTTTCATCAGCGACAGGGATCCGGAAAAACGGGCAAAACTTATTGACGCTTTTCTTGATACACCCGTTTTTGCTGAAACCATGGCAATGCGTTACGCCGATATGTTCCGCATCAAGTCTGAGTTCCCCATCAATCTGTGGCCCAATGCGGTCCAGTGCTATTACCGGTATTTTTATCAGCTGACTCTTGAGGACCGCTCCTGGCGCAAGGTCGCAGAGGAACTTCTTGTTTCCAACGGCAGCAACTTCAGGATCGCTCCTGCCAACTTCTTCCGTGCCAATGCCGACCGCACTCCGAAGGGACTTGCTGCCGGAACCGCTCTGGCTTTGATGAACTTCAATCCGGGCTCCATGTCAAAGAAGGAGCAGGAGCTTTTTGCCGCCTTCTTCTCAAGGGTGCGCTTCAAGTCGACGAAAGAGTGGAAAGAGGAGATCGTCTATAATGATCCCGCAGCCGCAGAACTCCAGTGCCGGACACCTGACGGCAGAGTTTTCAGGATCAATACCGCAGAGCAGGATCCGCGCCGGGTCTTTGCCGACTGGCTCTGCGATGAAGACAATCCCATCCTGGCACGGGCGTATGTCAATCGCGCCTGGTACTGGATGACCGGTACCGGCATTGCCAACCCTGTTGACGATATGGCGCTGCCCCGGCAGGGCATGTGGGAGCGGCTTTTCGGGGAAACACGTCCCAATGATCCGGCAGATGAAGCGGTAATGGCGCATCTGACAGCTTATTTCAAAAAGCATGCTTTCTCAACCAGGGCTCTTTACCGTCTGATCCTCAACTCACGGGCATTTCAGGCGGATTGGCGCTGCAAGCCGTCGGAGCTTGCCCGGCACGAAAAATATCTGGCGGTCTATCCGGTGCGCCGTCTTGAGTCAGAGATCATCTGCGACGCCTTGAGCTCTCTGACAAGGAACTATGAGCGCTTTGTCAGTGTTATTCCGGAGCCTTTTACCTTTATCCCCAGAGGGAGCTCCGCCGTTTCTCTGGCTGACGGCAGTATGTCAACGGGGACCCTTGACAAGTTCGGACGCTCCCCCAGAGACTCCGGCAAGATCTCTGAGCGCAACAACAACTCCACCGGTGCCCAGCGGCTCCACCTGATGAATTCAGGGGTCCTTTACAACCAGATCACCCGTCTGCCCGGATACGTTTTCAGAGGACGCGGTATGACCTGGGATACACAGCTCGATCTTGCTTATCTGACCGTACTTTCACGTTATCCCACAGTCAGCGAGCGCCGGGCGGCACAGAAGTATCATAACAACTTTTCGCCCCGGATGCGCTGGAAATTCTGGCAGGATCTTTTCTGGGCACTTGTAAATACCAGCGAATTCAGTTATCACCATTAATCATCATCAATTTTCAGAAAAGGGGGGCCCCTATTATGCAAAGAGTCCGGAAAAATCTTCTCTTGTGGTCGTTTCTGGCTTTGACACCGGTTCTTTCAGCTACCACCATCGGTTATATTTATCCCGCAGGCGCCCGTGCCGGGGATACGATCCAGGTCATTGTCGGCGGACAGGGACTGTGGGGAAACAGACGGATCCTGCTGGATTCTCCCGGTGTTACTCTGCTTCAGTGTCAGGGGGCTCCGGGAACCTTCTATGCCGGATGCGGTGAACAGAATGCCTGGGCAAGAGAGTACATGCGCCGGGTCTTTGCCGGGGAACACAGGCAGCCTTACAGGAAAAGTAAAAACTTCGGTGTCTGGCGTTACAATCATTTCATGGAGCAGCTGGATCAGCTGGATCCCCTCATGCTTTCTCTGGCGTGCAAGGGGATCTTTGAGCGTCCCAACTCCCTTCAGGCAAGTCCCGCCATCGGTCAGAAACTGGTTCTGACTCTGAAAATCGACAAAAACGCCGCTCCGGGAGTCCGTGAGTTCCGTATCCTTGTGGGCGGAAAGAATAATTTGCGGGGGACAAATCCCCTTCTTTTCTACATCGGCAGGGAACCTGAGTTCAGGGAGCAGAATTATCAGATGCCCCCCCTCAAAAGACAGCCTGTCGAATTTACCATTCCCGGTGTGGTCAACGGTCAGATCGAACCGGGAGAGGTGGATCACTTCAAATTCCGTCTCAAGAAAGGGGAAAGCTGCCACTTCGCTCTCAAAGGCAGAAAGCTCAACCCCTTTATCGGCGACGGTGTGCCCGGGAACTTCCAGCCTGTGCTGGCGGTGAAAGACGCTGCCGGCAAGGTTCTCGCCTATGCCGATGACAACTACTTTGACCCCGATCCGGTGCTGGATTTTACAGCCCCCGCCGACGCTCTTTACACCCTTGAGATCCGGGATGCCCTCTACCGGGGACGTGAAGACTTCGTCTACCGCATCAATGTGGCGCGCGGCAAATATCAGCGTCCCGCTCTTGTTCCTCCCGCATTGGGGATCCCGGAGATCTGTGAACACGCCGCCGCTGAGACGGTGCTTGAACTGCCGAAGCTGGTTTCGGGAAGTGTTTCCAAGCCCGGCGAAGTGAAAGTATTCAAATTCAAGGCCCGCAAAAATCAGAAGATCGCGGCTGAAGTTTTCGCCCGCCGCCTCGGTTCGCCTCTGGACTCCTCTTTGAAGATCATCGCTCCTGACGGCAAACAACTCGCCTTCAACGATGACTTTGAGCGCCCCCTCATCGGACTCAATATGCAGCATGTGGACTCTTTTGTTTCTTTCAAGGCTCCTGCCGACGGAATTTATACAGTGCAGCTTTCTGATACCGCTTCCGCAGGGGGCGCTGATTACGGATTCTTCCTGCGCCTTGACCGTCCGAGACCTGATTTCAGAGTTTACATGGTGCCTTCAGGCGTGTGGCTTTCCCCTGATTCGGGGGCGGATCCGGTGAAAGTTGTCGTTGAGAAGCGCGACGGCTTCAATGGAGAAATCTCTTTTGAACTTAAGAATGCACCCAATATCTCTATCGGCGGTATCAAATCCATCCCCAAAGGCGCTTCTGAAAGTCAAATCTCCTTTGTGACCGGATGGGTCAAGGGGGAATTTTTACCCGTTTATCCGGAGCTCTGGGCGGTTCACGGACGCACCCGCCGCCGGGTGATCGGTGCCGATGCCGCTATGCAGGCCTTTGCCTACACCCACTATGTGCCCTCCCGGCAGCTGATCTTCATGCGGACATGGCTCCACAGCTACGGCGACCGCTTTTACTTTGACAAAAAGTTCAATTACAGAATCAATTTGCGAAAAGGAAAAAGCGTTAGTGCAGATCTCTTTTACCGGGTGACTCACGGACACAGGGAGCCTGCCGCCGAAATCACTCTGCCCGATGCCCCCAAGGGGGTTTCCATGAAGGCTGTCAAAGTCAGAAAAGATCTTTACCGTCTGATTTTTACTGCCGATCCCAAGGCTGAAAACTGCAATGTGAACATACCAGCCAAGGTCAAATATACTTTCAAATACTGGGATAACCGGCGCAAGGAGTGGCGTTCTTCCTCCACTGCCTTCCATCTTCCCATGTTTCGCTTAACAGTCAGGTGACAACATGAAAAAACACACCTCTTTCAACGCAGATCCCCAGGGGATCGAAGAGCATTTCTTTACCCTTGAAGCTCCCGTAACCGAAAACTTTTCCGGTGACTTGAAGGTACTTCTTGAGGAGTACTCTCAACAGCTTGCTTTGTACGGATGCTCTGAGGAAGATGAATTTCTGCTGCGCTTTCACCTGAGCGACCCTGCCAATCAGGAGCCGGTGCTCCGTGAAGTGCTGGGGGAACGCTCTTCTTTTGTTTCCGTGGTGGGGCAGGCACCTGTGGATTCCCGGATCGCCCTTGAGTCATGGTGCTGGAAAAATTGGCGCGCCATGAAAAATTATACCCCTTTCTGGTTTCAGAGCAACACTTCAAAGGGGGACAGTTACGACCAGATGGCGGTGGAATTTGCCGAACTGGATGAGTTTATCACCGGTAAAAAATTATCTGTTGAACTCAATACAGTGAGAACATGGATCTACTGCAAGGATGTTGACAATAACTATGCCGGACTTGTCAAAGCAAGAAACGATTATTTTGCCACCAGAGGTATGACCCGTGATACCCATTTCATCACAAGTACCGGCATTGAAGGGGAATGCGCTGATCCCCACCGGCTCGTCAGAATGGATTCTCTGAGCTTCAGCGGGATCCGCAGAGAACAGATACAGTTTCTCTACGCTCTTGAAAACTTGAGTCCCACTGCCATCTACGGTGTCAGTTTTGAAAGGGGAACAAGGATGATTTGGGGGGATCGTTCTCATTTTTTCATCTCAGGCACCGCCAGCATCGACAAAGAGGGGAACGTGCTCCATCCGGGGGATGTCCGTCTTCAGACCCGGCGGCTTCTGGAAAACATCCGGGCGCTTCTTGCCGAAGGCGGCGGGGAGATGAGTGATATCAAATGGGGTACCCTTTACCTCAGAGATAAGTGCGACGCCGGGATCGCCCTTGAAGAGATCGCCCGTGCAGGGATCTCTGCCGATATTCCCCTTGTGGTGCTGAAGGCCCCTGTGTGCCGTCCCGCATGGCTGGTGGAAATGGAGTGCGTCGCCGTCAGAAAAGAGAATAATCCTTTCCCTGTGCTGGGATGATTTTCCGGAGGGGGGAACCTCTCTGTTACCTTCTGCCCGATGAAGCGCCTTTGCGCTTTTTCAGGAACTGCTCAACAGCATGCCGTTCTGGGATCCCCAGATGCTGCCAGCGGCTGCTGTTATGAGCCGCACGGCGCAGAACGGGGGATGAGACCATGAGATAGCTGCTGACGGTCAGGGTGATCCTGTTGCCGTGGAAATTTTCAATGCACCGTTTTTTGAAGTTCCAGCGGAATCCGGCAACCCCCATGAGACGTTGGTATTTCCGGTTGTTTTTATGAAGATCCTCAAGGAGCATGGCAAGCTCTTTTCTGCTCAGTTCCACAGTGCAGAGAGTATTGTGAAAGGGCATCAGGTGGAAGAGATCCCGGTAGCACTCAGCGTTTCGTGAGCTGCTCCGGGGAATGGATGAAAGAAATACAGCCCCCTGAGTGCCGCCGGCTTCACGGAGGGCACAGGCGCCCAGTGCAGGGAAGCTGTTGTAACTCAAATCTCCTTTGCGGCAGATCTTGCTGTATATTTTCGGATACCAGGGTTTTACAGCGCTTTTGTTCAGAGCTTTGATGTCAGGAGCCTCTACACCGGAAACACCCCGGAGAAGTCCGGAGTTTATATGTTCGATCTTCAAAGTCTCATCATTGTAGCGTATTGAGACCATTGCCGCATATTTTGCATAGGCTCCCGGTTGAATGATGTAGATGCTGCCGTACATGGCACCGGGATTTTCTTTGTGAGAGTGGGCGGCGATGACAAGGTCGATCCCGTTGACATTTTTCAGCGCATGCTTTACGCCGTGGGGAAAGGCATCGATCCCGTTGTGCCAGAGAAGGAGTGTGTAATGGACTCCGGCAGAGCGCAGTTTTTTCAGGGCATTCTCCAAAGCCGTCTGCCACGGGATGAAAACAGGAGCGGAATCCACCTTCAGGTGGCGGCGGCTGATGCCGGGTTCCGTAAGACCGATGACTCCCACCTTGAATTTCCCTTTTGAAACGATCCGCCAGGAAATCCCCTGAAGGTTCCCCCAGCGCCAGTCTCCGCCCAGAGTTTCGCCCCGGAACAAGCGGCACTGTGCCGCAAAAGCACTTTGACTGGTGTCAAAATCGTGATTGCCGGGAATACGGAAGTTGTACTTCAGAAGATTGAGCGCCCGGATCATGGAACTGCCGCCGTCAAGTTCCGCCACCAGATTGCCTCCTGTCAAATCTCCGGCATCGAGAAGAAGATCCGGTTTGGCACGGCGTATTTCAGGTGCCAGAAGTGCCAGAGCGCGCAAGTCACCGTGTATGTCAGCTGTGGCAACGATGCGGAACTCCCCTGCCGGAAGCAGCAGAAAGAGGAAGAATGTAAAGAGAAATATACACTTTGCAGAGAGCTTTTGATACATGGCGTTCCCGGAGCGGATTTACGGAGTTTCTTCAAGAGCCTTGCGAAGCGCTTCGATCTGGTATTCCGGCGTACTTGCCGCCGCACTGAGCCCGATGGTTCTGACACCTGCCAGCAGTTCCGGTGTCACCTCGCCGGGGGAGTCCAGCAGCACGGATCTGACACCGCATCTTTCTGCGGTCTCACGCAGACGGTTGGCATTGGAACTGTGAGAGGAACCCGCCACCACAAAAAGATCGCACTCAGGAGCCAAACGTTCCACCGCCTGTTGGCGCAAAAGACTTGCCCGGCAGATGTTCCCCGGCGTTTCCGCGTTGGGGAACCTTGTTTTAAGTGCCTTTTTGACCTTCTCGGCTTCCACATGGCTCAAAGTGGTCTGCACCAGCAGAACGGGGGCATCCAGTTCCGGAAGCTCCTCAACTTCCTGCGGGGTCCTGATGACAAATATTTTTTTTGTCCCGGCGTGTCCGATGACGCCTTCGAGTTCAGGGTGCCCGGGATGGCCGAAAAGCACCAGCTCCTTTTCCGGCGTTACGGCGTGTGCCTGCTGCTGCAGCTGTTCCACCAGGGGACAGGTGGCATCGGTCACCCGGAGCATTTTCTCTGCGGCAAGATTTTTGACCTTGAGAGAGACACCGTGAGCACCGAAAACAGTCTCTGCCCCCGGTGGGATCTCTTCCACATCGTCAACGAAAATGCATCCGCATTTTTTAAGTTCTGCGGCGATACCGTTGTTGTGGATCAATCCTTTGAGGATATAGATGTTTCCGGTGATGGTCTCAAGTTTTTTTTCGATCATCGCCAGAGCATTGCGGACTCCGGAACAGAAGCCGTTGGGCTCGGCGATGATAACGTCACGGTATTTCATTATTTTCAGGGGTTCATGGTCATGGAGTTGAGATAAATGGCGTTGATCGCCACCCGGTCAGCAAAGGTGGGCGCCTGTTCCAGAAGTCCTCCCAGAGAAGGGGTCGAGACGGCAAGTTCCGTCAGCACAGGGATGTCGTCTTCTGTAAAGCCCAGATCAGAGAGTTTTTCCGATACGCCATGGGTGACCAGGAACTTCTGGACCGCCCGGGCACCTTTGGCAGCTCCTTTGGGTGAGCCGTCGAGTCCGGGGGCGAAGGGAGCGAAAAGCTGAGCAAGAATGGGACCGGATTCGGGCCAGATATTTTCCACCACTGCCGGCAGAAGCATGGCAAGTCCCAGGCCGTGGGCGAGCTTGGGCTGCACCGCACTCAGAGGATGTTCAAGAGCGTGAGTGTAATGGAGCAACCCGTTGTCAAATGCCCATCCGGCGATCAAGGCGGCGTAAGCAAGGAAATAGCGTGCCCGCAGATCTTTGGGATTTTTTTCGGCAAGAGGAAGATATTCGGTCACCAGACGGATCGTCTCTGCAGCAAGCTGGATGGAAAGAGGATTGGCTGAACGGCTGGTGGCAGCTTCGATGACATGGTTCATGGCGTCGATGCTCACGTAACGGGTCTGAGCTTCAGAAAGCCCCGTCATCAGGGCCGGATCATCAATGGCATAACGGGGATAGATCAGCTCATAGGCAATGGCGGGCTTGTAGTTCTTTTCAGGGATCGACACCACCGCGAAACGGTTGCATTCGGTGCCGGTGCCGTGAGTCAGGTTTACCGCCACCACAGGGAGCGCTTCAGCAGGGGTGAAGGCATATTCATAGAGATCGGCGCATTTGCGTTCCGGATATTTCAGCATGATGGCGGCACTTTTAGCGGCGTCAATGGCGCTGCCGCCGCCGATACCGATAACGGCGGAAGCGTTGATGGAGCGGCCCACTTCAACGGCGGTATCCACCTGTTCCGCTGTGGGGTTGGGGGTGACGCCGGAGTAGACGGCGAATTTGACACCTTTGGAAAGCATGACGCTTTCAATGACCTCCCAGGCGCCGGAGGAGATATAAGCATTTTTCCCGGTGACGACCAGAAAACTTTCAACGCCTTCAGCTTTGAGTTCGTTGACGATCTCTTCAATGCGCGTAATGGCGCCGACACCGAAAAAGATCTTTCCTTTGAGAGTGATGGCTCTGACCTGATCAATGGCGATCTCTTTATCCCACATAATGAGTCCTCCTGTAACAGTTGCGGTTTTCTACTGACTCAATATACAGCGGAAAGAGTGAAATTTCAAGAAAATAAAAAGCTCAAATTTACCGATTTTTCCGTTGAAGATAATTTTTTGTGTGCTATATTACAGTAATCAGACAAAAACAGGTGTTTCTCCTGTAAAATCACAAAGGAAAAAGATATGTCAATCAAACTTTCCATTTCAAGTTACGTCGCCGGAAAATCCCCTGAAGCTGCTGTCAAACGGATCGTCAAAGCCGGATTCAGCTATGCTGAAATGGGTTCCGGACACAGTGCAATGATGGTTGAACGCACCCCGGAAGAGTGGAAGGCATTCCGCCATTACGCCGAAGATCAGGGACTGAAGTTCCGTCAGGGACACCTGCTTCTGCACAAATACATTACCGAAAAAGATGAAAATCTGCGTCGCGCCAATGTGGAAGTCCACCGCCTCTACTGCCGTATGTATCACGCTGTCGGCATCACTTCTGCGGTGTTGCACTGCGGCGGCTATGATGAGATCCTCCATGGTGAAGATCCGGCGGCGGTCCGTGCCATCCGGGTGAAATCCCTCACCGAACTCCTCTCAGATCTGCCCGACGGCATGAGCATCTGTCTGGAAAATCTCCCCTACGAAACATTTGAAGATGTCTATGCCAATCTGGAAGATATGGGATTCCCCTCAAATCTTGGACTCTGTCTTGACACCGGTCATCTTCACTTCTGCCCCAAACCCGACCATGAGGACTTCATTCTCCGCGCCGGAAAATATCTGAAAGCCATGCACATCCACGACAACGTGGGCCCCATGTCACCTGACGGCGTACTGCCCATTTCCGGATGGCTCGGCTCTGACAAGCACATGGCGCCCGGATTCTTTACCGGTTCCATCAACTGGTACCGTGTGGTCGCCGCGCTCCGTGCCATCAACTACGACCACCTCTGGAACATGGAAATCGGCGCCGATCTGGGGGACAACTCCCCCAATCAGGAGTGGCGCGATATGGTTATGCGCCACGATTACGAAAGGGGCAAACTGATTTTCAACTACGATCCTGATGCTCCCTCTGTTGAAGATCCTGTGAATAACTATGCCGCCATCGGCAAAGTTGAGTCCAACGGTGTCAAAGCTGAAGTTGAAAAATACACCGTCAAAATCACTGCTCCGGCTTATGAGCTCAATGTGGATCCTGTTCACGGCGGCAGAGTTTCGCGCTGGTACGCTTTCGGCAGAGAGCTGCTGGCAAGGAATTTCACTCTCGGCTGGGGAGTTGTGGGCAACTGGTGTCCCGCTTCAGCCGCTTTCAACTTGAGCAGCGGCGTCAAGATCGAAAGTGTCAAAGGCGTTCCTGAAGGCATCGAAATGGTCATGACCAAAGTTCTTTCTGAAGATGACAACTCTGCTCTTCAGGGCGTTACCTATAAGATCATTGATACTTTCGGTCCTGAGAGCTTCACCCGGAAACTTCAGGTCATCAACACCAGCGATGCTGAAACCACTCCTTTCTCATTCAGATTCCACAGTATGCCCTCTCTCATGGGCGGCGCAGGACTCCCTGTGGGGGCGATCACCATGGATGACGGTGTCACCCAGCCCCGCACCGGCAGACCCTGGGCATTCCGTCTGGGGGAATCGCGGAACGTTCAGGCTGAGCGGGGTGTCGGTAAAGATCCCATCATCGACACCAATGGTAAAGAGGCGTTCCTGACGGCTCCTGACATTGAGGGCAAGGTGGCAGTTTCCTACCCCGGGGATCTGCCCGCCATCATCTATTGCTGGGATACTGCTTCCCGCGCAGGCAGTTTTGAATCCATCTTTGCTTCCGCCGCATTGAAACCCGGCGAAAGCTGCGAATATGCCATGACCACGCGCATCAGCAAGTAAGTTCATCAGCTCCCGGTGCCCCGCTGCTTCTACGGCCGCGGGGCTTTTGGTATGCGCGGCACGCGCATTGACTCGTCGGTGAAAGTCCGATACAGGCCTTGTCAGTAGGAACTGTCAGCGAAAGCCAAGGGTGTCCATTGTGAGGTGGAATCTGAAAAAAGGCAATAGCAAAATCCCGGTCTGACGAACAGAAACCGCATATAAGGCATACGCAAGGTGGATGAGCTTGCCAAACAAAGCGAAGTCCGATACTGACCGAACCTTGTGGTGTAAATGCGGCAGATATATGGAAAGTCAATGCACTTATCCGCGGAGGTCTCAACGGTATGGATTGAAAAAAATCCAACCCGTGCAGTGATGCACGGCTGAGCGTTGAGAAGTCAGCAGAGGTCATAGTACCGCAGAAGCGGGAAGGACCGAACAGTAACAGTTCTTTCTTGAAGTGAAAGGCAAAGTATGTGTAGAATGCAGAAAATCACGCAAGTGAGCTGCCCGGGTAAGGATAG
>JAFWBQ010000023.1 GCA_017507125.1 Lentisphaeria bacterium
CCTTTGCGGGCAACTGACAGGAAAGACGGTGCAGATTTGTACACAAGTTACTGAACCGCCGTATGCCGAACGGCACGTACGGTGGTGTGAGAGGACGGGACTGGCGAGGTTGTCCCTCAAAAGTCCCTCCTACTCGATTGTTTAAATAATGAAATTGATACACCTTGTGTCAACAACAGGAGTATACCCGAAGTTAGAACAATATTCTTATATTTATCCAAAAAAATATTGAAAAAACACCAAACTGATTTATAAATATTTAAGAGGGGGAGGTGTTGAGGATGGTTTCAGGTTCCGCAATAAAACGTACTGTAATTTTGCTTTCAGCCATGCTGCTTATGACTGCGGCCTGGGGAATTGATCGCATACCTGAAGCAAATTTACTGATGATTGTTTTTACTTTTCTGGCGTCAACTTTTCTGGCTGACGTCAAGAAGTTCAATCTCAGACTTCTGAAAGTGGTCATCTGGGCGTCTTATGGTTCAGCTGCACAGTTTTTGATTTCTGTTTCAGGAGTATTTCCTCTGCTGCAAACAATTATTGCCATGGGGCTGGCTTATTTCACTTTTTCGACTCTGACTGACCACCGCGTGGGCTGTGTCGTGATGATAACCGGATATCTTGCTTTTCTGGCTCCACCGGGATTTGAGGCTGCCGTCGGCCGGAGCTTTGACATTTTTGCCGGAGCCGTTGTTATCATGGCAGTTACGACACTTGGCTCTATCGGAACGGGTGAAGACAAAGCACTTCTTGTGCCGGACAAGAAATATTCTCCCGGGCAGGCGCTGATGCTGTCAGCTGAACTGGGAATAGGAAATCTTCTTGCCAATATGTTACAATTGAAGCAGGGCTCCTGGATCATGCTGACGATTTTGTTTATAAGAATGTGTATGAGTTCCGCGTCTTCCGGGCGAAAACTTGCATTACAGCGTATTTTCGCCATTCCCATTGGAGTTGTTGTCGGCGGTTTTTTGCTCGGAACGTTTTGCCGTATGGATTACCGCTTTGTGTTTCTGGTTCCTTTTGTTGGGGCATTGGGTTTTTTTGTCCTTTACAATTATGGTGATTTTTTCTTGTTTTCCATCATTTTTATGGCAGCGTTGACTGTTGCATCAGACTGGATCGCCGGACCGTATCAGCGTATCAATCTCTGGGAGAGCTTTTTTGCACGCAGCATATCCACTGGGCTGGGAACTTTGTTGGAACTCCTTTTTCTGAATCGTCAAAGTATGGAAAATGGAGACACTGCATGAGTTATATCAAAAAGTATCTTCCTGTGATCGTGCTGTTGTGTCTGCTGCTCATGTGTTCCGGCTATTGGCTTTATTGGCATGTGAAACCTTTTACAGCCAATGCATTTGTGTTTGCCAATACCCGGCCGGTTTCCCCGTGGACTGCTGGATATATCACTGAGATTTTTGTGAAAAATAATCAATTTGTCACCGGGGGAACTCCGTTGTTTTCGGTGTTTGCTGCGCCGTATTTGCTTAAGAAAGAGGAACTGAAACACGAAAAAGAAGAATTGGAAGCACGGTTGAAAAGTTCTGAGGCTCAATGGCTCCGAGCCCTTGAAGAGATCAAAACGTATCGTGCAGATATTGAAAAATTCCGGTATCTTTATTCAAGAGGAAAAGAGATGTTTAAGGCAGCTGCTGTTTCAGAAGACTATATAGTTGAACAGAAAAGGAATTTGCAGGTCGCTCTTGCCCGTGCTGCTGCAGCTGAGCATAATGCGGCAGCTCTGAAACATGATTGTACGGCTCTGGGGGCACGGATCAAAAAAACAGAAAAGGCTTTGAAACTTGAGGAAATATGGTGTCAGCAGAGTGTGGTGACTGCTTTGAGTGATGGCTATGTGGTCAACATGACATTATCTCCCGGGGGATATTACAAACCGGGGGATGTGTTGTTTGCATTTGTTGATTCATCAGAATGGTTTGTTCAGGCAAATTTCAAGGAAAGTGAACTGTCATCTGTTAAACCGGGAACTGCTGCCCGCATCTGGCTCCGCCAATATCCCGGGAAAGAATATCGGGGCAGAGTCTGTGGTTCCGGATGGGGAGCTGAGCGTCGTTTGACTTCCCGTCATACCGGAGTCGCTGAGGTCAAAAAGGAAAATGAATGGTTCATGCTGCCCCAGAGATATCCTGTACAAATCCGGATTTTGGATCCTGATCCGTACCTCTTTTTTCATCTGGGTGCCAGCGCCTATGTCGAACTGGAGATTCCGGCACGTCCTTTCAGGCAATTTTTCTGGGAGTTGTTTTTGTGGCGATGACGTGGTTACTGAGAATGCTGTTTTATGGAATGGCGATCTTGGGGGGAGTATTTGCCGCAGGCTGTGTAAAAATTCCTGCCCCTTTGGAAAATGTTGATGATTTTTACCGGAGATTTTCTGAAAGAAAGGCTTCTCAAGTGATACCGTCAGAAAAAGAGTTGACATTGAAAAGAGCCGTGGAAATCGCGCTGCTCAATAATCCGACCAACCTGGCGGCAGCCCGGGCTGTAGTGGCTGCAAGGTACGGATATTTCAGGGCATTGGCAGCTTATGCTCCGGAAATCAACGCAACCTATTCTCTCGGTCATACTCTTTCCCGCGGATGGGATTTGAAAAATCCTCCGGAGGGAGTGATGAAAAGAAACGATCATTTTGTTACTGCAGGAACCATCCACGCAAGTTTTCTTTTGTTTGACGGATTTGCCAGAGAATTGGAAAGCATCATTGCAAAGCAGGAATATAATAGAAGTACAGAAGCTGAAAAAAATGTCAAACGGTTGCTGGAACGGGCGGTGATTTATGCTTATTACGATATGTATCTGGCAGGGGAGGAAATGATCATTTACGGAGAAGATCTGGATTTTCAGAATAGCGCACTGGTTCAGGAAAAAGAACGTTTTATCAACGGTCATGTGTCAAAGGCTGCCGTATTGAATTTCAAAATTCTGGCTGCGAGAGCCAGAAGCAGTATCAGTAATGCCCGTTATCGCCGTCAAGTGGCATTTCATGCTCTTTCGGCTCTGATGGGATGTGACATCAGGCAATTTCCGGATAAGTTTGTTCTTCAGAAGAGTACTCCGGGAGCTGCACTGCAAATTTATGACGAGGAGCTTTATCTTGAACTTGCAGTCCGGAATCGTCCGGATCTTTCTGCAGAAAAGATCGCTTTGGATACGGCTTATCGGAGAGCGCAGAAAGTGTGGGCTGAATTCCTGCCGGAGTTAAGGATCTTTTCAGGATTTTCATTTGATACATATAAAGCCCGATACGGAGGCTACCATGTTTCAGGTTCTCACAGCCGGCAAGGTTCTTTTGCCTATGGAATAGAAGGAAGATGGAACATTTTTCGTGGTTTTGATTCTGTCAATAAACTCAAGCGGCAGAGAGTACTGGCAGAAATTTCAATGTGGGGGCTGAATGCAAAGTTTTTGGAAATCGTTGCAGAAGTCAGGGATGCTTTGGAAAATTGTAAAAACACCCGTTACCAGATTGCAGTGTTTCAGGAGATGGCGGAGTGGGTCCGTGAACAGAGAGATTTGGTTTTCAGTGAATACCGTAATGGCAGAGAAACGATCACCCGTTTGAATGAAGCGCAAAATATTTTAGTTGAAGCCCGGAACCGACTGATTGTTTCCGTTGTTGAATTCAACAAAGCTCTTGCCCAGCTGAATGCTGCCACGGGAACTGGAATGTGCCATCTTTTTTTATCATATTCAGACACTTCGGGAAAAGCAGAACCATGAACAGCGGCAGTGTAACGAATTTTCTGTAAAATTGCCTATGCCGGAAGCGAGCAAGTTTACATTAGGGCGCAAACCTGCGAGAATGGGGCTCTAAACTCGTCGGAGGCAGATTTGCGAAGTGTGTGTAACTTGGTTGAAATTCTTGAAAAACGTGATAAATTCTCTAAAAGACTCCTGAGAAAAGTCAAAAACAAGAGGATTTATCACCAATAGAACCGGTACATTAAGTTGCGGCTTTCCGGAAAATATACTTGTGTTCAGGCTCCGGTGTCACGGGCAAAGAGCTGAGTGTGGAACGGAGTTCCCGGGAAGTTCTGATCGAAGATGAGAAACACGCCCTTTTTTTAATTTCACTTTGTTTTATTGGCGGCAAAAAAATTATGAGAGCCTCAGAAGAGCTCTCATAATTTTTTTGGGGTATCCTCGACGCTTTTAACGCAAAAGAGAGTTGGGGATCCTCAAGGAAGGAATGGAACGCTTGAAAACCTTGATAAATCTGCTCCAGTTTTTGGAAGGCAGCATGGCAGGAGTCATTGGCGTTCTGAATTTCCCCTCCATAAATTCGTAAAAAAACGCTGCATTTTTGATTTTTGCTTCTGCATTCAAGTAGTCATAAATATCTGTACGCAGTCTTCTATTCAGCTTTATTTTCACAAGCTTTTTCTGCTGATTTACTTGAACCGCTTTGTAAACCCCTTGTGGCGGCGGATCGATTCTGACGATTTCGATATCCATACGCGAACCGGCAGCTATACTTTTACTCATAGTTACGCCTTTAAGATGTTCTTGGAATCGGGCAAACTCTTTGAAGGCTTGGGGGAGAAATTGGTCACGGAATGTTTTAAATTCCTCCAACATACCGTACTCAGTATTGGTGGCATTGGGAACAGAAAAGTCTGCAAACTCTGTCATAACGCTCTTTAATGTCTCAATATTGTTGGTCCGGATGGATGTTAAAAAGGCTTCTGCCAACTTTTTGTACATCACATCCAAATCGTTCTGCAGTTTTTTGAGACGTGCATCACGCTCTTTTTGAGCTTCTTTCTGCCGTGCTGCCGCAGCTGCCTGCTGAGCAGCAAGTTTTCTTGCTTTTTCCTCAGCTGCCCTCTTGGCATCTGCAGCAGCTTGAACTTTTGCATCCAATTCTTTCTGGAGTTTTTCTATCACAGCTTTGCGGTAATTCTGTGCCCGGACACCTTCATCCACAGAGGCGTAGATTTTGCGGAGAGACTTATAGGTTGCACTTTCTTCTTTGGTCACAGTGGGAAGATAACGCTGCTGAAGTTTTTCAACCCCTTCAAGAAAGCTGATGGAATTTTTTGCCGGATTTGAACGGTAAAAGCCTTTCAGACGGTCGATTTCAGAAATAAATTCTTTACGCGTGACCGGCGCTGGAGGCGGGGGCGGTACACTTACGACAGGTTTGGAAACCTTTTCCGGAGCTTGCGGAGTTTGAGCTGTTTCGCTTTTTTTGTCGGGAGATTTTATCCCTATTGAGGAGGCCGCAGAAAGAGCGAACTTCTGCATTTTAGCTCCTAAAAAGCCCTTATAGGCTGTAAAAAACAGAGACGCAATAAGAGCAATCAGCAACAACGGCAGAAGAATAAGAAGGAGGATTTTTGCGGTTTTGGATCCAGATCCTTTTTCTTTGTTATCCTTTTTACCATTTTTACCCTGTTTATTATCGGCAGATTTATTTTCAGAATCCCCTTTTTCTTTCTCTTCAGCCTTGGGCTTGGATGCCTTAGGGGCCAACGAGATTTCGCCCTCAGATTTACCTTGTCCTTTTTCTTGAGGGGCCGGAACTGGAGCAGGGGCCGGAGCAGGTGCAGGGGCCGGAGCAGGTGCAGGGGCCGGAGCAGGTGCAGATGGCGGAGTCGCCGGTACCGCCGGTTTTGAAAGAGACGGAGCTGCGGGTGCCGCCGGTTTTGAAAGAGAGGGAGCAGGCGCTGCCGGTTTTCCGGGGGCGGGCGCTGTCGGCTTCGTGGACATTCCCGGTTTTGCTGCCGGGGCAGCCGTTTTCTTATTGAGATTCAATTTAAGTTTGGGAACCGCCATCGACGAAATTTTTTTCTGTTCTGTATAGGCATCAAGGGCTGCGATAACGTCATTGGGAGTTTGGAACCGTTCATCTATATTGCGCGCCATCATTCTGACAATGATATCGCTCAATTGAATCGGCAGTTCAGGATTTATCTTTATGGGAGGTGTCAGATTTCCTTCCACATGTTTGCGCGCCATTTCTTCAGCTGTTTCTTCAGGATAGGGGAATTGCCCCGTGACGAACTGATAAAATGTGGCTCCAAGGCTGTAAAGATCACTGCGGACATCAGTAGGAACTCCAGTCAGCTGTTCCGGACTGATATATTGAGGGGTGCCCATGACTTCATTTTCATCTTCTCCGGGGCCGGAGTCTGTATTTGCGCTGCGTGCCAATCCCAGATCTGCCAATTTGGAGAAACCATTGCTCGCCAGCATGATATTGTCGGGTTTGATATCCTGATGGACCAGTTTCTGCTCACTCCATGCCGCCTGAAGCGCACCGCAGATTTCACGGATAACCTTGACCGCCTGAACAAAGTCAAGGATATTCTGTTCTTTGAGAATCTGTTTGAAGGTTTTTCCTTGTATGTACTCCATCGCGAAGTAAAAGATGCCGTTTTCCTCGCCGACAGCATAGGCCTGGACAATGTTGGGATGAGTCAGCTTTGCAGCAGCCCTGGCCTCCCGGAAAAGACCATCAATGTATTCTTTATTGCTGGCAAATTTATCATGAAGCACCTTCAATGCCACCGGACGGTCAAGAGAAATCTGGCGTGCCAGATAAACAACTCCCATGCCGCCGCTGCTTAAGGGCTTTTCCAGAAGAAAATCACCGATGACAGCTCCGGGGGAAAGAGGCGATTCGGGAACTTGTACTGTTCCGGAACATAAGGGGCAGGTGACCTCATGAGCATCTGCGGGAATTTCAGGCTCAATGACCTTGCCGCAATTATTGCAGAAAATTTTCATTTTTTATTCACTCCTTCAGGGATAGGAAAGAAATATTCTATGACAGCACCGTCACGGAGTCTCCGGGCATATTCAGCACAACACTGACGGTAATTTTCACTTTCCATCTTCTTTTTTATTGCTTCTGCATGTTCTCTGAATATTGCTTTCCGGGACGGCTGGTATTTCAGTATCTTTATAAAATATACGCCATCGGCTGTTTCTACGCCGGAATAGATTTTGCCCTCTTTTATCTCTTGCATGGCTTTTGCAAACTCCGGACGCAATTTGTCAAGTTCTATGGAACCGATAGAACCGTTTGTACCGGGTACTACGGCATAAAGCTGGGCGAATTGATCCCATTGAGACGGGTTCTTTGACAGACTTTTACCCACATTTTTTATGTTGCTGCTGTCATTTTTTGCAAATTTAAGGAGAGCCAGTTCAACATTTCCGGGGAAAGATAACTGTTTTTCTTCTGTTTTGAAGCGTTGATATACTTCGGCTGGAGTAGGCGTGCCGGCAAGAAGGTATTCTCTGCGGCGCATAACTTGCACGATCATCCGGTTCCGGATCTTTTCACGGAACTTCGCGAATGTTATGCCGGATCTTTTGACCCTTTCCTCAAGCTCCCGGCGGGAGTGGCATCCGATGTGGGCCCCCAAACGATCCAGTTCATTTTCAACTTCCTGGGGAGGAATGGCAAGTTTTTTACTGTGGAAATCTGCGACGATAAGTTTCTGATCGGCAAGTTCCTCAACAGCACGGAACCTGAGTTTCAGGATCTCTTGCTCCAACACTTTACCGGAGTAGGCACTGCGAAGCTGGAGTTCCTTTTCACGCACAGCAGGGAGAATTTCGCTGAGAGTTATGGGGTCGCCGTTGACTGCCGCCAGAACAGAATCCGTTTCGGAGTATACCAACGCAGCCGCAGCGATTTTTACAGTCAGCAGCAAAAGGAACAAAACTATGATTTTTTTCGTCATCTTATTTACCATCTGAACATAATATACACCGGGATGAGCAGAAATCAAGCCCCTGCTTCTGCTGAAACTCTTTTATTTCTTATTTCAGAGAAGCGCTGCCGGTAACATTCAGTTTCAATTTCCATCCCATAAGAAGAGGATCCAAATACGCCGGAAAGTGAAAACAAACTGCCATTTCCAACTCCTGATGACCGGAGGACCGCAAGACGCTGAAAAGGTAAGCGGCCCGGCAGTTCGTCACGGTTCTCTGGCTGTTTCGTCAAGGGCCTTTATCAGAGGATGCAGGACAAATTCAATGACCCGGCGTCTTCCGCATTTGATTTCGCATTGCGCTTCCATACCGGGAATCAGGCGGAAGGATTCTTTTACGCCGGTGAGTTTGCCGCTGACAGTGACTCTGCCGCGGTAGTAGGTCAACTCCTGACCTTGAATATTTTTCTGCAGAGTGTTCTCTGAAATATCACGTACTGTTCCCTGTAAAGTGCCATGTTTCTGGAAAGGATAGGCATTGAGCTTGACCCGCGCCACAGCACCTTTGTTCACTTTGCCGATATCCTGAGTGCGGATCTCGGTTTCAAGCTCAATGTTGCCATTGAGAGGAATCAGGGTGATCAGAGCTTCTGCTTCCTGCACGGCAGAGCCGGGAGAGAACGAGGCGATCTCATGGACAACTGCGTCACAGGGCGCACGGAGATAGACATATTCAATAAGACGGGCGACCTTTTCATATTCTTTGGTCGTTGAGGTGAGATTACGGTCTGCAGTAACCATCTGTTCGGAAATGCTGTTGCGCCACTCCTGAATGAAGGAATTGCGTTCTGCAATAATGGAGCCGCGGCGGTGATTGAGTTCCAACAGATCGTTTTCCAACTGATCCACATTGGCTTCCATTTCCATACGGGTCACTGACATCTGAAGCAGATCTTTAAGTGAAGCGGCCTTTTTACCGTGGAGTTCCTTGAACATATCTTCGAGTTGCTTGATGGCTCCGAGACGTTCCCGTTGTTTGGCAAGGTTGTCCGTTTTGCTTTTCTTTGAAGCGGCGATCTGCGAAAGGGCTTCTTTGAAGTAGTTCATCCTTTCACGATAGTATTCCGCACGCTGCCTGTAGATGGCAAGCTGCCATTTCTCGAACTGACCGTTACCGCCTTTATATTCTCTGTCCCGGAACTCGTCAGCAAGACGATTACGCTGTGCCTGAAGCGCCAGCATCTCATTTTTGAGTCTGGCAGCTTCTGCATTGTTGAATGCCGGATCAAAGGTGATAAGGACCTGGTTTTTTTTGACGATATCTCCGATTTTTACGTTGATTTTTTTGATGACGGAACGTTCAAGAGGCTTCATTACTATCGTAGGCTGATCCGTGACCAGTTTACCCGTGCCTTGGATCACAACATCCACCTGGGCAAGGCATGCCCAGATAATGGCGGCTGTGAGCACGAAGAAGGGGATCCATACCCCCAACCGGATCGGCAGGGGAAGCGTTTCGTTTTTGATTTCCAGTGCATCAGGCTGATATTTGATGATCTCTTTGGGAGTGTCGTTGGTATTCATGATTACTCTCCTCTCATTTGCTGAGTCCAGAATTCGCGGTAGATACCGGGGACTTTCAGCAGCTCTTCATGTGTGCCGGCAGAACTGAGTTCGCCCTGATCGATGGTGATGATCTTATCTGCATGACTGACAATGCTCAACCGGTGTGAAACGATGATGACTGTTCTGCCGCGTGCAATGTTTTTAAGGTTGGTACGGATGACCTCTTCGCTTTCGGGGTCAAGAGCACTAGTTGCCTCGTCAAAAATCAGAATGGGGGGATTGGTCAGAAGAGCACGGGCAATGGCAAGGCGCTGTTTCTGACCGCCGGAAAGGTTGGAGGCGTTTTCTTCAAGTACTGTGTCATAGCCTTTGGGCAGCTTCTGAACAAATTCATCTGCTCCGGCAAGTTTACAGGCATAAATGATCTCTTCGAGAGAAGCATTCTGTTTGGGCAATGAGACGTTCTGTCTGACTGTGCCGCTGAAGAAATAATTTTCCTGAAGAACCACGCCGATGTTCCGGCGCAGATGTGCCTTGTCGATTTCACGGATATCAATACCGTCGATCTTGACCAGACCGCGTGTGACAGGATAGAGTCCCTGAAGCAGTTTGGTCAGAGTTGTCTTACCGGAACCGGAGCGTCCAACGAAACCGATGGTCGATCCGGCGGGGATCTCAAGTTTGAAGTTTTTGATCACGTCAGGCAAATCGCTGCGGTAACGGAACGAAACATCTTCAAATTCCACAAGCCCTTTGAAGGGATTGCGGACACCGCCGCCCGCCGGCTCCGGAGGCGTATTCATCACAACACCCAGCATCCGGACAGAAAGGGCGATCTGCTGGTATTCATGGATAAGACCGACCATCTTGACCAGAGGACCGGTAACTCTTCCGGCGAGCATCTGGAAGGCGATAAGCTCACCGATGGAAATTGTGTGGTTGAAAACAAGATGAGCTCCCACCCAGATGACACAAACGGTCATCATCATTTCAAGCATGTGACTGATGCTCTGTGCGGTCATGGAAATGGTGCCCACACGGAAGTGGGACTTGATGGCATAAGCTGTTGAATCATCCCAAATTTTCCGCTCAACAGGTTCAAGAGCGAGAGACTTTACGGTACGGACACCGTGGATGGATTCAACAAGCATGCTCTGACGTTTACCTTCTGCCTGGTAGAGCTCATCAAGACGGCGCTGGAAAGGCTTGATCAAACTGGCGATGACCAGCGCCATAAGAAGTGAGAAGCCCAGCACGATCAATGTCAGGGTCGCACTGTAAAAAAGCAGAAAGGGAACGAAGATGCAGAGCGCGAAAATATCAAGGATCGTAAAGAAGAGATTGCCCGAAAGAAATCCGCGGATCTTTTCATTCTGCTGCATGTGTTTGAGCAGAACTCCCGAGGGAACTCTTTCAAAAAAGTCAACGGGCAGTTTCATCAGATGTGCAAAGGTCTTGGTCGCCGTCGAAATATCGATCTTATTGGTGGCGAAAAGAAGCAGATAACTGCGGATGTAACTGACAATCGCATTGACAACGATGGCAAGAAGTATGCCGATACCCAGCACGTTGAGCGTATTGTATGCTTGATTGACCAGCACTTTGTCAACAACGATCTGGAAGAACAGAGGGATGACAAGTGAAAAGATGGTCAGCATGACCACCATCAGAGCGATCTGACCGAAGATCCCTTTGTTTTTGATGAACTCCGGAATAAACCAGCGCAGGCTGAAAGGCTGGTTCTCGTCGGAAAGTTTATAGATTTTTTTGAGCAGGATGAAGCGTCCGGAAAATTCCTCTTCAAATTCTTCCCTTGAGAGGAAAATAAAGTGATCGGGGGCACTGAAATTGTCAGATTCAGGGTCGACAACGACTGCATCAACGATTTCAGGATTATCCTTTTGAGGACGGAACCCGCAGAAAATAGCATATTTGCCGCTCTTTTTTATGGCAATACAGGGCAATACACTGCCGGATTTCTGCAATTTTTCCCAACTCAGTTTTACATTTTTGGTCTTGAACTGTTTATCCGCTGCGATTTGACAGAAAAGGTTGTCTTTTACCTCTTCATCAGAAACAGCATACTCATGCATGATTTCGCGGATATCCACCTGAGTGTTGTGGTGCTTTGCCACTGCCACAAAAGAGGTCAGCTTGGTCTGCTTTGCCGCGTCGACCTGAGCGAGGTTGCGGAAAATAATGGCGCAATCCCCGAAACGTTCCTTGAATTCCTGAGTGGAAACGCTGATGATCTTCTGCCCGGCAGAGGGATCAAGGATCGCCATAGCTTCTTTGTTGATCTGAGCACTGTTGACCACAAGGATCCAACCGTCGCTCTTCATCCGGGCGAGCATCGGTCCGTTATAGTTGCTTACCGCTTCAAGTGAAGCGATTTTTTCACTGCGCAGTTCCTGGGCTTCGGTCAGTTTGAAGAGGGTATCAAGATCATTTTCCTGATACTGTTTTTGAATATCGTCGGTTATGAGAGCCGCAAAATTCACCCCTCTTCTGAACTGTGCCAGAAGAACTCTCAGGCATATCAGTCCGGAAGGATTTTTGATTTCCATGGATACTATTTCCTCAAATTTTCTGAGGCACTTTATGAAATTGCCTCTCTAAAAAAATGATAATTCGAGGCAATTTCAAAACTCCTCAAAATTGTCAAAGCGCCCTCGCTTCGATCTGATAAAGGGAGCGTTTTCGGCTGTTACCTTGCAGGTAGCAGCCTCAAACTACCCTTTACAGCTCTTGGCGAATGACATCTTTGTCATTTTTTGAATGACTTTTGAAATTACCTCAATTCCAGTAAAATTCAGACAACGAAAAAATTTTTTCGCCGAAAATGAAAACAACCTTTTTTTAATATAGCATAAAGTTGAGTGTATTGCAAGCAGTTGTCAATGCAAATCCTGAAAAGAAAAAGGTTTATTGACGTTTTTTTTCAGACAGAAAAAGCCGGTCGGGGATATACCTGTTTTCTGAGGAAAAAAAAGACCTGCATTTCCCCTTTGAAAAAGGTGAAAAAACAGGCCCTCATGAAAAAGCATTCTGCCGGATTTGCGGGGAGTGCTTTATTTGTAGATCTCACGCAGTCTCGTTGCGGCAGACGACTCCAGAATAGGGGATTTCAAACCGATGGGATTGGTGGGGAAGGGCTGATCCGGATTGACCCCGCAAAGCTCATAGAGACTGCCCAGAAGATCCGCCGGAGAAACAGGGCGGGTCGCGGGAAAATCTGTGGTGGCATCTGATGAGCCGACCACTTTCCCTCCGGCGAAACCTCCGCCTGCCACCATGGCACAGAAGCAGCTGCTGTGATGGTTGCGTCCGCCCTGCCAGGGGGCGTGCCAGTCTATGCGGGGAGTACGTCCGAATTCTCCTGTCCACCAGACAATGGTCTGGTCAAGAAGGTTCCGTTCGTGAAGATCCGAAATCAGCGCTGCAACGGCACGATCCATTTCCGGAGCAATGCGGTTGAGAGATTCAAAATGCTTTTTGTGTGTATCCCAACCGGAGGCGTTGATGGTGACATAGGGAACTCCCGCTTCTACAAGGCGCCGGGCGCAGAGGCAGGATTGACCGAAACGGTTCATGCCGTAGCGTTCACGCATGGCTTTGGGTTCAAGGGAAAGGTTGAAAATGTCCGCAGCTTTGCCGAAAAGGATCGTACGGGCTTCTTCACCTGACGCGGCAAACTGTTCGATTGCCGGATAGTTTTTCCCTTCGCGGGCGAAGGTGTCGAGTTCTTCAAGCAGTTTGAAGCGGCGCCGAACCTCGTCCTTTGAAGCTCCGCCGGCAGGACTGTAACTGTCGACCTGGAACACGGGACTCTCCGGACGTCCGCCTGTTGAGAAGGGTGAATAGCGATCTCCAAGAAATCCGCATTCTGAAAAACGTCCTTTATTGGTGGTCAGAGCCACGTAGGGAGGCAGATTGTGCTGTACATTGCCTTTGTTCAGCATAGCAAGCATGGCACCGATGGCGGGATAGGTGATGCCGCCTCCAGGCATGCGTCCGGTCTGCATGAGATAAGTGGCTGACTCGTGACCCCGATGGGGATGAGTCATACTCCGGATAATGGAGTATAAATTGGCTATTTTCGCCAGTTCCGGCATATATTCACTGATCCGGATCCCATCGACATTGGTAGGGATATCCCCCTTGCCGCCGTTGTAGTCAAAACTTGCCTGCGGTTTGGGGTCGAAGGCTTCAAGCTGGCAGGGACCTCCCCAGATCCAGATCTCGATAACACTTTTTGCCTTTCCTGAGGTACGGTTTTTTTTAGGAAGATCCATTCCGGCAAATGCCGGACTCATCCGTGATACGGCACCCAGTGCCCCCATTGTCAAGCAGGCTTTGAGAAATTCACGGCGTTTCATAATTTCCTCCTGTGTATTATAACTGTTGAAAAAGTGTTCAACAGTGAACATAATTCCAAAAAATGGATTTTGCAAATGAAAAACATAAAAAAAATGATTTTTTTTGCTTTTGCGCCATAAAAAAACCTGAAACTCCATACAGAGGCGTTTCAGGGAGAACTGTGAAATTCAAACGGCAAAGGAGCTCATCATTCCATGAAAAGATTCTTGCTGGTGTAAACAGGGTCACAGGTAAAAGTGATCCCCAGTTTCCGCAGAGGTGCAAGATCCCCTTCCGGAACGATGTGGGTAAAGTGCATTTGACATCCTTTGAGGAGCGGCAGCTTGGACATGGCAAGCTGCGCTGCAGGATTGGAAGGTTCACTGACGCTCAAGGCGATAAGGGCTTCATTCAAAGTCAGCGAAATGCGCTGATCCTGATAGAGCTGCTGCTTGAGTTTGCCCACGGAGTCGATGACCAGCTGGGGAAGCAGATGAAGATCCGCCGGAAGCTCCGCAAGATGTTTGATGGCATTGAGCACGCAGCTTGTGGCGGCGTGGAGCAGAGGGGAGTTTTTGCCGGTGATAATGGTTCCGTCGCTGAGCTCCAAAGCGGCGCCGCAGAAGACATTGACACCGGCGTTTTCGCCACTGTATTTCTTTTCTGCCTCAAGGGCGGCTTGCCGGGCAGGAGCCACAACGGAACGGCAGCTTTCATTGACGCCCAGTGAATCCATCAGCAGTTTGCATCGTTCTGGGACACTTTTTTCAGCAATGCCTGAGGCATAGTCGCAACAGGCTCTGAAATAACGGCGGATGACCTCCTGAGTGGCAGCTTCACGGACCGCGGCATCATCAGTAATAGCAAAACCAACCCGGTTGACCCCCATGTCTGTTGGGGAAACATAGAGCTGTTCCGGAGCCATGATCCTTTCACAGATGCGGCGGACAACAGGGAAAATCTCCACATCCCGGTTGTAGTTGATCGCTGTTTCCTGACAGGCGGCAAGGTGGAACGGATCTACCATATTGACATCGGCAAGATCGGCGGTGGCAGCCTCATAAGCCACGTTGACAGGATGATCCAGCGGCAAATTCCAAACGGGGAAGGTCTCAAACTTGGCGTAGCCGGAACGGATCCCGCGGAGCTGCTCGTGGTAAACCTGTGACAGGCAGGTCCCCATTTTACCGGAGTTGGGACCGGGGCCGATCACCGCAACGATGGGACGGGTTGTTTCAATATATTCATTGGCGCCGTAGCCGTGTTCGCTGACGATGGCGTTGACATCAGTGGGATATCCTTCAATGGGGCGGTGAAGGTAGACTTTGATCCCCTGACGGGTGAGGCGGTTCAGAAAGAAGCGGACTCCCGGTTGATTGCAGTAACGGGTCACAACGACGGCTTTGACTTCAAGTCCCCACTTTCTCAGATCGTCAATGGTCCGCATGGTATCGGCTTCGTATGAAAGACCGAAGTCGGCGCGCATCTTCTTTTCTTCAATGGCGCCTGCGTGGATACAGATGATGATGTCCACCTTATCCTTGAGCCGCTGAAGCAGTTTGATTTTTGCATCCGGGTCAAATCCGGGCAAAACCCGGGCGGCATGGAAATCGCAAATCAGCTTGCCGCCGAACTCAAGATAAAGTTTACCGTCAAATTTTCCTGCCCGGGCAATGATTGCCTCGGACTGTTCCTTCAAATATTTTTCACTGTCAAAACCGATTTTCATATTGCCCTCTTGCGTTTTAATAATATACCCCGGAAGTTCTTTTTTTTCAAGAGCGGTTTTATTAAAAAAAGAGCGGAAAAACACAGCTCTGCACCGGTTTTTCCGCCTGTCAGATTTACGATCACTGGCTGATTTCCTGAGCTTTAAGCACAGAGACAAAGGCCTCCTGAGGAATATTGACCTGACCGATTTGTTTCATGCGCTTTTTTCCCTCTTTCTGTTTTTCAAGCAGTTTGCGTTTCCGGGTGATATCACCGCCGTAACATTTGGCAAGAACATTTTTTCTCAGCTGGCGGATCGTCTCACGGGCAATGACTTTACCCCCCACCGCCGCCTGGATCGCAATCTGGAAGAGCTGAGGCGGAATGGCATCTTTGAGACGTTCTGCTATCTGGCGTCCACGCTCGTATGCCATACTCTCATGGACGATGGAACTGAAGGCATCAACAGGCTCACCATTCACAAGGATATCCAGTTTGATCAGCTTGGAACTCTGATAAGAGGCCTGCTCATAATCCATGCTGGCATAGCCTCTGGTAATGGACTTCAGTTTATCGTGGAAGTCGATCAGGATCTCGTGCATGGGCATATCTGCTGTAATAATAACATGATCGGCATCAATGCTCTGAGTGTCAGAGCAAAGTCCCCGTTTGCTCATGACCAGATTCATCACATCACCAATATAGGTGGAAGGGGTCATGATGCGGCACTTGATCATGGGCTCCTCAATGTGCTCGATGGTGGAGGGATCGGGAAGGAAGACCGGATTGTCGACATTGATCTTTTCGCCGGATTTGAGAAATACATGGTAAATCACCGACGGATAGGTGGCAATAATGTCCATATTGTATTCACGGCGCAGACGCTCCTGGATGATTTCCATGTGGAGCAATCCCAGAAAGCCGCAGCGGAACCCGAACCCGAGGGCGGCAGAACTTTCTGCCTGATATTGGAACGCGGCGTCGTTGAGCTGCAATTTCGCCATACTGGCCTTCAGCTGGTCGTAATCGGCAGTATCAATGGGGTAGATGCCGCTGAAGACCATGGGCGTGGCTTCCCGGAATCCCGGCAGAGGTTCTTTGCAGCTGTCTGCCGTGTCGGTCATGGTATCGCCGATTTTGGTGTCGGCGGGACTTTTCAGGTTGGGGATCACATAGCCCACTGAACCGGCAGTCAGCTCTGCATCGGCACGCATGGAGGGATTGAAGAACCCCACCTCTTTGAGTTCACTTTCTATGCCGTTGCTGAAAAGACGCACCCGGGTTCCCCTTTTGAAGGAGCCGGAACTGACTCTTACATAGTTGACGACTCCCCGGAACGCATCATAGTAGGAGTCAAAAATGAGTGCATTGGTTCCGTCGGCAGGTTCAGGGATCGTCGGCGGCGGAACCCTTTCAATGATTGCCTTCAGCAGCTCTTTTACACCTTCCCCGGTTTTACCGGAAACGCACAGAGCCTCTTCCCGGGGCAGTGCCAGGATCTCTTCCATCTGTTCATAACAAAGTTCGAGATTGGAAGCCGGCAGATCGATCTTATTGATCACGGGGATCACGTGAAGGTTCTGCTTGAAAGCAAGTTCCACGTTGGCGACGGTCTGCGCCTGAACACCCTGAGTCGCATCAATAAGCAGAATAGCGCCCTCACAGGCTCCCAGTGAACGGGAGACTTCGTAAGAGAAGTCAACGTGTCCGGGCGTGTCGATCAAATTGAGTTCATAGGTTTTTCCGTCACCGGGGTCGTATTTCATACGCACCGGATGGGATTTGATGGTAATGCCCCGTTCCCGTTCCAGATCCATTCCGTCAAGAAGCTGTTCCTGAAGATCCCGGGCCGCTACGGTGCCGGTGATTTCCAGCAGACGGTCGGCAAGGGTTGATTTACCGTGATCGATGTGGGCGATGATGCAGAAATTTCTGATTAAACTGAGTTCAGCCATTATATTACTGTCTTTGGTTAATTGTTTTTTTAATATGATGAGGCAATTTCAAAATTCCCCAAATGAAATTACCTCTTATTTTTATAATATAACCCGGGAAACACTTTTTTTCAAGGGCATTCAGGATTTTTGCATTATTTCCCTTACTCTGAAAAGTTCTGTGACGCTCCATGCCTGTGCCGGACAACCGCCGGCGGCATGGGGCGCTGAACCGTCTGCAACTTCAGAAAGTTCTCCGGGGATCGCCTGTTCAAAGTATTCTGCTCCTGAAGAAAGCAGACTCAGGGCTCTTTCTTTCTGTTTTGTTCCGCCGCAGCAGAAAAGTGCTTCGCAATATGCCGGAAATGTCCAGCACCATGCGGTACCGTTGTGATAAGCCTTTTTCCGGGATTCGTTTTCCGGACCGGCATAGGTACCGCAATAAGGGTACTCCGGATCATTGATAAGTCTGCCGTTGTATCTGACGGGCAGGGGATAGCTGACTTTCCGGTCCGCAAGGGATCTGAGTGCTCCCGGAATGAGGAGTCGGGCGGAGCTCTCAATGATTTTTTGACACAAGCGGGGATCCTCCACTGCCTCCATGGTAATAAGAAGCAGGGCGTTGGAACGGATGTGATCGTCCGGAATTGCCTGAGAAGCCGGTGTACCGCTTCCGCAGTGGAGACAGTCGGAAGCACCTTCAAAGGAGGCCGGGAAAAAATATTTTTCAATGGAACGCCGCACCTGCTGAGCAAGCTGCTCTCTTCCGGTAAATTTCAGCGCGGTATACCAGAGAGCCTGTATTTCGACCGGATAGCCCTCCCGGGGGGTACCGGCGGGGAAATTTGTATCCATCCATGTAAAATGCGATGGACTGAAAATAAGAGCACTTTCCGGATCCATCTTTATCCCGTTGGGTGTGCCGGAAATATAGTGGTCGATGATGGAGCCTATGACCGATGAGAGGTTTCTGCCGGCACAATCCGCGTTGAGGATCTCTTTGTCTCCTGTTTCAGAGATATAGTCCCTGACCCCGATAATGAGATAGAGAGGCGCATCACTGGTATCCCGGTTGGAGTCATTGCTGCCCTGAAGAACATTGGGGATCGTCCCCTGTTTTTCAAAACCGGCGAAGGCGCGGATTATATTTGCACACCGTTCCCGGAACTCCGGCGCTTTCAGCAGACCGCGCAAGGCGATAAGTGTATCCCGCCCCCAGTCAAGAAACCAGGGATAACCGGCAATGACTGTGCTCAAATTCCCTCTTTTGACCACAAAACGGCGCATGGCGGCAACGAGGGGATCTGAAGCGTTTCCGGCTGGGGAGGTCCAGATGATTTCTGAACCGGTGGTGGCTCTCAGGGTAAAACTTTCATTCTCTTTCAGGGGGACATGAAAGTACCCGGGACTGAACCGGTCGGTCTTATCTTCAAGTCCGTAATAGCGTTCCGCCGGCAGGTCGCACATGTAATGCCACTCCCTTTCCGGGTGCCAGAAGCCTTTGTCTGTTTCCACTTTGAGTTTCCGTTCCCCGGGAGCGAAAATGAACCCCCGGGAAAGATCATTGACGGCCGCGGGGAATTGCCATTCCGGCCCTGTGCTTGCTTTAGTAACTTCATGGTTGATCCGGTCTTCCACATCCGGACGGAGAATGAGCGCAGCCGGAGTGGTCTCCGGGACCCCGGAGTTATCAGGACGACGGAAGGTCAGTTCTATGGCATTGCCGGAAAACGCAAAGCGGAAACCTATTTCCAATTTCATGCTTCTGCCTTGTCCGGCAGGTACATTGAAATGCCAGACGCCGCTGTTTTCCATGCCGGGAGAAAAAGAGACAAGCGTGTGACTGTCGACCTTTCCGGAGTATCCCTCTGCTGCCAGATAGATATTCAGACCGGTGAACATGCAATAACGGTCAACCGGGAAATTTTCATCATTGTTGACGGCGAGAAATGCTTCATATTTGCTTGAGAAACTGTTCCATGAAGCAGGGAAAAGCGCGTAGGAGCCTGTATCACTTGAACCGAATGCCTGAAGTTTACGGGGCAAAACATCTTTCCTGTCATATCCGGTACGGAACGCAAAATTGTCGTAACGGGGAAGCTGACAGAGCTGACCTTTGTATTTGGCACATTTCTGATCTTCAAATGACTCAAAAAGAAGTGTGAGAGTGCGTCTTACCGGCAGAGGATCGGGCGTCAGAGTCATCAGTGCGCCGCAGCTGCCGTCTTTCATGGGAACGCTGCTGATAAAACCGGTACCCAGTTCCGGTATCCTGCAGCGGAAAGGTACCGGATTGGTTATGAAAAGCAAATCTCCCCAGGGAACGGGAACAATGCGATGGTGATCCTTTCCGCCGTACCAGACCGTCAGGGGCGCCGGGAAAAGACCGCTCACTTCACTTGCAAACTGCCAGGGGGAATCTGTGAAAGAAATGTCAGGCAATTTTTCATTTTCTGTATGGTGGAAGGCTCTGAATGCTTTCTTTTCCATGAGAGAGATGCGCTGCTGCAGTGCCGGATCTCCGCTCTCAGTACGGTCCAGTTCAACGGCAAAACCGCTGCCGGGAGGGAGAGCCAGCCCCTGCCGGCTGCCGTGACGGTCAAAGAATATGGTTCTGCCGCTGAAAAGATCTCTGCCTGACTCCGGCAGATCAGCAGAAAACTTGACATAAGTACTTGAGGAACAATCAAGGTTCAGCAGAATCAAAACTCTTGAATTGCCGGCGGCATCACTGCGAAGTACCGCCATGCCTTCTCCTTCGCTTTCAGTGACACAGTTGAGTATTGAATTGCCTGTGAATGCCGGATGAAGAGATGAAAGAAGATTGATCCTGCTGATCAGCGCACAGAGATTGTCTTCATTGCCGTAATTCAATGCGGCGTTGCCGTGGACATCAATTTTTTCTTCAGCGAAAAATTCTGCGCCGTTGGCAAAACCGAAAGCCCCGTTTGTGGAAAGCAGTCCGCAAACCATGAAGCGGAGACGGGCAAAGGTTTTTCCGGAGCTTGCCAGACGATTGTTGTCATGGGTCTCTGAAAAACTCACCAGATTTCCCACCCTTGTGGCACTGCGGGTCATGACTTGCAGACAGTGTTCGATTCCCGGACGGGAGTAATTTTGAAACATCTCCGAGTAAGCAAAGTCCAGTCCTGAGTGTCTGAGAAGCTGCTCCTGTTTTTCCATGGGACCGCCCAGGCCTTCCAGCAGAAAGAGCGTGTCGGGGAATGAGTTGCGTACCCGGGCGACAATATACTCCCATGCCTCTGCCGGAACCATATATCCGGCATCGCAGCGGAATCCGTCAACTCCTTTGGCGCACCAGAAGAGGAAGACTTCAGCCATTTCTTCTGCGACTTCTTTACGGGAATAGTCAAGTTTACACAAATCTTCCCAAACGATCCCCCAGGCGCCCGGACTTTCAAAGGTTCCGTCCGCTCTTCTTACGAAATACTCAGGATGTTCCTGCTGGAGTTTTGATGCCCATCCTGTATGGTTGACCGGAATATCCAGAAAAATCCTGCCGTTTCGGGCATGAACGGCATCGACCAGCTCTTCAAACTGTTCCATGGGGGAAACTTGAGGATCAAATTCTCCCAGAGACGGCTCCACTGCAAAGTAGTCCAGTGCGGCAAAAGGACTGCCGAATCTGCCCATCCTGCCATACTCTGAAGGCACCGGGTGTATGGGCAGAAGCTGGAGTATGCGGCAGTTGAGAACGCCGAAAATATGATCCAGCTGCTTTTTCAGCTGGCGGAAGGTGCCGGAGGAAGGCAGAAAAGTATAGCCTTCTTTTTCAAGTTGAGAAAGAGTTTCAGGTTCTGCCGGAGTCCGCTCCTTATACAAATTTGCTCCGAACTGACGTACAAAGGCTGCGTAAATGGTGGTTCCGGCAATGGATGAAGCAGCGGTGACTTTGAATCTGACGTTCCCCCCCTGACACCAGATGATGGGCGAACCGTTTTCAGGAATAAAGCAGCATTTGCCTTCAAATATCCCCACATCTGTCAGAGGCAGCTTTACAGAACGGGTGGCACCGCTTCCCGGGATCTCAATGTCATGCCAGTCAAGATCCTGAAATGGGGCTCCGGTTTCGTGATGGCGGATTATTTCGTTCCGCCTCTGTCCGGCACCGTACAGATTGCTCCTGAATACGGCTTTGCCGGGGATATCAGGGATGTTGGCAAGTTCAACAGTTATACTTTCTCCTGCATAGAAAATCCCCTTGCCGGGGGTGATGGTTTGCTGAAGCATCCGGCAAAAAACTCCTGAATCGTTGAAATGACTTATCTATAACATAGCATGTTTTGCACTTCAAGTCAAATTTAATACGGACAGAAAAAAACTTCCCTCCTGTGAAAGGAGAGAAGTTCTTGCTTTACTGGAGCATCCTCTGTTACAGAACTTTGTAAACCAGAAAACCTACGTAAAGGAAATTTATCACCAACAGCAGTGTGCCTTCTGCACGGTTGAGTTTTTTGCCGAAGATCATCATAATCCAGAGCAGAGCCGCGATACCGAGCATAAGTCCCATATCAAGGTAAGTGATCCCCTGCGCCGTGACAGGTTTGATCATGGGGGTAATACCCATGATGCTGAGGATGTTGAAGATGTTGGAACCCACCACGTTGCCGATGGCGATATCCTGTTCATGTTTGAGGGCAGCTACCACAGAGGTGGCAAGTTCGGGCAGACTTGTGCCGAATGCAACTACAGTCAGTGCGATGACTGCTTCCGGAACTCCCAGACGGGTGGCAATAAAGGTTGCACATCCGACGAAAAACTTTGCGCCGAAGACCAGGGTCAGGAGTCCGGCAATGACAAGTCCGATGGAAAGAAGTACACTGACTTCTTTCATTTCCACTTCATCCCCGCCATCATTTTCAGAAACGCCCTCTTTGCGGGAGGCGTAAACAGACCAGACCGTATAGGTGACAACACCGATAAAAAGCAAGGCGCCCTGCCAGCGGTTGACTCCGTTGTTGAACCAGAAAAAGAGTGCCAGAAGCAATGAGGCAGCCATCATCAGCGGCATATCCAGTTTCAGCAGTTTCTTATTGATGGGCAGGGGAGCTATGAGCGCTGAAAGTCCCAGAATAAGAGCGATATTGCAGATATTGGAACCCACCACATTGCCCATTGCCACATCTCCGTGCCCCTTCAATGAGGCGTCAATACTGACTGCCAATTCGGGGGCGCTGGTGGCAAACGCGACCAGAGTCAATCCGATGACCAGGGGCGATACTTTGAACTTCAAGGCGATGGAAACACCGCCTTTGACCAGAAATTCTGCTCCGTAATAGAGCATGACACCTCCGAGAATACCCAGGAGTATATTTGTCAGCCAAACAACCATTTTTTTGAATTTTCCTTTCCTTTCTTTTCTTATCTTTTCTTTTTGATATATTTTATTTGGATGTGACAATAACAGAAACGCCGTCAGGGATAACAGAGATCCGGGGGTGTTCCCTGCCGCATAATTTCCGGGCCTGTGCAAGAGCCTCTTCAAGAGTTGATGCATGCTTCAAATGCATGGAGCGGGGGAGTTCTGGATCAATATCGGGGGAAACCAGTATGACAGAACTTTTGCAGAGGACTCTGGCAAGGATCTGTGACTCCCATTGATCGGGGATCGTTTTATTCCTTGGAACTTTGAAAATCTGTTCCAGAACCGCTTGAGGGGAAGGGGCTTCAGCAAGAGTTTTTCTGAAAGATTCTCCTCCATGGCCGTCGGCACAGGCGGCGCAGATGATGATGACACCCCCCTGACGGACGGCGCTTTCACCTGCGGTCATGCCTTTAACTGACTGGTAAAGATTCTGGTCAAGGGGATATCCGCCGTTTCCGGTGATGACGATGTCGGATTCAGGAACCGATACCGTTGCCAGATCTTTCAGAAAGGCACAGCCTGCAGCATGGGCAGCTTCAACTTCACCGGCAAAGGCTTTGACGATTTCTTTGTCTTTGTCTATGACTACATTGACGATGAAGGCAAGTTTTGCCGCTTTGGCAGCATAAAGCATATCCTCATGGATGGGATTGCCGGAAATGGAACCGGTCCGCGCCAGGGGATGAGAGATAAATTCGGCGCAATGATTGGCAAGCACCGTTTCCCTTGCAGCGATACCGGGCAGGACGCTTTTACGTCCCCCGGAAAAACCTGCAAAGAAGTGAGGTTCGATAAAGCCTTCTGATACAAGAAGTTCTGCTTCGATGGCAAGTTTGTTGACGGTCAGTTCTCCTCCGGAAGGGAGAGTCCCCAGGCGGCGGAGCATGGAACGATCACTTGAGTCGTGGACAACGATCTTTTCTCTTTCAAAGATCTCATCGCCCACCTTGGCACGGAGTTCCGCTTCAGTAGTGAGTCTGTGAAATCCTGTGGCAACCAGAAGTGTGATATCAATGGCGGCATTATTCCGGCGCAGCTCTGCAAGCATTTGAGGCAGTATGTGACGGCTGGGGACCGGACGGGTATGGTCGCTGATGATGACCACTGCACTTTTCTTGCCTTTGGCAAGCTCAGACAGGGGAGGGGAGTTGACAGGCTCCCGTAACGCCCGCGCCACTTCTCCGTCAGGATCTGATGCTTTGGGGGGGAGTGTCCCGTGAAAAATCCCCAGCAGTTCAGACGCCGGGATATCAGCAGAAACAAATCCTCTGCCGCATGGTATTTTTACTTCAGACATGATACATGACTTTTTTTTAAATTCAGAATACTTTTCCGGGATTCAGAATGCCTTTGGGGTCAAAGGCGTGTTTGACCGCAGCCATCAGTTCAAGCTGATCTTCACCCCGTGATTCTTTGAGGAACGGACGTTTTACATAACCGATACCATGTTCTCCTGAAACCTGGCCACCCATTTCAAAGGCTTTTGCATAGAGGGCATCAAAGACCTGCTTCAATTTGCTTTCCCAATCTGTCTGAGAGAGTTTATCCCGCAGAATGTAGATGTGAAGATTGCCGTCACCTGCGTGTCCGAAACTGCGGATGCGGATGCCGAAACGCTCTTCCAGAGTCGCGGAGTAATTGATGAAATCCGCAATAAGTCTTCTGGGGACCACCACGTCGCATTCATCCATTTCGGTGGTTGAGCTTTTGATCGCCTCAAGAAAAGCGCCTCTGGCTTTCCAAATGGCTTCATTGCGCTCAGGCGTGTTGGAAATAAGCACATCCAGCGCTCCATTGGCAAGGCAGATCTGTGCCGCTTCATCATAGGCTTTTTCGATCTCTTCCGTTGAATTGCCGTCAAAGGTCAGCAGCAGATAAGCGTCGGCACTTTTATCGGGATAGGCGCGTCCCAGAAACTCTTCCGCCGCCAGAATGACGGCACGTTCCATGAATTCAACTGCAGTGGGGGTATTCTTAGACTTGATGATCTCAGGGACTGTTCCGATCGCCTGGGCAAGAGAGGGGAAGGGCACCAGCAGACTGACTGCCTTGGGGGGCAGGGGGATCAGTTTCAATATGGCTTTGGTCACAACGGCAAGGGTCCCTTCACTGCCGACGATGAGTTGAAGCAGATTGTAACCTGAGCTGTTTTTGGCAACTTTTCCGCCGAGTTCCATGACTCTGCCGTCGGCAAGGACAACTTCAAGCCCCCGTACATAATCCCGGGTGACTCCGTATTTCACGGCCCGCATGCCCCCGGCATTGGTACTGATGTTGCCGCCGATGGAAGCACTCTTTTCGCCGGGGTCAGGGGGATAAAAGAGTCCCATATCCTGAATGGCAGGAGGGATCTCCATAAGGAGAACGCCCGGTTCCACGGTCATGGTCAGATTTTCCCGGTCGATCTCAAGGATCCTGTTCATGGCGGTCATGTCGAGCATGATGCCGCCGTAAAGGGATACGGAGCCGCCCACAAGTCCGGTGCCCTGACCTCTGGGGGTGACGGGGATGTTGTTGGCATAAGCATATTTCATTACAGCCGAAACTTCTGCCGTTGAGCGGGGACGCACCACGGCTTCAGGGGGATGGGGGACTCCCGCGAGTTCATCGTGAAAGTAGTCCTCATGTATCTGAGAACCGGTCAGAACTTCAGAGACGATCTTTTCAAGTTCGGCAATATGTTTTGCATCAAGCTGTGTGAAGTTCTTCATCTGACACTTCCTTTCCTGATTTGTTCCAGCAGTGCCGGGATCACCTCATAGATATCCCCCACAATGCCGATATGTGCGATTTTGAAGATGGAGGCGTTGGGATCGGTGTTGATGGCAATGATCTTGTCTGCGCCCTTCATCCCGGCTGCAAACTGGACAGAACCGGAAATCCCGCAGCAGATGATCAGCTTCGGGGCGACAGTCCTGCCTGAAAGTCCGATCTGCTGTTTGTGATTGAGCCATCCTGCTTCCACAAGGCAGCGGGTCCCTGCCACTTTGCCGTGGAGCGCTTCTGCCAGATCACGTATCATTTGGAGATCTTCCTGACGCTTGATGCCCTTTCCGGCTGCGACGATGACCTGAGCTTCTTCAATACCCTGTTCTTCAGGCAGGGGTTCGATCCCCTCGACAGTAATGGCAGAAGCCAGTTTGCCGGGAGCAAGAGTACGGCGGATTTTGATGCCGGCAGGTGAATCTGCTTTTTCCGGGAAAGGGAAGATCTTGTAGCGTACCGTGGCAAACTGAGGACGGTGGTTCGGGGTGTTGATGTGTGCCATGATGTTGCCGCCGAAGGCAGGCCGGATCTGCTCAAGGTCGCTGTTTTCTTTGATATCAAGCACTGTGCAGTCGGCAGTCAGTCCGGTCCGGAACCTTGCTGCCGCACGGGGAGCAAACTGTCTGCCGATCACCGTACCGCCCACAAGGACGACTGAGGGCTGACGGAAGTTGATAAAATCTTCAAGCGCGGCAGTGAAAGGCTCCGCCCGGAAATATTTCAACGCTTCATCATCATAGATCACGATTTCATCTGCGCCGTAACGGAAAAGTTCTTCCGCAGAACTTTCCACATGGAAACCTGCGATAAAGGCCAGGACTTTCTGATTGACTTTGGCGGCAAGTTCTCTTGCTTTACCCAGCAGTTCCAAGGTGACAGGGTGAAGCTCATTTTTCTCTGTCAGCTCTGCAACAACGGCAATGCCCTGCCACTGAGATTTGTCGATTTGCGGAACGATACTTTCCTGATACTCAAAGATTTCCGGAAAACGTTTGGTACAGAGACGGCACATCTTGCACGCCGCATTGATGGAAAGAACGTTGTCAACGGCTTCGATCGCCCCGAAAGGGCAGATTTTGATCACTTCGGAAACGTTCTGGACTTTTTCGTTGTGTATGATTATTCTGCTCATAGCCATTTACCTCGGATTCTGGAGAAATTTGCCCTCTTCAAGGAACGCGGCAAGGCGCAGGGCATTTTCCTGGCCGCTGCCCTCCCAACGTTCCTGCCGGGTGTTGTGTTCCGGGGGAAACACCCTGACCACCCGGGTCGGAGAACCGCTCTGACCGTAATGACTTTCATCCGTGTCGGTAAAATCTTTGAGAGAAAGGAGTTTTATTTTCCGGTCTGCTGTGGCAAGTTTCAGCTTATAAGAGGGCAACCGGGGTTCGGCAATACTTTCATCAACAGCGATGAGCGCCGGGAGCTGCATGGAAATCTGCATACGGCAGCCCGGCAGCAGCACTGTCGCCTGGAGCTGTTTTTCTTCCAGAGAACGGATCTTGATGACATTGGCGGCGTGGGGAATGTGAAGGAGCTCTGCAAGTTCCGATCCCACCTGAGCGGTGTCGCCGTCAGTTGTCTGTCTGCCGCAGATGATGAGATCAAAGGGACCGGCACACTCAAGTGCCTGAGCCAGAGTGTAACTGGTGCTGAGAACATCGGAGCCTCCGAACTTACGATCCGAAACGAGGACCGCTTCATCGACTCCCATCATAAAGGCTTCGCGCAGAATACTTTGTGCCTGAGGCGGCCCCATGGTCACGGCGGTAAGAGAGGCACCGCAGGATTCTTTGAGCCGCAGAGCGGTTTCCAGAGCGTAAAGATCACAGGGATTGAGTTTTGATTCCACCCCATCCCGTTTCAATGTTCCGGTCACAGGATCGACCTCAACGGCAGTGGTTCCCGGGACCTGTTTTATGCAAATGGCGATCTTCATAAATATCTTTTCCGAAAGTTGACTGATTTGATATGGAGTTGTTCATCTTCATAATTTAGCACAGAAAGGCGTGTATTACAAGCAGGAAAAAACTGTTTTTTTACTCTGAGAAAAATTTCAATCGCGTCTTAACGATACAGAAAGAGTTTTTTTGACTTCTGTCGTGAACTTGAAATTTCTGCATTTTTATGCTATATTACTGAAAGTTTTTTTTAACTTACAGATTATATAAGGAGCTTATCTCTTTACATGAAATTGCCTGAACTTTTCGCAATGGGGCTGTATCTGCTGCTGGTTCTCGGGATCGGTGTCTATTTCTTCATCCGGGAAAGAAAAAAATCCGGATCTGAGAAATCCTATTTTCTCGGCGGCAGAATGATGAATGGTTGGGTTTCAGCTCTGTCCGCAGGAGCTTCGGATATGAGCGCCTGGGTTCTTATGGGATTGCCCGGGGCGATCTATCTCTCGGGTATGGGGCAAGTCTGGATCGCCATTGGACTTCTGATCGGAACTGTGACCGCATGGACAACAGTTGCTCCGGTATTGCGGCGCTACTCCATTGTTGCCGGCGATGCCATTACCATTCCTCAATTTCTTACCCGGCGTTTCTGTTCCGGCCGCAAAGAGATCATGGTGCTTTCTGCCATCGTCTTTGTGGTGACTTACTGTATTTACTCTGCGGCAAGTCTTTATGTCTGCGGAACTCTTTTTCATACCGTGCTGGGAGTTGATCCCAAGACCGCCATGATCGTTTCGACTGTCGTTATTGTTGTCTACACCTTTCTCGGCGGATACAGTGCCGTCTGCTGGACCGATTTCTTTCAGGGATTGCTTATGCTGGCGGCTCTGATGCTGATCCCCATTGCCTGCGGTGTGATCATGAGCTGTGAAAACTTTGTTGCGCCTGCGGCAAAACTCTCTGAGAACTACTGGAATTTCCTTTCTACAGGAAAGGCGGATTGGAAAAGCTGCTGCGATATCATCACCGGTCTGGGCTGGGGACTCGGATATTTCGGTATGCCCCATATCCTGATCCGCTATTTTTCGGTGAAAGATGAAAAGGAGATGAGAAAATCCCGTATCATCGGCTGTACCTGGTTTGTGCTGATCCTTGCCGCTTCCTGCGCCGTGGGGCTGGTCGGCAGAAAATATCTGGGTGATATCCTCATCGCTCAGAATGGCTCCGAACTGGTCTTCATCAATATGATCCGCAGTGTTTTTGACAAGGTGGGAAGCTCTACCGGTCTGACTGTCACAGCTGTGTTTCTGGGGGGGATCACTCTCTCGGCGATCCTTGCCGCTGCCATGAGTACAGCTGATTCCCAGCTTCTTGCTTCTTCTTCAGCCTTTGCGTCGGATCTTTACAAGCCCATCATACGCAGAAAGGCTTCTGAAAAAGAGATGCTCTGGGCGGGCAGAAGCATCGTTGTCATCATTTCATTGGTTGCCTACTGCATTGCGGCAAGTCCTCAATGTCAGGGGCTGATGGCTCTTGTTTCCTGTGCCTGGGGCGCTTTCGGAGCCGCTTTCGGCCCTGTCATACTTCTGGCTCTTTACTGGAAACGCCTGACTTACTGGGGCGCCTTTGCCGGGATCCTCGCCGGATTTGCGGTGGATATCTGCTGGTATCTCTTTATGCAGTGGACTTTGATCTATGAGATCATTCCGGGATTCATTGCCGGACTTGCCGCTGCTGCTGCGGTTTCATACTGCGACGCTGCTCCCGGTGCTGATGTGATTGCGAACTTCAACAAATCACGGGAAAAAATTGATTGACTTTGCTGCCGGGGTGAATCCCGGCTGAAAACTTATACAACAATAAGGAAAGGTTGGTAAATGATGAAAAAAATGATGTTTCTGCTGGGTGCACTTCTCGGTTTCTCCCTGGCTGCGTCAGAAGTCCCCGTGAAGGGATTTCTTAATGCCCGCTGCTGGAGAAGACAGAATTTCGCGCAGTTGGTCAAAGAAAACGGCAAGGTCGTTGCCGTGAAACTTCTGCCCGGAAATGCCTACTGCGGGCTGGGCAATTACGGATATCCCATTGACGGCGGCAAAGATATCAACGCCCTCTATGAAGGTATCTCCTTTGAAGTCAAAGGCGACGGCTCAAATGAATGGGGCGCTGTTTCCATCGGCGAATCAAGAGCGTTTCAGGCTCATGCCTATTTTCCTCTGAAAAGCAAAGAGTGGAAGAAATATACTTTCAGTTTTGCTGACATGTCGCCTTCCAGCGACTACAACGCCGGTATCTGGGCGAAAATGCCTGTGACCCGTCTGGGAAGCCTCTCTTTCGGCGATTCCTGGCGCATCACCTGGTGCAATGCCAGGCGCGTTCCTTTTTCTTATCAGGTCCGTAATCTTTCTCTGCTGAAAAAAGCCGCCCCGAAATATGATTATGCCAAGTACAAGAAAGCCATGGATCTTTCTGCTGCTGTCAAAATGATGAAAAGTAAACAGAAAGTTCAGATCACCTGTTTCGGTGACTCCATCACAGCCGGAACCGGTCTGCGCTCAACTGAGAAACGCTATGCAGTTCTCATTGGTGAAATGCTTGCCAAAAAATTCAACAATCCCAACATCAAAAGTGAGTGTGTCGCTGTTGGTGGCGCCCGTACCAAAGACTCCATCGCCTGGCTTGACCGTGATTTGACCAAAGGTCTGCCGGATGTCGCCACCATGCTTATCGGCTACAACAACCGTTCCGGCGGCCAGTCTGTTGAGCTCTTCAAAAAGCAGCTTGAGATCTGGATCACCCACCTGCTTGCCCGTACAAATGGAAAAACTGCTATTGTCCTTATCCCCACCGTCCCCGGCGTTCCCCGCTGGTATGCTCAGGATGATATGGCAAAGGCTGTCTATGAAGTCGCTGCCAAATACAACTGCACTGTGGTGCCTATGGAAAAGATCATCAAAAAAATGGGCCCCTTTGAATACCGCGCAAAATATCTCTGTGATAGTGTTCACCCCAATCAGGCCGGTCACATGATGTTTGCCAATGAGATCGTCAAATATTTCAAGTGATTTTCTTTGCCGCACTGAGCGTCCGGATTCTTCCGGGCGCTTTTTTTTCTTTGAAAATGTCATGAATTATATATTTTTTCAAGAAAATATATGTTGTAATTCTTTTTTTCAGGTGCTATATTTAGTCCGGTTTCTGTTTTTGTCACTCATTTCAAGAGAGGTGCTTATGTTGAGAAATATTGTGCTGGCAGGCATGTTGTGCTGCCTGAGTGCCGGAGCTGCTCCGGCGGTGAAATTGGATTACAAGTTCCAACCGGATCTCCCCCGTTCCATCAAGATCGGTGAAAAGCCGCTTCTGACACTGGTTTCAGGCGGGAAAGTCCAATTTGAGATCGTTGTTCCTCCTGCGGCTTCACCCGTGGCGAAAGATGCCGGCAAAGAGGCGGCAGCGCTTCTTTCACAGGCTTACGGCACAAAGATTTCGGTTCAACAGAAACCCTCCGGGAAATGTTCCGCCATTATCATCGGAGACCGGGAACTTGCCCGGAAAAACGGACTTCAGCTTGATAAGATCGACCGTGACGGCTTCTTCATCAAGACCATCGGGAACAATGTTCTCGTTATTGGCAGAGACGATCCGAAACTTGCCGTCAAACAGATGAAATTCCACGGCGACGGCGGTGAACGCGCCACACTTTTTGCCGTTTATGACTTTCTGGAGCGTTTTGCAGGTGTCAGATTTTACTTCCCCGGAAAACTGGGAACTGTTCTCCCCCGGAAGCAGGAGTGGAAACTGCCTGAGATCAATATTTATGACCGTCCTGATAAAGTGCAGCGCAGTACCTATTCTTCATGGCGGCCCCGCCATCTGACTATGCCCCCTGAGCTGGGCAAGCCTTTCAATATGCGGGAATACCGTATGCGTATGAGATACAACTCCTGGACCTGGCCCTGCTGTCACGGTCTTGAAAAACAGGGCTTTATTCCCCGCTATGCCAAGAGCAATCCTGAATACTTTGCCCATAATGCTCAGGGCAAATCTGTGCTTGAGTTCCGCACTGATAAGCAGAATCAGTTATGTTTCAACAGCGGGATCCGTGAAGAGATCTATAAAGACGCTCTTTCATTCCTGAAAGGAGAACCCGCCTCAAAGCGGGGGATCCGTCCCTATCATCACAAACCGAACTATGTGGGATGGCACAGTCAGCTTGACCTGAAGATCCCTGTTTATGACATTACTCCCGATGACGGATATTATCCCTGCCGCTGCCCCAAATGCCGGAAAAGTTTCCCCGATGTTGAAGGAAGAAACAACAAAGCTCTCAGCGATTTCATGTGGCGCTATTATGCCGATGCCGCCAACTATGTGAAAGATTACGGTTATATCGCTGCGTGGATCTATTATCCCACTTTGCTGACTCCCAGCTTCAAACTGCCTGAAAATCTTCTCTTTGTCATGTGTCCCAAAGGTCCCTGGAGCTGCGGCAGCGAAGAGATCTTCAAAAAAGAAATGGAACGGGTGAAAATCTGGGGTGAGATTACCGGCAGCCGCATGAGATTGTGGAACTATATGATCAAGTATCCCCACGGATCTTATCCCGGAGTTCCTTCAAACGCCCCCCGCGCCGTTGCCCGTTATTACAGAGAGGCGGCGCCCTACATCTGCGGCGCTTTTGCTGAAGTCGGCATGGAGCGTTTCATGTTCCAGTATCTGAATTTGTATGTCTATTACAAGGCACTCTGGGACAACAATCTGGATATTGAAGCTCTTCTTGCTGAGCACCATAAACTCCTTTTCGGCGCTGCCGCCAAACCCATGAGCGCTTTTTACGATGAAATTGAAAAAATCTGGCTGGGACTTGTGGGCAACAGCGTCGATACGCCTGAAGGTCCAAAAACTGTGATGATCTCCGACTTTGAGATCTGGACCAAACGCTACTCTGAAAAGGTCATGAAGAGAATGGAAAGTCACCTCAAGGCTGCCGAAGCGGCAGTTCCGAAAAACTCCATGGAAGCTGAAAGGATCCGTTTCATCAAACGGGAAGTCTGGAAGACCGCCGTTGACCGGCGCAAGAGTTTTATGGAAACCCTTGAACAGAAAGACTCCTGGCGCATGAGTGCCGCTGAAGCAAAAACGCCTGTCACGATTGACGGAAAACTCAATGACAGGGCGTGGAAAGCTGCCACCCCCATCTATCTGACCCGCTTCGGCAAGGGAAAAGTTGAAGTCAATACCATTGTGAAGATGCTTTATGACAAGGAGAACTTCTACTTTGCTTTTGAAAACTTTGAGCCTGATACTGACAAGATCCAGGCTGTTGATTATGCCCATGATGACGGCAGACGCTGGGCGAACTCCACCTCTGAGATCTTCCTCAATCCCGATAATACCCGGACAAACTTTTACCAGCTGATGATCGACTCCAAAGGAAAAGTGACCGATTATCACAATGTCAAGGGACTTTTCAAGACCGACTGGAACAGTAACGCAGAAATCAAAACATCCATCGTGAAAGGGAAAAAATGGATCGCTGAAGTGAAACTTCCCCGGAAAAGTATGCAGGGCAGCTCCTCTGCGTTCCCCATAAACTTTTCACGCCACCGTGCCCGTTCCAATGAAAAAGGCGAAGTCTATACTTGGAATCCTTTTATGCGCCGTTTCCACGAAGTTGACAAGTGGGGATGGTGTTTCCTCGGTAAAGATCCCAGCACCAATATCATTAAATACGGCGACTTTGAAGTGCCCATCCGCAGCGGGCGCTGGATCGGACCCTGGTATGGGCAGAAAGTCCTTCACGTTGATGAGAAAGTTTTTCTTGCAGGCGGCCGTTCCGTGAAGTTGACTCTGGCGGGCGTCAGTGATGTGACGCAGCGTTTCAAGCTGAAACCTGACACCGAATATGTGGTCAGTTATTTTGTGAAACTGGAAAATCTTGCCACCGACGGCGTCGGCGGTCTCAGAGCCAGATTTGATGAACGCGGCGGCAATGTCCACTGGCTGCCCCGGGCCTATCTCAGAGGCACTATGGATTGGACACGGATCTCTATGAAGATCAAAACAAGTCCCCAATGCGGCTCCAAGCGCAAAGGCAGTCTGACAGAGTACCTGAGCATCGCCCTCGGTAAGGGAACCAAGGGCAATGCATGGGTCGACCATGTAGAGATCCGCGAAATAAAAAAGTAAAGCGCTGTTCCCGACAAAGGTCGGTAAAAAAGGTTCAGGGAGTTGGGGCGGGGGAAAAGCCCTTTTGAGGAAAGGTCTTTTTCCCCCGCCCCAAACCCCACCCCCTTTTCCCAAACCTTTTTCAGTAACGCTTTTCATTTTTGAGTTCTCAAAAATAAAAAGCGGTCTGTAAAAGTCTTTTGTAAAAAAATATTTTACCTACCCGTGAAGGGAACAGAGCAAAAAGTAAGAGGAAGTTAATTATGGTCTCTATGACTCAGGGCAATGCTCTTCAAGATTTTTTTCTTGACAGATTCCGTAAACACAGAGCGCAGAGAGCAGCAAAGCTCCGGCAGCTGAAAAATGCTGCTGATGCAGAAAAGCATGTTTCATCTCTCAAAGAAAAAATAAAAAAATGTTTTCATGCCCCGGCGGAAAAAACTCCTTTGAACGCCCGGACCACCGGCGTATTGGAGTACCCTGAGTTCACTTTGGAAAAGATCCTTTTTCAGAGTCGCCCCGGATACACCGTCAGCGCCAACTTTCTGCTGCCGCGCAAGCGGGAAGGAAAGATCCCTGCGATCCTCTTCCTTTGCGGACACTGTGATGAAGGAAAGGCTTATACTGTTTACCAGACCGCCATGCGCGGACTGGTCAAGAGCGGTTTTGCCGTTTTGACCTTTGATCCCATAGGGCAGGGGGAGCGCCGGCAGTTCAATCAGATCAAAGAGTGCCGTTTCTCCCCCACAGAGCAGCACAATCTCATCGGCAAACAGCTTCTTCCTGTGGGTGAGGATCTCTTTTCATGGCATCTCTGGGATGCTGTTCGCGCCCTGGACTATCTGGAATCCCGTGCAGAGATCGATCCGGGCCGCATCGGCGCCCACGGCAACTCCGGCGGCGGAACCACCACCATCTGGCTTGCTGCTCTTGATGAACGTGTCGCCTGGGCTGCTCCCTCAAGCGCTGTGACCACATGGCTCCACAATGTTGAAAACGAAATGGCAACAGACTGGGAGCAGATCCCTCCTCTGGCTGCAAAGCAGGGGTTGGATTACTCCGACTTCCTTATGGCGGCAGCGCCCCGTCCTCTGATGCTGCTGGGGCAGAAGCATGACTTCTTCGATCCCCGGGGCTTTGATGAAGCAGAGGAAGATTTGAGAAAAGTCTACACGCTTCTGGGGGTTCCGGAAAAATTGGGGCATTTTCTCGGCGACAGCCATCACGGACTTTCCGGACAACTGCGGGAACAGGCATACAAATTTTTCTGCCGCTGTGCAAATTTGCCTGAGCCTGCGGTGGATGAGTCAGAGATCACATTGTGCGCTGAAGAGGAGCTTTATGCTGCCCCCGGCGGTGATGTGTATAATCTTGAGGGGGAAAAGAAACTTCATCAACTTGCCGCAGATAAAGCCGCTGCCCTGAAAAAGAAAAGAAAAACTCCTGCAAGAAAAGTGCTGGCACAGCGTCTTTCAAAGCTTCTGGGAATCGGTCAAATAAACGAGCCCTATGTCAGACGTTTGATCTACCGCTATTTTCTCCACGAGGGAGCACACCAGAATTATTCACGTTTCGGGCTTGAAACCGAACCCGGACGGGTGATGGCGGTGCTTCACCGTTCAGCCAAAAAAGCTCTTTACTACAATTTCAATCCGATCCAGGGGGAAACGGTGCTTTACATTCCCTCCATTGATTGCGCGGAAGAACTTCTGCTGCGGGAGCCGGAAAAGGAAGACGCTCTTTACAGTCTGGACTACCGCGGTGTGGGGGAATGTGCCTCAACGGCCTGTGAGCAGATGCCGGTCAAGGATTTCTTCTATTACTACGGCGCAGATTTCTACTTTACTTCTCTTTATATGATGTGGGGTGAAAGCTACTGTGGCAAAAGAGTCAAAGATATCCTTGAAGCTCTTACACTGATCGGACCTGTTGCCGCTTCTGAAAAAGTGACCATTGAAGCTCATGGATTCGGCTGTATCCCGGCACTTCTGGCGGCAGTGATCTCTCCTTACACCAAAGAAGTCAAACTCAGCGCTCTGCCTGCTTCATGGGAAGAGATGGTATCTGCACCCCTTGCTTCTTTTGATGAGGCTCCTGTTTCGGCCATGCCTTACAGGATCCTTGAGGCAGCGGATATTCCTGAACTGATCCGTGTGCTTGAAAATGCAGGCATCAAAGTGACCTGCTGCTGAAAATAAAAGAGTTCACTCAGAAAGGGCATTTTCACAGAGAAACTCTTTTACAGTTTCAAGGCCTTTTCTGAGTTCCTCCAAAGTTGCCGGTGAAGAGATGGCAAAGCGCAGAAAAGCTCCCGGGTTGCGGCTGACTGTGAAACGCCGGGCGTGGTAGATGCTGATGTTCCGCAGCATCAGCTCCCGCTCCAGCTCCACACCGTTTAATTTCAGGCGGGGCAGAGGGAACCAGCGGAAAAATGCCGCCGGAGAGCCCGGAGGAAGCTGTCCCGGAAAGACAGAATCAAAGACTCTGTTTCTTTCAATGGCAAGTTCGCTTTTCTGCTCCAGTATTTTCCTTCCTTTGCCGCTGAGGATCAATTCGGTCATGATCTCAGCATCAAGGGAGGAGGTTTTGATGTTCAAATGAAAGAGGGCATCCAGCAGCCGTGAGCGGAATTTCTCCGGGAAGGCGGCAAAGGCGACCCGCAATCCGCTGCAGAGTGCCATGGTGGAGTTGCACACATGTATGGTCTGCTCAGGCACTCTGGTGAACATGGAGTGGTAATCTGAGGCAGCCGCGAGGGGAGTTCCGGTATTGTCATCCTCAATAAGAGTGAGCTTGTGAGTAAGGATAATATCTGCCAGTTCATCTTTGCGTTTTTCCGAAAGAGTGCAGGTGGTGGGATTGGCACAGTTGGGCATGAGAAAAATGCCTGAAATATGATTTTTACGGCAGAGTGAACGCAATTCATCAGGCACCATGCCATGGGTATCGCCCCGGACGGGGATCAGCTGGATATGGGAAAGTTTTGCCGTTCCGATCAAGTTGGAATAGGTGTATTCATCTACCGCCATTTTATCCCCCAGACGGAAAAGTGAAAGCAGCGCCGTACTGATGGCGTTTTGAGCACCGGAAAAAATGGCTGTATGTTCGCTGTCTGTGCGGACATCCATTCTGGCCATCCAGTGTGCCCCTGCTGCACGCTGATGAAGATGCCCGGCGGGCTCAGTGTATGAGTAAAGTTCCTCTATATAACCCTTTTTCAATACCTCCCCGGTGGCCTCGATCACAGGAGCTCTCAAGTGGTCAAAACCGGTGACCAGTCCGAGTTCTGTGAAGTGTTCCGCCGTCGTGCGTTTCCCTGTCAGAGTGTTGCCGGGGAGCGGGGAAACAAAAGAGCCTTTGCCGACCACTCCGTAGAGCAGATTTTTTTCCCGGCAGAGATTGTATGCACGGGTGACAGTGGTAAAATTCAGATCCAGAAAATCAGCCAGTTCTCTTTGGGGCGGAAGGCGTGTCCCGGAGGCAAGTTTGCCTGAAATAATATCAGATTCAAGGGCGTTGGCAAGAGAAAGATAATAAGGACGGGTCAGTTTCTTCCTGTCAGGAGTCCAGCTCAGAAAAAAATTGTCAAAAGAGTTTGTCGGCATTTTATTGTAATCCATACAATTTTATGATTTGTATTAATATACTTCCCTGATATATTAAATGCAAGTCAACAACAATAAAATTATGGAGTTTTACAAATGAACAACGAACAGTACGAACTGAATTGCAATCTGGCTCAAATGCTCAAGGGCGGCGTTATTATGGACGTGACCACACCGGAACAGGCAAAAATCGCTGAAGATGCCGGCGCCTGCGCCGTTATGGCTCTGGAACGGATCCCCGCCGATATCCGCGCCGCAGGCGGCGTTTCACGCATGAGTGATCCCGGAATGATCCGCGGTATCCAGGAGGCCGTGACCATTCCCGTCATGGCAAAGTGCCGTATCGGTCACATCGCTGAAGCCCGTATCCTTGAAGCTATTGAGATCGACTACATTGACGAAAGCGAAGTTCTCAGCCCCGCTGATGATATCTACCATGTGAACAAAAGAGCCTTCAAGGTTCCCTTTGTCTGCGGCGCCAGAGATCTGGGCGAAGCTCTGCGCCGTATTTCCGAAGGGGCCGCTATGATCCGTACAAAGGGTGAACCCGGAACCGGTGACGTTGTGCAGGCTGTCCGCCACATGCGTAAAATGAATCAGGAGATCCGCCGGGTGGTCAACATGGCTGAAGATGAACTTTATGAAGCCGCCAAACAGCTTCAGGTTCCCTTTGAACTGCTCATGTATGTCCACAAAAACGGTAAGCTCCCTGTGGTGAACTTTGCCGCAGGCGGTGTGGCAACTCCCGCTGATGCTGCTTTGATGATGATGCTGGGCGCTGAAGGTGTGTTTGTCGGTTCCGGTATCTTCAAATCCGGCGATCCCGCCAAGCGTGCTGCCGCTATTGTCAAGGCCGTGACCAACTATCAGGATTACGGTATGCTGGCTGACCTCTCTGCCGGACTCGGCGAAGCCATGGTTGGTATCAATCCCTCTGAAATCAAGATCATCATGGAAGAACGGGGGATTTGATGAAAGTCGCACTCCTCGCCTTACAGGGGGACTTTGCAGAACATGAAGCGGTGTTCCGCGCTCTTGGGGCAGAAACGCTTCAGCTCAGGCAGAAAAAAGATCTTGAACAGCACTTTGATGCTCTGATCCTCCCCGGAGGGGAAAGCACTGTTCAGGGCAAACTTCTGCGGGAGCTTGAAATGTTTGAGCCCCTTAAAGAGATGATCGAACAGGGGATGCCTGTTCTGGCAACCTGTGCCGGAGTCATTCTTCTTGCCAGACAGCTTCTGGATGATCCGACGGTTCACCTCGGAACACTCAATGCTGTTGTCCGTCGCAATGCCTACGGGCGGCAGCTGGGGAGCTTTTTCATAAGAGGCAGCTTTGCCGGAGTCAGGGATGTGCCCATGAGTTTCATCCGGGCGCCCCAGATCGAATTCTGCGGTTCCGGTTGTGAAGTCCTTGCCGAGCACGAGGGCAGGATCACTGCCGTGCGGCAGGGAAATCAGCTGGCAATGACCTTTCATCCGGAATTATGCGATGATCACCGGGTGGCACAATATTTTCTTTCTGAAATCGTCGGAATGAATTAAAAATATCTCTTTCAGAACAACAAAAAAGCGGAGCTTGAAAACTCCGCTTTTTTTATTTTCATAAAGGATCTTCAGCTTACTTGAGAAGCTCAAGTCCCCCCTGGATCATGGCATCGCCCACGGTGCGGTCGGCAAGACCTCTGGAAGGACTGGTCTCATAACCGCCGTTGCCGTAGTGACGGGAAAGTCCCACATAGCCGATTTCGCCCATGCCCAAAGCGGCAAGCATAGTCTTGGGATATTTGGAGCCTTCACGGATGCCGTATCCGATTTCCACGAAAGGTTCAGCGGGCAGAGAGACGATGGCAAGTTCACTTCCGAAAGTGATGGCAACCTGAGTCTCAACACGCTTTTCCCTGATGGGATTTTCGCGGCAGCCGATGGCGCGTTCTGCGAACATCTTTTTCACTGCGGGAACGCCTCTTGCGATATCTTCACTGGTAAGGTCGCGTCCGGCTTCCATGACGGCGTCTTTATTTTCTTCATAGACTTTCTTGGCTTCGGCATATTCTTCATCGGTCAGTTGGAGATAGGGCGCATCAAATTCTCTTCTGCCGAAGGTGATGGAAGTTTCATCCACTTTCTTCATGCGGTAAAGGGCGGCAAGGATCACATTGGCGTAGCCTTTGCCGATACGCTTGGCTTCTTCATAACCGGTCTGATTACCGGGAGTGGTCACGTCAAAGTGGTTGATGTTGCCCTGAGGTGCGATAATGGTCATAACAGGGATATCATAACCGAAAGCGTTCTGGATCTCAACTTCCATGCGTCCGGGCCAGTCGGCAGAAACGATATCTCCGCCAATGGTGTCGGTGTGGTTGGAAATATTTGCCATCAGCATGACAGCACGGCCATCCTGACGGATCTCAGCCATGATGATTTTGGGATCGATTCCGCCTTCGGGGTGGTCAATCTCAGGATTGAGTTTTCCGGGATTGGTGAGAGTCTTGCCGTTTTTCATGATGTAGCGGCGGTTGAAAGCCAGAGTGGTGCATTCAGTCTCAGCCACATAGAGTTCTGCTTCAGCAAGAGAGGCGTAAGCCTTTTCCAGAGAGGCGATGGTCTTGGCGACAACATCGTCAACATAGTCCGGATCAACAGCCTTTTCATCGCCGAAAATACCGCAGACAAAGGGACCGGTGTGGGTATGGGTGGCGCAGAAAAGAACCTTTTCCGCCAGAGGGGATTTCTTTTCGAGAAGGATCTTTTCCAGTCTTTTGACAAAACTGGCCGGGAAAAGACACAGGTCGTAAGAGACCAGACCGCAGCACTCATCTCCATTGCGGAATACGGCAGTTTTCACCGCCAGACGGTCATAGGCCCCCCGGTTGGGACGCAGATTGAAGTAACCGCAAAGACCCAGTCCGCAACGGGGAGTGATGTCTTCTTTTGCAAATCCGAATTCAAACTTGCTCATTGTAATAACTCCTTTTAGATTTATGTTGTTTGAAGATCAGCTGAATAACTGTTTATATCCGAAAAACATGACTGTCAGCACCAGCAGCGGCAGCAGATAACGGAAATACCACTTCAAGGCGGTGGGGAATTTCAACCCTTTCCCGGTGTTGGCTTCTTTTACGAAGTTCGCCCATCCCCAGCCGTATTTGTAAGAACAGAACAAAGCAAGGGTGACAGCGCCAAGAGGCAGCAGGTTCTGACTGACAATAAAATCTTCGAGGTCAAGGATCGTCGATCCCTTGCCGAGAGGATGGACACTTGACCAGATGTTGAAACCGAAAACACAAGGCAGCGCGCCGAGAGCCACGGAAATGCCCACAAAGAAAGAGGCTTTTTTGCGGGAAAAACGCCATTCATCCATCAGGTAAGCGATCAGATTTTCAAAGACCGCCACAACTGTTGTCAATGCTGCAACAGCCAGGAAGATGAAAAAGAGCGCTCCCCACCAGCGGCCGCCGGACATCTGGGCGAAGGTGTTGGGCAGTGAAACAAAGATCAGTCCGGGACCTGAACCGGGATTGACCCCGAAAGAGAAACAGCAGGGAAAAATAATGACACCGGCAAGCAGTGCGATCATTGTGTCTATGGTGATAATGGCGACGCTTTCGCCGGGGAGTGAACGCTGTTTGTCAATATAACTGCCGAAAATAGCGATACTTCCCACGCCGATGCTGAGGGTGAAAAAGGCCTGTCCCATGGCGGCGTAGACGGTTTGCCCGATGTTGTTGGTGAATTTTGCCATATCCGGCTTCAGATAAAAACTCATTCCCTCCTTGACGCCCGGCAGGGTAAGAGCATATCCTGCAAGAAGCAGAATCAGAAGAAAGAGAAGAAACATCAGAATTTTTACGCTTTTTTCAACACCTTTCTGAAGTCCGCAGCTGCATACTGCGGAAGAAACGGCAACTGTTCCAAGCATGAAAGCGGTGCTTTCCCACGGGGAGGCGCAGAGGGTGTCAAAAAGTTTTCCGTAGTCCCCAGGAGTTTTGCACTTTGCGACATAGTTGGTCAGGTAATACGAAGTGTAGGCAAAAAGCCACCCTGAAACCACAGTGTAGTAGATCATCAGGATAAAGTTGCCCATGAAAACGATTTTGAAGGGGAGCGTCCACAGTTTTTTGTCAGAAGACGCAAGGTTGCGGACACTGCCCACCAGATTGGCTCCGCCGCCTCTGCCCACGCTCAACTCCGCAATAAGCAGCGGAAATCCCAGAAGCACCAGAAAGAGGAGATACAGCAGCACAAACATGCCCCCGCCGTAATGTCCTGTGATGTAAGGGAAACGCCAAACATTACCCAATCCGACGGCACAGCCCACCGACAACATGATAAATCCCAGTCGGGAACCGAGAGTTTCTCTTTCTGACATGATAAAATCCTTGAAAACATTTATAGATCTACGGCAAATAATATACAGCATGATTGGCTTTTTTGCAAAAAAAAAGATGAGAATAATCAAAAAAATATTCAGAATCATTTGCAATTCCGGCTGCGGAGTGATACATTACCCGGCGCAACTGAATTATACCGGAACAGCGGGAAATATTTTTTTCTGCCCCAAAAATTTTAAGGAAAGTGTATTATGCAGAAAATTGATCTTGATTCAAGATTGGAACTCTTTCGCGGATGTGTGACGCCGGGAGTGCGTATGAATGAAGCACTGCTGGATTTTTACAGCGATTCTGAAGCCCGGGTGATCCGCGCCCGGAGCGCTTCAGGAGTGCGTGTCGCCTTCATGACCGATGCCGTTGAAATGACTTATTCTTTCACCTGCGGCGGCTGCGCCCGGAAAATTTTTACCACAGATGTGGTCATCAACGGCGAAAAGAGCACTCTTGAGGGGGAAGGTCCCCATAAGATCACCATGGAGCCCGGTGAAAAAAGCGTTGTTATCCATCTGCCCCATCTGATCATCGTCAACGATCTTGAAATTGCTCTCAACGACGGTGCGTTTGTTAAAGAAATGGCGCTCAAAGAGAAAAAACTGCTGATCTGCGGTGACTCCATTCTTCAGGGAATGACCTGTACTACTCCCACGAAAGCTGTGGGAACGCTGCTGGCTGAGAAATTGGATGTTGAATTTCACAACACTTCAGTCGGTGGAGCAGAAATGCGTTTTGAACCTGTGGAACAGACTTTGACTCTTGGCGGTGATGCCGTTGTGGTCTGTTTCGGTATCAATGATGCCGCTCACGGTGTGGCACATGATCTTTTCCGCGAAAGGACACGGCGGGTGTTGGAACTTCTGAAAGATTTTTCCGGCAAGTCCTTTATTATCGTCCCAATCCCCAATATGAACGTTGATGCTGAAAGCCGCGAGGCGCTTTGCCGTATCATCAGAGAGGAACAGAGAGCCTTCCCCGAAGTTGCCATTATTGAAGGCGCTTCATTCTACCCTGCCTGCAATGAATTTTTCGTTGACGGAACACACCCCAATGATGAGGGAATGAAGATCTACGCTGAAGCCCTTGCCGAAATCATCGCTCCGGTACTCGGCTGATTTTTTCTTTCAGCTTGAAATGACAGCGGGAAAAGCACTTATTCGCTTTTCGGGGCACGGGTCATGAGCTCATCAATGACTTGGGGAACCTCTCTTGAGTCATAAAGAATGGCATGGATACCATTGATGATGGGCGTATCAGCTCCGGCTTTTTTTGCCAGAGCAAATGCACCGCGGGCGGTGTAGACACCTTCGGCGACCACCATTCCCATATCCTTGAGGATTTCCGGCAATTTTCTGCCTTTGCCCAGTTCTTCTCCAACATGGCGGTTGCGGCTGTGCCCTGAACAGCAGGTGACGATCAGGTCGCCAACGCCGCTCAGACCGGCAAAGGTACTTTTTTCTCCTCCGAGCATTTCGCCCAGATTCCCCATTTCATGAATACCCCGGGTCATGAGAGCTGCTTTGGGATTGTCTCCGAGTTTCATCCCGTCAAGGATCCCGGCGGCGATGGCAAAAACATTTTTTAAAGCGCCGCCCAGTTCCACACCCACCACATCAGAAGAAGTGTAAACTCGGAAATTCTTATTCATGAATATCTTCTGAACCAGCAACGCGTTTTCCGGATCAGCGGAGGCTGCCGTTACCAGTGTCGGAACCTGACGGATGACCTCTTCAGCATGGCTGGGACCGGAAAGAGCAACGTATGGAATGCTGCCCAGTTCCTCCTGCATCATTTCACTGATCCTGAACCAGCTCTCTTTTTCAATGCCCTTGGCGGCATTTACGAATAACTTTTCCTTTATGCCCGGAAGAGCCGCAAATTTTTTGAGCGTTTGCCTGAGAAACTGGGTGGGGGTGACAAACAGGAGTATTGAAGCATCCTGCACTGTTTCCGCCGGATCAGAGGTGAATTTTAAATTATCGGGCAGTTTGATGCCGGGGAGGAACTTGACATTTTCCCGACGGGTCTGCATCTCTTCAAGATAATCGGGGAAGGGGCCCCAAAGAGTCACCTCATGACCGTTTGCAAGAAGAACGCAAGCCAGAGCCGTCCCCCATGCTCCATCACCGATAACGCCGATTTTCATTATTTGATTCTCCGTTTGATTTTTTACTTCCTGTTAATGTACTGCCGTAAGAAGAAAAAAGCAATACAATTTTTTGAAATTTGCAAAAAATTTTTTTTGAAGTATATTATTGAAACCATATCAAATAAAGTTGGAGAAATGCCATGGCGCTTGAAATGAAATGTCCTGAATGCGGCGGGAGTTTGGAACGCCGCTTCTTCAAAGACAAAATCAGCTTCAGCTGCAGAACATGCGGCGGTTCTCTTGTTGCTGTGGGCGTGCTGCGTTCTCTGTGCCGCAGCAAAGAGTTTGTCAACAGTTTATGGAAAATTTCAGCGTCAGCACCTTTGGCACCCGGAAAAAAATGTCCCTGCTGCAATCAGACTATGCGAAGATGTTGTCTTGCCGGTGACAACGGAGCTGTGACATTGGAACTTGATCTCTGCCGCGCCTGCCAGATGGTCTGGTTTGACCCGGGAGAACTTTCTCAAATTGCGCTTACTGAAGCACAGCAGATGAAATTGCCGCCACGGGCAAGGGAGATCATGGCTGAATATCAGGTAAAAAAGATCGCTGCCGCAGAAGCGGGGCGAACTATCGGTTACGGAATAGAGGATGATGAACCCCTGCAGCCATGGAAATGGCTGCCCGGCCTTCTGGGACTGCCGGTTGAGATGGAAGAAGAAAGTACATGGAGCTCCATTCCTTTTGTGATGCTGAGTGCCCTGGCGCTTTGTCTTGTCGTTTTTTTATTTACAGCGGGAAATCTTGCTCAAGTGATTCAAAAGTACGGATTTATTCCAGCTCAGCCTTTCAGAGAATACGGCGCAACACTTTTCAGTTCCATGTTTCTCCACGGTTCTGTGTGGCATCTTGTGGGCAATCTCTATTTTCTCTTTGTATTCGGGGATGATGTGGAGCTTGAACTGGGAAAACTGAAAATGATGTACCTGCTTTTCCTTTCAGGCTTTTCCGCACTGTTTTTTCATTGGCTTTGTGGTTCTGCAAGTACGATCCCCTGTGTTGGAGCAAGCGGATTTATTTCAGGTATCATCGCCTTTTATGCCGTGACCTTTCCATGGCGCAGAGTGGGATTCTGTTTCAGAAACAGGTGGTATGGCGGCTTCGGCTGGATCTCTTATCCCGCCTGGCTCCTCTTTGCCGTCTGGTGCGTTTTTCAAATCATCATGGCAATGATCGCCGCCAAAGCGGAAACGTCGGGGGGCGTTGCTTACTCTGCCCACCTGGGAGGAGCCATCCCCGGTGTCGTCTGGGGCGTGCTTCAGCGCCTTTCTTCCCGTTGGAAAGAACAGGGAGGCGTGCCGTTGTAAAGTATTGAGGCCCCAATTATGATGCCGGGAAGTGTCAGGGGCAGCAGCAGGGGCAGCAGCTGGATCAGATAGACTGCAATTCCGAATCCGAGAACTTCCGTGCCGCGGTTTCTGAAAAAGAACCGCGTTTCACGGACGTTTTGCCCCCTGATAAAGCCCGGTGCAAAAAGGAGCGAATACGCCATCCTTATGCCCATGATAATGATCAGCAGGATCTGACCCGCCAGAGGCAGAAAGAAACTGAGGGTAAAAAAGAGCAGGAACAGAATGGTTGTATTGAGACCGAAATGTACCGCCTGCAGAGTGAATTCAAACTGACGGGAAAGAGGAATATCAGAAAGCTCTGTCCGATAATATTTTTTTTCAAATTCTTCGAGAAGTTTGTCAAAAAATATGCTTCCGAAGATCTCAAAAAGTGTACCCAAAGTAGTCAGAATGATGACTGAAGCAAGCACGACCGCAATGACAGTCAGACTCCCTTCAAGCAGGGATTTGAGAAATTCAGGATAGTCTGCCATCCGTGAAGTCAGGTAATTACTGAGAATGTTGGAGAGATGAATCAGGAGCCATATCATGCCGGTATAGACCGCCAGCAGCATCAGCCAGGGGGCCGTCGTAAATTTCCAGAGAGCTCTGTCTTTATAAAAACAGTTGATCCCTTCAAAGGCACAGAAGGCGCCGTGGAAAAAATTCTTCATGATTTTTTCTCCTCTGCCTTGATTCTCAACTGGCCGCAGGCAGCGTTTTTTCCGCTGCCGCGCTCAATGCGCCGGGTGACAACGGCCCCTGCTGCAAGAGCGTTCTTTTCAAAACTTTCGATCCGTTCTCTGGAAGGACGCCGGAAAGCACTTCCCGTTGAGTTGTAGGGAATCAAATTTACTTTTGCATGGTGGGCAAAAGCAAGACGGCCGAGAGCTTCTGCCTGGGCATCGGAGTCATTGATCCCTGCCAGAAGCGTGTACTCCAAAGTGACCATGCGGCCCGCTTTTTCCCGGTAGGTGTCAACGGCACTCAGGATATCTTTGATGGGAAAGCGCAGAGGATCGGGGATGATTTTAGCACGGGTTTCCTCATCGGGTGCGTGAAGACTCACTGCCAGAGTGTACTCCTTTTTCAGCTCAGCGAACTTAAGCATTCCGGGGATATAGCCGCTGGTGGAAACTGTGATCCGCCGGGGGGCAAAACAGAAGCCTGTTTGCGAAGAGAGCATTTCAAGAGCCGGGAAAAGTTCATTGCAGTTGAGAAGTCCTTCTCCGATCCCCATGAAAACGATATTATCGCATCTTCTGCCCAGATAATTGCATCCCAGCAGAAACTCTTCAAGGATCTCTCCTGTGTGAAGATTACGCTTCAAACCGTTTTTACCTGAAGCGCAGAAACGGCATCCCACCGGACACCCCACCTGCGTGCTGAGGCAGAATGTGACTCTGCCGTCGCCCGCCGGAATGATTGCCATTTCGATGTGTTCGCCGTCGAAAAGTTCAAGAAGCAGTTTGGTGACACCGTCAGAAGAGGACTCTTTCTCTGAAATTTTCATCGAGGGCGCATAAAAATTCTCCAACAGTTTCCGGCGCAGCTCAGCGGGAAGATTGAGCATCTTTTCCGGTTCAATGATCAGTTTCTCTCTGATCCACTGCTGAAGTTGTTTTGCCCGGAATCCGGGGAAGCCTGATTCTTTGCACCACTGGCTCAACTCTTCAGCAGTTTGGGCAATGAGAAATTTTTTTACTTGCATGTTTCTCTTTTCTTTCTGACGGAAGCCGCATTGAATTCCATTTCAAAAGGAGCATATTTCAAGGCAAGATCGTAGTAACGGCGGGGAGATTTTCCCTGTGCCGCAGCGATGTCACCTGCATGTTCAAAAATAGTGGCGATTCCCTCACGGGGCTTGATGCGTGCAAGAGCCTTGTTGATCAGCTGCTCCGCCTCGGCGTAACGCTTTTCTCTGAAGGCGATCCAAGCCATGCTGTCAAGATATGCGACATTTTCCGGTTCTTTGCTTAAAGCGTAGGTCAGAAGTTTCCGGGCGTTGGGAAGATCCAGGTTCAACACTGCAGAGACATATCCCACAGAGTTGGCAAAAGCAGGCAGTTGCATCTGGGGCGCCAGGATCTTTTCTGCCATGCGGAACATGTCAGGATCCTTCAGCTTTTCTGCAAGCGACAGAAGAATGTGACCGATCCGGTAGTCCGGGGGAGTTCCTGATTGAATGGCTTGGGAAATAAAGCGATAGAGCGTTTTCCACTCTTTTTTCATTGTGAGAAGCTGGCAGTACAATGTAAAATGATGTTTTTCCGGAAGTTTTTTCAGAGCCTTTTCTGCTTCAGCATACATACCGGCGTTGAGTAATGTTTTGAAAAGGAGTTCCGTTGTATCAAACCGGGGATTCATTTCAGTGACTGCGGATGCCGCATTGTTGAAGTCAGCCACGCTGCCGCACTCTACCGCAGTTGTAAGCAGCCAAATATTGGACTCAGTACTGCGGATGCGTTTGTCGTAATCCCGGGCAAAGGCAATGGCTTTATTCTTCATTATAAAACGGAACTTTATATAGAAATACAATACGGCATCAGCACTCCTGCGGTCTGAGATTTTTCCGGAACCGGCATCAATGAGTGCTGTTGCCTCGTTGAAACACTTTTCAAGTGCTTTGCCCCGTTCTTCGGCTCCGGTGGCATAAGATTGGGCTGCTGCTGTATAACAGTAGTCCGCCAGAACAAGCCCGGAAAGCATGGCGTAGGGAGAAGGAGCTTTCTGCCAGAGCTGGAAAAGAGAGAGAAGTTTATCGTATTCCCCCGCCTGGACCATCGCATCAGCTGCAGCCGGAAGCAAATGAAAAAGATGCTCTTTTTTCCACAACAGACGTGTCGTGAGCCGCTGTGGGGGGAGTGTTAACAGAGGAGCAAGCTGTTTGATCCGGAGTGACGCCGGTACATCGCAGGCACGATTCAGGGCACTGCCGTGAAGAGCCGCCAGAATATGATCCGGATTTTTTTCCCACATGGCATTGTATTTCTGCAAAACAGCATCGCACTTCTTAAGTTTTTGGAAAGCTGTCCTGAAAGCCTGCAGGGGCGTTTCTGCATTGTTCAGATCCTTCTCAATAATGTCAAGAAGTTTGAAACACTGTTGTTCCGGATCCTTTTCAAGAAGTGCATTGACAAAAAGAGCAAGAACCTCTTCCCGTGGAGCAGGAGCTTTTGCCTTGAGGACAGGGAGCGGTGCTGCATCTGAGGCAATGCCTGCCCCCGCAGAGAGCTGTACTGCTGTCAATGCGCCAAGGAAAATAAAAAGTTTTCTGATCATATTGTTACCCTGTATTTAAAAAATTAAAGCGTCCGCTGATCGGAAATGAAATGAATCAGATTCATTTCAACCGCAAAACGGACGCCTCCAAGAGTGCGAAATAAGTCCCGCCGCACCTCTGAAACAGAGGTTGTCTTTCCGCTGTGCGGAAATTTTATGGCGACGACTTATTTCTTGTTCTTGTGCCGCAAGGACTTGAGCTGCTTCTTGCGCTTGTGCTTGGCGATTTTTTTACGCCGTTTTTTCTTGAGATTGCCCATGATGATACCACATTTGTTCAATTAATTAACAAAACCGATTGTATCATAATATAGCACTCTTAACGAAAAAAACAACTCAAAAGTGAAGATATTTATGGAAAAAATGCAAATATTTTCCATTTTTATCCTTGAAACTCTCTCTCCGGGAATTTTTTTTGCAGCAGCTCAGGTGCTTCCCGGAAAAAAGAAAAGAAAAAACGCCGGGATTTCCGGCGTTCCAGGGTGAAATTTCTTCAGCTTCAGCAGCAGTGGATGTCCACGATACTCAACTGCGGTTGTTCAATGCCCTGATGGGTATTGAGCTGAGGCGTTGCCAAAATATCACAATATTCAGAAGAGAAGTTTTCCACCCCCTGGTTAAAGGCGATGAAGTCCATGGAAACATTTCTCTGACGCATAAGTCCTCTTGTATGACTTCCGCCGCACGTAGCGCTGCATCTGATGATCTGCACGTCGTTGAAACGGAAGACCGGGCGCGGATTGCTGTGACCGAAAGGAGAAAGTTTTCCCAGGTATTCAAAGAATTCCCGCGTCAGTTCAGAGAAAAAGATCTCACCATCGTAGGAAATGGAATTTTCAAGATCTGCCGTGTCGATTTGACGTCCGATCTCTTTATTCATCATGTCAAAGAAATCTGCGATTTTTTCTGTTCTGAGACCGACTCCCACTGCCATGGGGTGTCCGCCGTAACGTTCAAGCAGATGGGCACTCTTTGAAAGCACTTCTACAAGGTTCAAATTGGCAATGCTGCGGCCTGAGCCGTAGGCGACATCTCCCTGTACCGTCAGAACGATGGTGGGGCGGTTGTACTCTCTTGCCAGACGGGAGGCCACAATACCGATGACTCCCTGATGCCAGTTTCTGCCTGCCACAAGGAGTGCGCAGGGGCTCATCCAGGCAAGATGACGCTCGATCTGTTCCCGAGCCTCCTGATAAATCTCCTGTTCTTTCTGCTGTCGGTCGCGGTTGAAGCGCTCAAGCTGTGAAGCACAGGCATACGCTTCCACGATCTGACCGGATTGGAGCAGTTTCAACGCAACATTGGCATCCCCGACCCGGCCGGCGGCATTGATCCGCGGCGCAAGACGGAAGGTGATGTCGGCGGGGGTGAGTTCAGAACGGAGTTTGGAACTTTCTATAAGTGCACGGACTCCCGGGCGCAGCTGACGTTGGAGCGCTTCGATCCCGTATTTGACCATGATCCGGTTTTCCCCCAGCAGAGGTACGATATCGGCAACGGTTCCCAGAGCCACATAGTCCAGAACCTCCTCAAGCCGGGTGGTGAATCCGCCCAGATTGTTTTCTCTGCCGTATTTGACGAAAGCGTGAGAGAGTTTGAAGGCTGCACCTGCTCCTGAAAGCAGCTGCAGATCCGCAAGTGCCGGGTAGACCTTGGGATTGATGACCGCCAGAGCATCCGGCAGCGAAGGACCTGCTTCATGGTGGTCTGTGACGATCACGTCGATCCCCATCTCCCTTGCCCGTGTTACTGCGTCGCAGCTGGTGATACCGCAGTCCACTGTGACAAGGACACCGCAGATACCGAAAGACTCAAGCGCTTTGTCAAGGGATTCCGGAGTGAAGCCGTAACCATCATCAAAGCGGTGGGGAATGAAGGAGTTTACGATTGCGCCGTTGCTGCTGAGAACCCACGCCAAAAGCGCACTGGCGGTAATACCGTCAGTGTCATAATCACCATGGATCAGAATAGGCTCTTTGTTGGCAACAGCTTTCCACAACCTCGCCGCCGCTTCCCGGATCCCCGGGAAACGGTAGGGGTCGCTCAAATTTCCGAGCCGCGGATTCAGGAAACTTTCCACCTGATCCGCACCGATGCCGCGCGCGGCAAAAATGAGGGCTATGGGACGGGGGAGATCGAAACTCCGCTGCAGTCCTCTGATTTCTTCCTCAAGATTTCCGGCGTTGACTTTCCACTTGTTTACACCCATTTGTTTCTCTTTTCTTATTTAATCTTCTTTATTAACATAACTCCGAAATTGAAATAATCCAAACGAAAATTTAAAAAAAATGCAAAATTTAGTGAAAATTTCTGATTTTCGGGTTGAAAAATGCTTCTGAGAGAAGTATTGTTTGTCTGAAACTTTCTTTATGTCGTCATTTGGGGATTGGGATTTTATGGGGAATATGTGTTTTCCGAAGTCTGTATCCGGACAATGGATCTATTTGGAACGTCTGAAAAACAGCAAAGACACAAGCGTGTTGATGAGACGCAATTTTGTACTGACCGGTGATATCGGTGATGATCCGGTACTTTTTGTCAGCGCTAATACTTCTTATCAACTTTATGTCAACGGGCGCTTTGCCGGGGCCGGGGCCAGAGCTCATCAAAGTCCGGGAACAAGCTACATTGATGCTTACGAGATCGGCTTCTATCTGGAACCCGGAGCCAACCTTATTGCCATTTATGTTCACAACTTACTGGACAGTCAGAGAGGCGATCATTCCCGGACCCCCGGTATGTGGTGCCAGCTGCAGTGTGATGGAAAGACTCTGTTCCACAGTGATGACTCCTGGGAGATAATGGCTCTCGAAGGCATCAATCAGCCACGTCCCAAAGTTTCCGCACATGGCAGGCTTGCTTCTTTTATTGACCTGCGTCTTCTTCCCGACGGTTGGAACATGCCGGGGCAGGGGGATAATGGAACGTGGGAAAAACCGGATATGCTGATACTTCCCGGAGAAGAAGGGGCATTGATCGAACTGCATCCCGTTCCGCCGGCCATCGTCAATGCTGAATCTGTCGCGTTTGAAAACGTCTGTCAGGGACACATCGGAGCGATGCCCGGTTTTTCATGCTGTTCTTTCCCCAAAAATGCAGTGGGGAAAACTGCTGCTGCCGCCTCCTACGTTTTCTGTGATGAACCGTGTTCTTTGAACGTGAAATTTTATACCGACGATCCCTGTAAATTTTTCTGCAATAAAAAGAAGTTGTTTGACGGAGTCGGGGCAAGAGGAATCGACATCGAGATCCCTTTGAACAGAGGACTGAACCGTCTGACTCTCTTTGCAAAGCCTGAAACAAACAGCATGGGGGTCATGCTTGTAAGTCCGCAATGGCCGGCTGAATTGACTTTTTTGAGCGATATGCTTGATACGGCGGATCCGGGATGGTGCATCGGTACTGTGTCCAGAATAAAATATGAGGAGTGCACCCCCGCTGTCAGAATAGAGTCCCTGCCGGATCTTTCTTTTGCCCTTTCCAATTTGCACACCGTCTGCGATGTTTGGGATCTGCTTTGCTCTGCCGGATTTGACAGAGAGGAAACGGAAAGTGAATTCCTGTTTCAGGGAGCGTGGAGACTTTTCAAACTTCCCCGTATGCATTACGGAACTGTACGCATTTCTGTAACTGCCGGTGCCGGAGATGTGGTCGATATGATCGTCGGTACTGAGATCAATGAAAACACTTTCTTTCCCGGCTGTGCCAATGGGGATAACAGAGAATGTATCAGTTTCATCTGCCGGGAGGGGAAAAATGATGTTTCAGCTTTGGTTCCCACTGATTGCCGGTGTCTTCTGATTTATGTCCGGAAAACCGGAAAAGGTGTGCAAATAACCACCCCGGTATTAGATGAACTTTCCAGGAATTTCAACAGGGAATGCAGCTTTTCCTGCTCCAATCCTTTCTGGAACAGGATCTGGCAGACCGGACGTGATGTCCTGTCACGGTCAAGTGTGGCGATATTTCCCGCTGACGGCTTCCCGGATCATGATCTTTACATGCTGGATTCCTTTTTTGAAGCAGTCAATGTGGCTGCTGTGTTTGGGGATTACGGGTACATCACTGCACGTTTGAGGCAATTTGCCGGAGGACAGCTGGAAAATGGCGCCATCGTTTCCCTTGCTTCAGGCAACGGGTATGAACAGGCGTTTTTTCACATGTTTTTCTTCCCGGGATGGATCCTGGCCAACTATCGTTTTTCCGGCAATCTGGTAGAAATGCGCAGCATGATGCCCAAATTGGATGCCGCCAAAAAGTTTCTCTTGTCGTTTTGGGATGAGGAAAAGCATTGGCTGGATCCGGAGTTGTCAGGCAGCTGCACCGGGTGTGAAACAGATCCCGTTGTCACCTGCCGTCTGCCGGTCGTATTGAATGCTCTCTTTTGCAGATTCATGATTTCCGCCTCTGAGATCTACGATCTTTTTGAGCGTACTTTTGATGCCCGGGAGTGCCGTCATTTATTGCGGCGCGCGTCTGCCAGTCTGATTGAGAACTTCTTTGATGAGGAAGCCGGTCTCTTTGCCGATTTTCCCATAACCGGTAGCGACGAAAGCGAAGAGTTTTCTCTTCTGGGGAACTTTTTCCCCCTTCTTGCCGGCATCAAAACAGAAGAGTGCTTCGAGAAGTTTGTCAATACATTTTTCGAGTTTGAAACCGGAGCCGCCCGTACTGTGGAAGCAGAATCTCCCTGTTTCCATTACCTGTTTGCCGAAATGTTGTTTGCTCTCGGTCAGAAAGAGTGGGGGTTCCGCTACCTGAAAAACTACTGGAGTCAGCGCATGGATCACAGCGGAGGTGTTTGGCGCGATCCTGTTTCCGGTATTGTCAGAACATCGCGCTTTGCCGACGGCAACTCTGTTGTACCGAATGTTTTTCTGGTGCGCGAGATCATCGGAGTCAGGGTGGGTGAGCCTGCCCACTCTCTGATTTATTTTGATCCGGCCTATGAATTGGTCGATCAGGCTGAAGCGGCGATCCCCACTGCCCAGGGACGCATACATATTTCCTGGAAAACGCAGCCTGACGGGGGATTGGTCGTCAATATTTACTCCAGCCATCCTTTGAAGGTTCTGCCTGAATTTCCGGAAGAGGTTATAAAGAAATCAACTTTCAGCCTCAGTGAAAATGTGATGCTGGTCAAATCTGCTGTTCAGGAGGGGTGAGGCGTGAAAAGTCTGCTGGTACTCCTGAGCTTGTATTTGGCCATGGGAGCTCTTTACGGAGCTCCCGCAGCTGTTGCGCCACTTGCTTCAAAAAAGGAGCGCATTTCAAAGGAGACACTGCTCAAAAACGATAAGTTGATGCGTTATACGACAACCAAACCCTGTTATCTTGACAAATACAAGTATTTCTGCTGTCCTGTCCGCAAGATCGTCAGACGGCAGGCCGCAGAAGGCAAGTGGACTGACTACTGTTACAACGGTAGAGATGAACTCATAGGAATACGCAAAGGAGATCATCGCGGTTCTGTCAAACGCAGTGATTTTTCTTCAGTCAGCGGCTGTACCCAATGCCGGAACAGTGAGATACGGCAACGTTCCTGGCGGCATAATACAAAACCGAAACTGGCACCGCCCAAAAGAAAAAAGAGACGGTAAAAACTTTCCGGGAAAAGACTCCCTTTTCTGTATAAGGTGGGGCATGTAAAAAAACGGCTGCTGCAAAAATTCTGCAGTGGCCGTTTTCTGAGGTAATTCGTTTATGCCATCATACGCTCAAGATTTTTCATGGCTTCTTCAAGAAGACCTGCTTCATAGAGAAGATCCAGGATCGTATAGCGGTTGCGGATCAGTTGGGCGGTCCTGATGCCATGAAGGAATTGTTCGCAACTCAAGCCTATTTCTGCCGGCGTTACAGGACAATTTGCCTTTTTCAACATCCCCCGGAGTTCCTCAAAAGTATAAAGTTGCCGGGCAAGTTTTTTACCGAGATCTTCCCAGATCCCTGCAATGAGTTCCCGCCGCTCTGCAGCGGCCTTGCCCGTACGGAATTTGGCAAGAGAGATCTTTTTCGGTTCCGCACCGTAACAGCCCCTGATAAGAAGAGCGTCTATTTCGGCGATCCTTTCCTCTTCAGAGAGAACCGGTGCGGCTTTGGCAAAGGCCTCATTGACGGGAGTGTTGATGATATACTCCATCAGAAGAGAGGTCGCGAGCAATCCCACGCCTACCTTGAAACCGTGTGAGACATCCTGACCGTCTTTCTGAAGTCCCTCCATCTCCCAGACATGGCTGAAAAGGTGTTCCGAACCGGAGGCCGGCCGGCTGTCAAGCATCATCTGCATGCTGTAGCCCGTGGCGGCGAGTCCTTCAAAGATATTGAGCATATCTTCAGAGTCAGCGACCCAGCGGCGGATGTTCCCCTGGATCAACTGCCACACATCTTCGCGGATCGGCTGTTCATCGGTGGCATCGGCAATGATCCAGTCAGCTCCGGCAACCACCTTGGTCAGCAGATCGGCAAAGCCGGAACTCAGCATGGGCGCAGGAGCCGTCGCCATAATGGTGACATCCGCACAAAGGGCGGCGGGGGCAGGGCACTTGACAGTCTGCTTGTTGTGATTTACAGCCAATGCTGCTCCGGCTGAGGTGAAGCCGTCAACGGAACAGGCCGTGGGGACGCAGCAGTAGGCGACCTTTTTCAATCCGGAGGCGCATTTGACAAGATCATTGATGACACCGGATCCGACTGCCACAGGAACGCATTTTTCAGGCATGACAGCACTGAGCTTTTCTGAGTAGGCAAAGTCCGGATGAAGCACTGGCGTTCCGGGGAATATCCATGGTTCAGCAGGTTTCATCCCGGCTTCGAGCAGATATTGCTGCGCTGTGTTTCCGGCGGCTTCCCATGTATTTGTATCTGCCACGATCCAGGGGGTGAGACCGGGAAATTCCTGCTTCAGAAGCTGAGGGAGATATTTCAAAGCTCCTTTTCCAAGGACAAAACATCTGGTATCAAGTCCCGCTGGAACGGGGATCACCGGCATGGTATTATCTGACATGATAAGGACTCCTGTTTCAAATATTTCCGGGGACAACATCAATGGAATCAGTGATGACTCCAGACTCATTCATGTAATCGACGCGGATCTTTGTGGGGGAAAGGGTAATGGCGCCACCGGTGAAACCGCTGTAATCTTCCCCGGGAGTGGGCACGCCGGCAACGATGGCAGGAGCGCCCTGATTGAAAATGTCATTTGCACTTCCGGGAAGAGTGACATAGTTCCGGTGTTTGTGACCGTAGAAATAGGCACAGGGCTTGATTTCTTCACGGATGAGTTTGCACCACTCCGAGTAAATGTCATATTCGATGTCAAAGGGAGGATTGTGGGGCTCTGAAAAGTTGATGTGTGAAACGACCATCCGGTATTGGATCCCGGGGGCATTGTATTCAGACTCTCCGGATGAGGTTATTTTTTTGAGGAACGCAGTTTCACGTTTGCGGAAGATGTGACAACAGTTCACACCCCCGTATTCGATGCTTGGGTCGGGTTTATCCTCCGCGCAGTCCAGTACGATCCCCCAGACGGGTCCCAGACGGAACGTGTAATAAGAATTGCCATTTGCAGTGGGAACAAACTCCGCCTGACGTTCCGCCCAGGCGCCCCGCAGATCGTGATTGCCCCGTGAGAAGACCACGGGGATCTCGCCGCCGGTGATTTCTGAGGCGATGCGGTGGACATACAGCAGACGCTCTGCGCTTTCACTGTTGTCGTGGATATCGCCGTTGACAATAAGAAAATCCATCCCCTTGAAGGAGTTTGCAGCATTTATCCCGGCTTCAATGTGATTGTGAACGTCAGACAAGAGATAAAATTTGGGCGTCGGGGTATCGACTTTCCGGAAAGTGAAAGAGACTTCTCCTTCAAGATCCGGTTTGTTGTAATAGGAAACGCGCTCCTGAAAACGGCGGTATCCGATGGTATATTGACCGGCGGCATCAAGATCTGCTGCAGGCACTGTGATTTTGTGGATCATGGTTTCCGAGCGCAGAACTCCGTTAGATTCATCATAATACTCATTGTCGCCGATGCGGCACCACATTACGTTTCTTGATGAAGGAATAACGAAGATCTGATATGTGTCACCGACAGCATAAACAATAGGGGTCGAAGCAAATATTTCACCCGGCAAATCAGCAAGTGTCATAATATTTTTTTTCCTTGAGTTGGAGCTTTACAGTCACTGGGAACGGACCGTTTTTATAATATAATGTCTCTTTTATATGATTGCAAGATTGACAGGGGGATTTATTCTGCTGAAAAACAAAAAAGTCCCGCACCCCTGTGAGGCTGCGGGACCTGGAAAAAACGGAAAAACTTATTTGCTGTTGAGCAGATTGAGAGCATTGGTGCGTCCCATTTTGGTCAGCTCTTCTTCTGTCCAGATGTTGAGGGATTCAAGGAATGCCATACACATACCGACGGTGGAGGCGGAACCCACCAGACATTTTTTCACAGGATTGTGGAGTTTGCCGTTGGGTTCAAGAATGGCGTCATTGCCCAGCACATGATAGCGTCCGGGTTTGAATCCGGTGGCTTCAGCCTGGTCACTGGTGATGATCATCTTGTCAACACCCTTGGTGCGGATGAAGACTCTGAGCAGATCTCCGGGCAGGTGGTGACCGTCAGAAATGCACATGGCGGTCAGACGTTCTTCTGCGAGGCCTGCCCAGACGGGGTTGTTGTGGCGGTCAAGCAGATTGGGACATCCGTTGCCAAGGTGGGTCAGCAGTTCAGCACCGGCGTCGGCAGCAGCTTTCACCTGTTCGTAATTGGCCATGTGATGACCGACGGAAACATGGATGCCCACTTCACGGGCGCGGGCGATGGCTTCAGGCGCATTCTGAGCATCGGCACCGATGGTGATGATCTTGATGAAACCGTCCGCATTCAGTTCGTCAACAGCAGCTTTAGAGGGGATCTGGACCCATGCCGGATTGTGAGCCCCCACGGCTCCGGGAGTGTTGGAAATGAAAGGTCCCTCAAGGTGAACGCCGGGAACTTTGTCGGCATAACCGTGAGATTCTACAGCCTTCTTGATGATGGGAATGTTGCGGCGGTAAAGTTCCATGGGACCGGTGATGATGGTGGGCAGGAAGATTTCGGTGCCGGCGGCAAAAAGTTCTTCGCAGGCTTTGATGACCATATCGGCGGTCAGTTCGGGATTGGAAAAGTCAACACCATTATGACCGTTGACCTGAAGATCGATCCATCCGGGATTTTTCATTTTTTTTCTCCTTGAAATTTAGGTGACGTTTTGTGTGAATGATTTAATATATACCCTGAAAGTTATTTTGACAAGGTCAATATCGTAAAAGTTTCAAAATGTGCCGTACAGGGAAACATATCAAGGGCTCCTGCCTGGAGAACCTGATATTTTTCCGAAAGAAGCTGCAGATCCCGGCTGAGAGTGTCCGGACCGCAGGAAATGTAGAGAAGTCCGGGAATTCCGCTTTTCAATATTTTTTTGACCAGCTTTCCGTCAAGTCCGCTGCGGGGAGGATCAAGAAGAAGAATGTCATACTTCTCTTTTGCCGGGAAATTACAGGCGTCTCCGGCTTGAAAACAGCAGCGTTCTTCCAGTGCCCACTGCCGTGTATTGTATACGGCAGCAGTGATGGACTCCTGTGAAAGTTCGATTCCGGAGGTGTGCAGATCTTTTATTTGTGCCGCAGCAGCAAGAGAAAATACGCCTGTGCCGCAGAAAAGTTCAAGCATCTTTCGGGCTCCGGAGTCCTTTATGGCTGCCGTGACACGTGAACAAAGCTCTGCAGCTACCGCCGGATTGGTTTGGAAGAATCCGGAAGGTGGAACGGAAAATCTGCCGATGCCGGGCAATTCCTCTGTCAGATATCTCCCGCTGAAACTCTTGATTTCACCGCACCATGAGAAAGTGGAACGGAAAAAGAGTGTGCCCTCATCCGGGAGGACCGTTTCTTTGAAAGAAGTGTTGATATCCGGGGAAACAAGCATGCATCTGTCAATGGGGAGCAAAGTGACATTGTCAAATCCGCGATATCCTGCTTTCCCGTTTTCGCAGCTGACTTTGAGCCGGTTTCGCCAGCCGAAACGGCGGGGAGAGGGGAATATGGGGAGACGCTCACCCGGAAAATTTTGAAGAAAACGTTCAAACTGCCGCTGTTTCCACTCAAGTTCCAGAGTGTAGTCACAGTGCTGGAACGAGCACCCGGGACAAATTTCTGCAAACGGACACTCCGGCGTGATCCTGAAGGGGGAGCGTTCATGCAGAGCGGTAAGGCGTCCGCGGAGAAAACGTTTCTTTTTTTCTGTGATCTCGACTTCGACCTTTTCTCCGGGAAGCGCACCTCTGACAAAGCAGACCTCGCCGGAGTCCAGACGCCCGAGCGCCTCACCGCCGTAGGCAATGGCGGTGATGGTGAGTTGTTCCTTGCGGCTCAAAGCACAAGCTCCTTCTGCAGTTTGACAGCGGCCTTCAGATCTCCAAGAAGTATGGCACCGGTCAGATTGCCCTGTGAGTCCCGGATCAGGCGCTGATAATTTTCACCTGAGCAGCTTGTTTCAGTGAAAGCGTCATTGATTTTACCGGCAGAAAAGAGTTTGAGTCCTAAAGCCATAAGCCGCACAGGATAGACCTCGGGGACGAAAATTTCATCACCGCCGCCGGCGTTGATACCTGCAGTGTGCCCCATGGATTTGGCGGCACTCAGCAGAGTACATACGCCGCAGGGGGGCTCTGCCGCGTCTCCGCAGCTGAAAATGTCCGGATCTGAAGTTTGCATTTTCTGATCGACAATAATGCCGCGGCGGGCAGGGAGTCCTGCGTTTTCGGCAAGTTTGGTACAGCACCTGACCCCGGCAGAAAAAACGGTCAGATCTGAACTGATGATTTCGTTTTCAAGCTCAACGCTTTCCGGTGTGATACGTTTTACCTCAGTTTGTGTTCTGATAGAAAGATTGAGGAGCGCTGTAAGATGTTCCATGACTTTTTCGGCACTTTCCTGATCCAGGTTCCGTGACAGCACTGTGGGACCAGTTTCGATGAGAGTGACGCTGCAGTTTCTGCCAAGAAGAGAGTCCGCAAGCTCCAATCCAAGTACACCGCCGCCGATAACGACAGCTTTGGCGGCTCCTTCGGCGATTTTTCCCCTGATCTTCTGAAGATCTTCAAAGTTTCTCAGCGTAAAAGCATATTCTGCTCCGGGGAGGGGGGGGGTAAAAGCATCTCCTCCTGTGGCGAGGATCAACCGGTCATAGGCAAGTGTACTGCCGTCTTTGAAAGCAACTTTATGCTGCCGGAGGTCAATTGCAACAGCTTCTTTATTCAGCAAAACCGTGATATTTTTTTCCTGAAAAAAAGCACTGTTTTTGAAATAAAAGGCAGTATCGCTCAATTCTTCCATGACCATCCGTGACAGTGCCGGACGCCTGTAAGGAAGAACTGCTTCTCTGGAGCAGACAGTTACGCGATGCTCTTGAAAAGAAGCCGCTGCAGTGGCAGCTTCGAATGCGGCAACACCGCCGCCGATAATGAGAATATTCATGGATCATGCCTCCTCTTTTTGGGCAACATCAGGTAAAAACAGCCGGAAGGTACTTCCCTGTCCCGGAGTACTTTCAACAGAGATCCAGCCACCGCAGTTGGTGATGATGCCGTATGCCATTGAAAGTCCCATTCCACTGCCTTCGCCCTGGGGTTTCGTAGTGAAAAATGGTTCAAATATTTTGGATATGGTCTCTTTATCCATGCCGCTGCCGTTGTCTGCAATGTCAATACAGCAGTAGTCCTTTGAGGCTGTGGAATTCACCTTTATGCCCGGCGGAACCGCGAAAGCCCCGTCGGGAAGTTCTGCTGCCGGAAAAAGCGTTACAGCAAGGATCTTGTCGTTTTCATTTTTGTCCATGGCGTAAATGGCGTTGATGATGATGTTTACCAGAACCTGCTGAAGCTGCAGCTGGTCGCAGTGGATCAGAAAACGATTTTCCGGAATTCTGGTCTCTATTTGTACCCCGGAGAGTTTTTTGGGCCCGATAAGGTCAAATGTGCTCCGGAAAAGTAGGGCTGGGTCAAAGTCTGTTTCCACATAGTTGCCCCGGCGGGCGAAGCCCAGAAGCTGTCTGGTGAGTTCGCCGGCTTTTTCTGAAATCGTAATGACCTTGTTCAGGTGATCGTCGATTTTCCGGGTCCAACTCTGTTCTCTGGCACCTATCAGTTTTGCCAGATCAATGTGACCGAGAATGGCATGGATATAGTTGTTGAAGTCGTGGGCGACACCTCCGGCAAGGACACCGAGAGATTCAAGGCGCTGTGAGTGGACAAGCTGTTCATGGAGCGCTCTTTTTTCTTCTGTCAGCTTGATTTCCTGTGTGATGTCTCTGGCGATCAGCATACGGTATTCTTCATTCATGAGCTCCATGATGTTCCATGAGCCGAAAAGTTTGATTTCCTCTGCCCCGGATTCCGGCGTAAAGCTGCACCGGAATGTGGCGGTTCCGTTGAAAGGCGCGGTGAAAGAAAACTCTTCCGGTTTCAGGATGACAAGTTTTTTCAACAGACCTGAGGCTCCGGATTTTGCGGCGTTGCCGAAGATCCGGCGGGCGGCGATATTGGCTTCTCTGACACAGTTCCTGCCGTCAAAGATCACGATGATCTCAGAGGCATTGTGAAGCAGCAGCCGGTAACGGTTCTGCCATGCGGTCAGATCCTGTTCCAGCTCTTTACTGCGCCCGTAGCTGCCGAAAAAGGCGAAGATAAGATCCAGTGGACGGCGGCGTGCCGTGGAGCTGCTTTCGCTTTCAGTCAGTTTCAAATAGGTCCCCAGAAGTATCCCAAGCCACAAATTGAGGAAGAATTGGGCCAGTTGTTCACCGGAAAACCACTCCGGCGTGATCCCGGAACCCAGCTGAAGAAGCCAGTTGGGGACCGTGATGATGACCTGAACTCCGAGCATTGAGACCACTGATGCCCAAAATTTGCTGAAGCCGAGTTCTGTCAGACTTGAATAGAGAATAGGCAGGGAAAAAACTGAAAATACAATGGGGATCACTGCTGCTGTCAGTGCGCGTTTTGCTCCGTTCAGCAGCATTTCCAGCGCGGTACCGGAAAAACCTGCAGAAAGGGAAAATGTACTCCAGGAGCATTGCAGATAGATTATCTCTGTTATGTAGATCAAAACAAGAAAAACTGCCAGAAAACCATAGATCAGCCGTTGGGCACTCAGTGTTCCCTCAACGATATATGTGAGCAGAAAAATCGCCATGACGGGGGTGAACATAATGACTCTGGGGACCGAAAAGAAAAGACCGCTCCAGAGATGTGCCTGAATATCCGCTCCCATGGCAAGGAAGGTCAGAAGAAGCAAAGCGGAAAATGCCATGACAAAAGGGGTTTTTCCGATGTTGGCGCGCTGATAGAAAAGCAGGGCCAGCACCGTGAAAATAAAGGTGCTTTCAAGAAGAAGAAGAAGGGGAACCCCGATGAAATACGGCATGATTTTTACTTTCCGGCAGAAGTGACCATCTGAACTGCTTCCAACACAGTCGGAGCCGTCTCATAACCTGCTGCTCTGGCTTTAGGGGCATGTTTGTCCCAGTAAAAAGAGTCCACCAGAAAGCCCTGACGGCATCCGGCATTGCGTCCGGCTTCCAGATCAGAGATGCGGTCGCCGATCATATAGGAAGAGGTGATGTCAATATCCAGGTCTCTTGCCGCTTTGAAGATCATTCCCGGATTGGGCTTGCGGCAGGAACACTCTCCGGTGACTTTCTGATGATGGGGACAGAAATAAAATCCGTCGATTTTTTCCCCCCAGAGTGCAAGCAGCTCCTGTATCCTTTTGTGGCAGGCGTGAACGGCATTTGCTTCGTACATGCCCAAAGCGATCCCTCCCTGATTGGTGATGACCACAGCCAGAAAACCTGCCTCATGCAGTGCTTTGAGTCCTTCGGCAAAACCGGGTTTGAGTTCGATTTTTTCCGGTTCATGACAATAGCGGACATCATAGTTCACCACGCCGTCCCGGTCAAGAAAAAAAGCTTTGTTCATAAAATTTTCAACACTCCAATATTTTCATGCCCGTTTCCAGATTTTCCGGAACCGCGAGCGCTTGAACCGCCTCTTTCCGGGAAGAGGTATCTTCAAAGAGGGCAAAAAGGGCCGGACCGCTGCCGGATACATGAACACAAAGCGCTCCATTTTCCCAAAGGACCCTGCGGAGCTGCGTCAGAAGCGGAAACTTGCTGAAAAGAGGCGCTTCCAAATCGTTGGCGCACAGAGCCGCTGCTTTACGGAACTTCCTTTGACGCAGTGCGTTGACCAGTTCCGCAAGTTCAGCTTCCGCGTTTTCAGGAGCTGTCATTGTCTGCAAATGTTTATATGCCCAGGCGGCGCTGACGGGGAAATTGGGGAACACAACCAGAATTTCCGGCATGGGGAGTTGACCGGTATATTCAAGTTTTTCGCCGATACCGCGTGCCGCAGCATCACCGGGAGAAAGGAAAAAGGGAATATCAGCACCAATGGCGGCGGCAAGAGCATTCAGTTCATCGCCGGGACATCCGGGGAACTGCTCAGCAAGAAATTTGAGAATGGTTCCTGCATCTGAACTGCCTCCGCCCATTCCGGCAGCGACGGGAATGTTTTTCTTCAACTCAAAATGCCAGGTCGGTGTGATCCCCATTCTGCCGGCGAAAGCCGCAGCTGCTCTGGCACCGAGATTTCCGTCATTTTCCGGAACTTCAGGCGATGCACAGGCAAGTGTGATGCCGGGGGAACCTTTCAAGTCGGCACAGATTTCATCCGATACCGCCGGCACCGGATGAAAAAGAGTGACAAGTTCGTGGTAACCGTCAGCTCTTTTTCCGGTGATACGCAGCAGCAGATTTATCTTTGCCGGAGCACGGAGGATATATCTGGAGTCCATGGGCTTACTGAATCACTCTTCAACGTTTTCCTGCACGGGAGCGAATTTGAACCCGTAGTGCTCATTGTAACGTCTTGCTTCGTTTTCAATAGCGACCGCCAGTTTCAAGGCGCGCAGACCCTGAACGCCTGAGACTTTGGGATCGACTACTGTGCCGGTGGCTTTTGTCTGGCGGACTGCTGCAAGAAAATCGTCAAGTTCTGCAGCGAGGGCATTTTTTTCATCCAGGTTCACATCTTTCCGTGCCAGACCGATCTTATTGCGTTTCAGAACCATGCCGCAGTGTTTGCCGTAGTCCATTGAAATGTAGCCGTCATCCTGAAAGACTCTGAAGCGGCGCATCGGCTCCTGGCTGACCCGGCTGGCTGTGAGTGAGGCACAGCTGCCGTTGACGAATTTGATGCGGGCATTGACAATATCTTCGGTTCCGCTGAGAACAGGGATCCCCACTACGTCAAAGCGTTCCACTTCGGATTTGACCATGGTCAGAACCAGATCTATATCATGGATCATCAGGTCAAGGATGACACTGACTTCTGTGCCTCTGCGGGGCATGCCGGGACGCGGGGGGGGATAGGATGCCAGACGGTGGGCTTCGATGAAACGGGTGGTCGCGTGATGTTTTTCAAGAAAGTCCATGGCTGGGTTGAAACGCTCCACATGGCCCACACCGAAAACGACCTGGTTTTCAGCAGCGGCTTTGACCATCTTTTCAGCTTCCTCCACGCTGGCGGCAATGGGTTTTTCAACCAGAACATGCTTTTTCATTGCCAGCAGGGGCAGCGTGGTGGAGCAGTGATAGGTGGCGGGGACCGCAACACTGAGAGCATCACACTTTTCGGCAAGTTCTTCCCAGTTGTCAAAGACCTTGAGTCCGAACTCCTCCCCCACCTTCTGAGCCGTTTCGCTCTGTACATCAAAAACTCCCACGACCTCTGCGCCGGGATTCTGAGCATAAAGTCTGGCATGATGTCTGCCGAGGGCACCGGTGCCGATGACACCGACTTTGATTTTTTCCGGATTTTCCATTGAAAAAAGCCTTTCTTTCTGGTTAGTTGAGTTTCCTTTTTGATAAAATAGCACATTTTACTGTTTTTTTCCACTTGCAAAACCATCTTTTACGGGTTATATTTTGTAAAATATTTGGAGGAACACTATGGAAAGCACTTTCAGCTACAAAAGAATCATGCTCAAACTCAGCGGCGAGGCCCTCAAGGGGGAGCGCTGTCACGGATATTCTCCTGAAGCTCTCAAAGAGGTCGTTGCCCGGATCAGACAGGTCAGGGATAAGGGGATCGAAGTTGCCGTCGTTGTCGGTGCCGGGAATCTCTGGCGGGGAAATATGGGGGTCGGTATGGATCATGTGCGGGCTGATTACATGGGGATGCTCGCCACAGCGATGAATGCCATCGCCATCGGCGAATTCCTGACTCAGGAAGGGATCCCCGCTGAAGTCTATTCTGCCATCAATATGGCTCCGGCGGTAAAACTTTTTGATCGTGAGGCGGCAATGGCCTCTCTCAGCGCCGGAAAGGTTGTCATCTTCGCCGGTGGTACCGGGAGTCCTTTCTTCACAACTGATACCGCCGCTGTTCTGAAAGCTCTTGAGACCCGCTGCGACATCGTTCTCAAGGCAACTAAAGTTGACGGTGTTTACTCTGCCGATCCTTTCAAGGTCCCTGATGCTGTGCGCTATGAGCACATTTCTTTTGATGAAGCTCTTCAGAAAAATCTCCGGGTCATGGATGCCGCCGCCTTCTCGCTCTGCCGGGATAACGGACTTCATATCGGAGTGCTCAACTTTTCCGATCCGGAAGCCCTTGAAAGACTTCTGATGAACGACACCCGGTACGGAACCATTGTCAGCTGACGCTTTTACCCCGATGATACATCCCACCGCCATAATTGATCCCGGGGCCCGGCTGGGGCAGAATGTTTCAGTCGGACCTTACTCTGTCATTGAATCTGACTGTGAGATCGGCGATGATGTGTGGATCGATTCTCATGTCAAGGTCGCCCGTTACACTTCCATCGGCTCCGGATGCCGTATTTACAAGGGGGCCCTTGTGGGGGAGGAACCCCAGGATCACAGATTCAAGGAGGGGACTGTTGCCCATACTGTGATCGGAGCAAATACCACTTTGAGGGAGTATGTCACGATCCACCGTTCCCCTTTTGAAGGCGGGACGACTTCGGTGGGGGAAGGCGCGCTGCTTATGGCCTTTTGCCATGTGGGACACGATGCCCGTATCGGCAATCATGTTACAGCTGCAAATCATACCGCTTTTTCCGGACATGTCATCGTGGAGGAGAGAGCCGTGCTTTCGGGGTACGTCCTTATCCACCAATTCTGCCGCATAGGAAAATTGGCTATGATCGGCGGCAGGACCATCATACGGCAGGATGTCCCTCCCTTTTGCCTGCTGGCAGAAAATGAGACTGTCTGCGGTCCCAATGTTGTTGGATTGCGTCGGGCCGGTTATGACAGTGACAGGCGTCTTGCCATCAAAAATGCAATACGCAGTTATTTTTTCCGGGGGCTCAACGGCAGAAACGCTTTGGAGCTGATAGACTCCGCCAACCCCGGAAATCCGGATGTGGGAGAATTTGTCAATTTTATCCGGGCATCTGAACGCGGTATCATGCCGGGAGATCCGGCTCTGATCGCTTTGGGAACCCATGCACTGGAGGAGTGACCATGAGAAAAAATTTATTTTTACTTTTTCTTTGTGTTTCTGCGCTGTTCATGACAGCATTTTGCGGATGTACCGTCCCGGAGGAAATATTGCGGTTTGAACCGGAATCCCGGGAGAGTGTCAAAATCGGTCTGGTGTTGCCTTTGAGCGGTACAGATGCCGGACAGGGCAAAAAAATGCTCGCCGGCGCACGTTTTGCCGCAGATTGCCTCAACTCCGGACGGGGGCACTTCGGGAGAAGGGTGGAACTGATCGTGGAAGACAGCGGCTCCACACGTTCCGGCGCAGCAGCAGCTTTGGAGAGAGCCGTCGGAGCCGGTGCCGTTGGTATCGTAGGCGGCTATTCAACTGTTGAAGCCCAGGGACTCACCGGAATCGCCAGAGATAAACGTGTGCCTCTGGTAATCCCCATGGCCACCGGGAACGATGATATCATCGGCAGCAACGCTTTTGTGTTCCGGAGTGTCTTTACCGACAGGCAGCAGGCGGAAATGATCGCCGGGTTCATGAAATATTATCGCCGTGTCAAGCGCCTTGCGGTGACAGTTTCGGCAAATCCTGATGATATCTATTCCCGGAATGTGGCAAGGGATGTGGCAGACGCTTTCAGAAAGCTGGGGGGCGAAGTGATCTCTATGTGTGAGGTCGATCCTGCCGATCCTCTGACAGCTTTGAAACAGGCTGTCAGCTTTGTACCCGATGCCGTGATCCTGCCTTTAGAGGCGGAAACTGCGGCTAAGTGCTGCAAGTTGTTGCGGGAACTTGGATTTGTGGGACTCATCGGCGGTCCTGATTCATGGGATGATCCCCGGTTTTTCAGTACTCTTCAGGGCGTGAAAAAGATCGGCAACAGTTTTTACACTGCCTTTTACAGTGATGAGGCGCGCCATGCTGAATTTACAGCCTTCCGGAAAGGGTTCAGGGAAAAGAATTTTTACTATCCCGGAAGCTGTGAGATCCAGACCTTTGATGCAGTCAATATGCTGCTGATCGGTTTCGGTAATAATGCCGGCAGTTTGAAGAGATTTCAGAAAAACTGGCGCGGCATGAGAAAACATGCCGGTGCCGCTGCCATCTACACCATGAAACGTAAAAATGCAATTGACAGAACCATCTATATCAACCGTATCGGCACTGTGCCTGAACTGGGAAACAAACTGGTTCCCAGGAACATTACCGGATTGCAATATTCGAGACTTGAAGATTACAACGCCGGTATGGAAGAGAAGTGATTTCTTGAGCGGAAATGATAAATAATTCCGCTTCAAATATGATAAACAGTTTTCATAAACAGGAGAATAAAAGTTATGAGCTATCTGGTGAAACGCGCTCAGGTCAAACCCGACATCACTGCCCCCTTTGATGCTCCCTGCTGGGCTGATGCTGCGGTCATGAAGGTCAATCGCTGCTACAAAGAAGGCAGCGGATTCAATCCCGAAGTCAATTTCAAGCTGATGTATGATGATGAGGGGCTCTACGGACTCTTTGAGGTCCACGATCAATATGTTCGCTGTGCCAACACAAAATTTCAGTCTGGCGTTTGCAGTGACAGCTGTCTTGAGTTCTTTGTCCGGCCCTCTTCCGGAGTCGGTTATCAGAACTTTGAGATCAACGCTTCCGGAACCATGCTCTGCATGCATATTTCGAATCCCGGACGTACCGCCCACGGTTTCATTGAATACCGCTTTCTGACTGAAGAAGAGGTCAAAGATATCAAGATATTCCACACCCTGCCGGATGCAGTCGAGCCGGAAATGGTTGGTCCCTGCACCTACCGTCTGGGCTGGTTCATGCCCTTTTCTCTTTTCAAACATCTCAACGGAGCTCCCGTGCCCACTGCCGGAACTGTTTGGAGAGCCAATGTTTACAAGTGCGGCGACAAGACATCACACCCCCACTGGCAGAGTTGGAACCAGCTGCGGGCTTTGAATTTCCATGTGCCGGATGAATTCGGCAAGATCATTTTCGGGTGATCCGGGGGAACATGAAATGAGAAAGCTGATCTTATCGGGACTTTGTGCCGCAACTGTGTTGATGTTTGCCGGATGCTGCTGCTCCAAACAAGGACACCGCTCCGTTGGGCAATACCACGGAAAAGCCTCTGTTGCTGTCAAAAAGTCTCCCCAAAAAGCAGCCGGGAAAGCCGAAAAGAAAGCTGCCGAAAAAGCAGCCCAAAAGGCAGCTGCCAAAGGTGCGAAAAAAATCAGATAATATGAGCCGGGAGAAATTCCGGCTTTTTTCAATTTTTGACAGGATAACAGGAGCGCGTGGAAATGGAGTTGAAGTGGCTGCTTTTCAACGGAGTTGACGGGGAACAGCTCAAGCCGGAGGAAATAGCGGGTATTCCCGGCAGTATCAACGGGATCAAACCTGAAGCAATCGAGTTTGCGGATGGTATATACAAAGGAAGAAAAATTTCCGGAACCGTTCCGGCGCAGGGTGTTTTTTTCTCAGAGTTTTCTCTTGAAGAAGAGACTGTTCTGCCAATGGGCTTCGGAGGATGCTATTTTTATCGGGTCTTTCTTAACGGCGAACTCATTCTTGACAGAAGTGAAAACGGCAATAAGCCTTACTTTCCTCCCCGGACGGAAAATTTTATTGTCCCCGGTTTTTGCCGGAAAGGAAAAAATCTTCTGGTGGTGATCCTCAAATCCGTTCCGGAGGAACCCCTTTGTCTTGCTTTCAAGATCATGAAAGAGTATCCCTGGCAGAAATGTGTTCCCTCTGTGGATAACTTTTCTCAGCTTTTGGATTTGTCCTGTTATCCCGCTGAAGGAACTCCTGAACGGAAATATGCTTGTAAACTTATCCAGAATGGTGTGCTGATGATGCGGAACACTGTTTTCAATCCCTATGCTGCTGACGGGGAGATAGAAAGAGAGAAAGCTGAGGCGCTGGGGAGAGAATACCCGATCCTCTATTTTTATGACAAAGCTCTTGACAGGATCATCAATGAAATTCCCACCGCTGTTCCGCAGGAAGATGAGATCTTTTTCTGGCACCTCTACAATATGGGATATGTGATCAAAAGTCAATGGGGAACTTTCGGACTTGATCTGAATCACCGCAGAGCGATTGAACTTGCTCCTTATGTTGACTTTCTTCTGACGACTCACAATCATCATGACCATTATGATCTGCCCCTTTTCCGGGCTGTAAGCGCAGAAAACAAAAAGGTCATCTCCAATTTTTACCCGGCGGCGGGATTTCATCGTCCCCCGGCTGAACTTGAAATGGGGGCCATCAGGATCGTAACGCAGGAAAATGATCACAATTCTGCATTGAGAAAATTTGTCACTTCATACTATATCACTTTCCCCAATGGATGCACCGTTTTTGCCACAGGGGATTCCAGAGATGTGACTCAGCTTGATCCCCCGGGGAAAGTGGATATTTTCATTCCCCATCCCCGGGTCGGGCTGAGTGTCCCTGAAGCTGTTGACAAGTTCCATCCCGGAGCGGTTCTGTATTCCCACATGCTTGAAATGAGGCATACGCCGCCGACCCCCTGGTATGCAGTTCCCTATGATCTGCTGGATGAGGAACGCAAAGGCGTCGCAGAAAAAGGAAGTGCCGCACTGGCTCCCTTGTGGGGAGAAAAACTTGTCTGGAGCGCTTCTGTGAAACGCTTTATTTGAGATGAGCGAAAACTGAAAGTCCCCCGGTTGAGGTTTCCCGGTACAAAGAGGGCATATCCTTGCCGGTCTGGAGCATGGTCTCAACCACTGTGTCAAAGGGGATGAAGTGAGTCCCGTCTGAGAGCAATGCTATTTCCGCCGCCGCCACAGCACGGTTGGCGGCGATGGCGTTGCGTTCAATACAGGGGATCTGGACAAGTCCCATGACAGGATCACAGGTCAGTCCCAGAAAGTGTTCAAGTCCGATCTCTGCGGCGTATTCGATTTGGGGGACAGTTCCGCCGAAAATCGCCGCCGCAGCGCCTGCTGCCATGGCACAGGCAACGCCGATTTCCCCCTGACACCCTACTTCGGCGCCGGAAATGGAGCCGTTTTGTTTGACCACGTTGCCGATAACTCCGGCAGTGGCAAGGGCACGTACCTCTTCAATGCGGCTCAGGGGGCGGCTTTCACGGCAGTAGCGCATGACAGCAGGGAGTACGCCGCAGCTGCCGCAGGTGGGGGCTGTGACAACGATTCCCAGGGAGGCGTTTTCTTCGGCAACGGCGTAGGCGTAGGCAGAGATCATGCCGGTTCTCTGGATATCCTGCCGCAGAGAGCGGGATTTTAAATACACATTCCGCGCTTTCCGGGCAAGGTGGAGTCCGCCCGGGAGCACCCCATCCCCGGCAAGTCCTCTTTCAATGGCATTTGCCATCTCATCAAGTGCCGTTTCAAGGAACTGCATGATATCTTCACTATCGTATCTGCGGACAACTTCCCAGAGGGGGATCCCTTCGTGACGGCAGTACTCCATGATCTCCTGCATATTTTTGAAAGGATAGACCTCCCGGCTCTGATCCGGAGCCCCCTCTTCCCTGAGAGCGCCGCCTCCTGTGGAGTAAAAGGTGGCTGTACCTTTTTCTCTATGGTTTTTATCAAATGCTTTGAAAGTAAGAGCATTGGGGTGAAAAGGAAGAACTGTATCAGGTTCCCAGATCACATTTACCGGGGCAGGGGCAAGTTTACTCACTACCGCCTGATCGGTGAAGTGTCCTTTGCCTGTTGCGGCAAGACTGCCCAAAAGAGTCACTTCAAAGGAATCTGCATCGGGGAAACGTTCTCTGAAGATGGCCGCCGCCGCTGCCGGTGCCATGGTGTGACTGCTTGAGGGGCCGTGACCTGTGCGGAAAAGTTCTTTCAGTGATTTCATAGATCAATATTCCTTTTTATTGAAAATTTTATTTTACCGTGATTTTTCTGACACTCCGGAACAAGGTCCGCCTTGACTCCTGAAAGCGTTGCAATAGCTGTCAGCAGGGCGGCAAGAGCAAAAAGAAGAAAGAATGCTCCCGCCATACGGAACTTGAGGGAATAACTTTTTTTGCAGAGAACGATCATACAGGGCAGGATTCCGAAAAGAGTGACGATCCCCACGCCGCCCACCACATCAAGAGCTTTGATGAAGACCGCCGGATAAAATACGGCAATGAGGGAAGGGGGAAGAAATGCCGCAAATTTTACCGCCGCAGAGAGTGTTTTATCAGAGTCACAGAAGAGCCCTGTAAAGAGATCATGGAGAAAATTCATCAGGCCCGCTCCATTGGCAATGAAAGAGGTCCCAATGGCTGTCAGTGAAAAGAGCGCCGCAATAATGGTGAAACTTTTGGATTGCAGCAGATTTCCCATGGGAACTGTGGCTGGCAGATTGGCGATGTAGGCAAGAACAAGACTGTTGCTGCCGTGGCGGGGCAGTGTTGCAATGCCGCAGACGGTCCAGAGAATGTTCATCAGCAGTGCAGTGATCATTCCGAGAATGACTGCTTTACGCATGGCTCTCAGATCCCAGTTGAGATCACGGCAGAGCAAGGGAATGATATTGTGAAAGTGGCAGGCCGTCACGATCAGAGGGATGGCGAGGGGAGCGTATTCCCAATGGGTTTCTTCCAGACGCGAAAACTTCATAGCAGGAAAACTCAGGAATATAAGAGCGCCGAAAGCACATATAAGCACTCCCACCAGCAGCGCGTTGTATTTGCTGATGATGGAAAGATCAAGAAGTGTGAGAAACGAAAGCAGCGCCGCCAGACACAGGGCAATGAGAGATTGACTGTGGCGGAGTCCTGTCAGATCGGCAATGATCTGGGCACCTCCGGAAATATAGGCGACAAGGAGTCCGTAAAGAATGATCCCGTTGGTGATGACTGCTGCCCATTTTCCCCATCCGCCGAGATAGGTTCCGTAAAGGGAGGGCAGGTCAAAAAAAGTCTCCTGCCGTTCAATGGCTTCACGGCTCAGGACTTCGGCTGAAAAGAACATCAGTGCGCCGTAGATCCCCATCAGGATCAATGACGGCACCAGACCGCAGATCCCCAGACTGACAGGAAGAGCCAGGATCCCGGCTCCGATAAGATTGCCCACGATCAATCCGGCAGTCCACAGCGCACTGTTTTTAAAAAAGTTTTTCGCCATTCTTTTCTACGCTCCTTTCAAGCAATTATTTCTCCTCTGAAAGGATAATATAATGTGCCCGCAGCACATTTTCAAATTTTTGCCTGACAGGAGTGTGGGAAAAATGCAGTTATCAAAATTTTATTTCAAAAGTTGTTTCAGCTTTGCCGAAAGTCTGACTGAACAGAAATCAGGACCGCACATGGTACAGAATTTACCGTCATGGGCAGTCGTTGAACTGCTTTCTTCAAGAGCCTGAGCTCTGAGTTCACGCGCTCTTTCAGGATCTATGGCACAGGAAAACTGTTTTTCCCAGTCAAAGAGCTGCCGGGCATCAGAGATGGCATCATCCTGCTCTCTGGCGCCGGGCTTTTTCAGGGCAACATCGGCGGCGTGTGCCGCGATCTTGAAGGCAACGACACCGGCGCGGACATCATCCGGATTGGGCAATCCCAGATGTTCTTTTGGGGTCACATAGCAGAGCATGGCGGCTCCGTAGTAGGCGCCCAGCATGCCGCCGGCGCCGGCTGTGAAGTGATCATATCCGGGGGCGCAGTCGGTGACGACAGGACCGAGAATATAAAAGGGCGCATCGCCGCAGAGCTTGCGCTCTTTGAGCATGTTCATGCAGATCTCATTCAAAGGAACATGTCCGGGACCTTCCACCATGGATTGAACTCCGGCTGCCCGGCAGCGGGCCACCAGTTTGCCAAGGGTTTCAAGTTCAGCAAACTGCGCCGCATCTGAACTGTCGGCAAGGCATCCGGGGCGCAGACCGTCCCCCAGTGAGAGGGTGACATCATATTTACGGCAGATCTCAAGGATCTTGTCAAAGGCGGTGTAAAAGGGATTTTCTTTGTTGTGTTTTTTCATCCACGCTGCAAGAAGGGCTCCTCCACGGCTGACAATGCCAAGTTTCCTCTTCAGAGCAAGAGGAACATGGCAGCTGAGCAAACCTGCGTGGATCGTCATATAATCAACACCCTGTTCAGCCTGTTCACGGATCACCTGCAATATCTCTTTTTCCCCGAACTCCTCTCCGCCGAAGCGGGCAACGATTTCATAAACAGGGACAGTGCCCAGAGGAATCGTACAATATTCAAGAAGATTGCGCCGCATGGATCCAAGATCGCCTCCGGTGCTGAGATCCATGACTGTATCTGCGCCGTACCGGCAGGCGATCTCAAGTTTTGAGCGTTCCGCCCCCGGACAGCTTGAAACTGCTGAGTTGCCGATGTTGGCATTGATTTTTGTGTAAAGCTCCCTGCCGATGCCGCATGGTGAAAGATTTTTGTGGTTGATGTTGGCAGGGATGACGATCCTGCCCTCTGCGACTCTGCGGCGGATGAACTCCGGCGTACGTCTTTCCTTTGCCGCAACACTTTTGACGGCATCGCTGATTTGCCCTTTGCGGGCGATTTCCATTTGTGTCATTGGCTCACCTTTCTCAAGTTGTTTGCCGGAAGACACCGTACATGAGGTATTCTCCCTGCGGCGGCAACTCAAGCGAAGATGAACGCTTTGGGGCAACTCCCTACGTCGGCATGATCCGAATCAGGTTAATGAAAAAGAGAAACAGCTTGCGTCTCTTTTTCGTAGGGGTCGAAGTCTGAAACTTCCTCTCAGCCCGTTGCGCGGACTCCCCCGTATGCTGCTATTAATTTAGCATTTAAAAGTTGAATTGTCAATACATTGAGAGAAAAAATTTGATTTTTTCTTTCATCTCCGGGGCAGTTCCAGGAGTGAAGGCGCATCGATCCAGCCGCTGCCTTTGTTGATCTGGAAACGAATGTAAGGCCTTTTCTTAATAGATTTTCCGGTTTTAAAACGGAACTCCTGACGGATCCAGTTACAGGGGCCCGGCAGGGGAACCCGGGGAAACATGTGGACATTGCCGTTTGCTTCATCCAGACGTATGTTGAAAATACCTCCTTTATCCAGTTTGACCCAGCAGCTTAAAACGTAATCGGTGTCGGGTTTCAACTGGGGCAGAAACTGGAGCAGCTGCTGTTCTTGCAAACGGATGGAAGAGCCGTCGGTGACAAAGGTGGTGCTGTCTTTTTCAAAAGGCTTTGAACTTACCCAATGGACACCCAAAAAGCGTTTGGCACGGACTTTTCCGGGAAAATCTGTTTCACGCAGAGTTTCTTTGCCGGGGAGGGGGGCAAGATGGATGACTCCGAAATTTTCTCTGTCGCCGAAGTGCTTCGCAAAAAAGCTCCAGGCGTAATAGCGGGTGACTTTCATTTTGGAAAGTGCCCGGTTCCGGTTGAAGTCGGCACGGAATGTTCCGGGGATCAGCTGCGGCAGATTTTTCCGGGGAACAGTCAATTCCACCGTATAACCTTTTCCGGGTATCACATTGACACTGTACTTTGCGCCGGATTCCCAGGCGTAATCAGCGTAAGCATTACGCTTTTTGATGTCGGCAAAACCGCCCCCCGCAGTGATGATGAACTGATAATGCTGCTCAGTGCTTCCATCAGGAACAAGGTGGACTTCTACACAGGAGTCCTGCCACATGGCTTTGTCATCTTTTTTTCTTGGGGGTATGATCATTTTTGCCGTTTCAGGCTCCTGACAATCAAAACGGAAATAGAAGTTATCTTTATCCCGTTTCATCTGAACGGCCGTTGTGACTTCAGCTTTTGCATTTCCGCAGGGGAGAAGATAATATCCGGGACTCCACTGATTTTCCGGCATGACGGCGTACCAGTGTTTTTTGGCGTCCGCAGCGTCAAGCCATTTCTGCCGTTCCGCAGCAATGGGGGCAACAAGCTCCTGCCGGACAAAACGGATCCGTTTCAGACATTCGGGCGCACGGGCGGATGCTTTTTCCGCCTGCCGGAAAAGATGAAAGATCTTTTCCAGTTCCTGAGCATTGTAAATCTTTTCCCACAGTATTTTATGCGGGATCTGTCTGGTCTTCGGACCTGCGGGAGTATCAAAAAATTCCCCGGCGCAAATCAGCCATTTTTCTTCGAGGATGGCTGATACTTTTTCCATAAAAGGGGCTCCGGGACCAAACATCGCCTGATGATAATCCGTAAGGAGTTTTTCCACGTTGGTTTGATTGTTCCAGGCAATTCGGCTGAATACGTAAAAGTTGAGGAGTCCGGCGAAATAGCGGTCGCTTTGAGCCTCTGCAAAGGCACCGAAGACGTAAGGGGCGATCCGGGTGTAGAAGGCTCCCGCTGCACGGGGCGCATAGTTGGGAACTCCCGGCAGGTCAATGGCGTATTTACTGGGATAGGTCCATACCCAGGGGCGTGTGTTGAGTTTTTTGTTCCACTTTTTCAGCAGTTCCATATCGCGTTTGATCATGGCGGGGGATTTTTCATTCCACGGTCCCCGCATGGCGAGCATGACCAGCAGGTTGTCCGGAATATCGCAATCAGGCACAAGAGAGTAACTTTCGTAAGCCATAGTCGTAAACGCTCCCGGCAGATTACGTTTTTTGCCTTCTCTGGCAATATCGGTGAAAAATTTCCAGATGTAGTTGCTTACTGATTGTTCTCCTTTGGAAAAATGTTTCCAGCACTCCTTACAGCGGCAGCGGTAACAGCTGTCGTTGGGCATGATGTTGAAAAAGGGCAGCCGGGGATAGCGGGAGTGGGACCAGGAACGGATCCCGCGACTGGAGGCAGGCTGTTTCTTCAGGAACGCTTCAGCATCTTTCAATATGACCTCTTTGATGCCGCTTGAAAAACAGATCTGCCCACGGCTGCTGCTTTCTCTGGGACCTGTGGGATCGTTGATTCGTAAGCCGTTGGAGTCTAATGCGAAATATTCCGGATGCGTTTGGGCAAAACGCGGCACGAAATCAAGAAAAGCCAGTCCGTGGCAGTTAGGGATCTGTAACGTTTCTGTCCGCATATATCTGGAAAAGCGTCTGCGGAAATCTTTCTGAAACGCCTTTGGCATCACCGCCTGAGATCCCCCCTGAAGTATCCGGCGCTGAAGCCAGTCCGGGCGGTCGGAAATGTCAAGCTCCGGCAGAACGAGCTCTTTTTTGACAGGAATAACAGTTCCGTATTCACCGGGGAAGAAAAAACGGCACTCCGCAAAGCGTTCAAGAAAATCGTATGTGCCGTTCAAAGATCCCACTTCCGGCTGGATGGCTCCACTGCCTTGCATGGGGGAACGGCGGGGATCATCTCTGCCGATAATGATGATGTTTTTATCATGGGATTTGATCCGGAATCCATCCCGGTCAAGAGCTGCTGGATCGATCCCGGCGGCTTTTGCGTACCGGGGACAGCCGATGATGAGAGCAGGACTCTTACCAGATGGTTTGGCTGAGACTTTGATTTTTGTGCCGCTGAGTTTTGAAAGGATCTCTGCCGCTTCATTGGCTGCAAAACGCGCAACTGCAGTAGGCCCGGCAACGATTTCAAAAGAGACTTTCCCGTTTTTGATCAGGATATGATGCGGTCTCTTACCCTGATGAAAGAATCGTTTTTGTACCGGGTGAGTATTAAAATAAGCTCCCGGCAGGGAGAGAGTCAAGGCTGTACAGAAGAGAATCAGAAGGAAAATTTTCATTTTTCAGCTCCATAAAACTTATAATGTATCAGGATGAGCGGCCTCAAGGACTCTTAAAACATTGAGTCCCAGTATTTTTCTGATATCTTCCTCTGAGTGACCGTGCTGGAGCATCCCGGCTGTCAGCAGAGGGAAATTTGTCCAGGCAAGGGAAAGACGCATCTCTTCAGTTTCAGTAAAGGGGGCGGGGTCTTCTTTGCTCAGATTTTCATATCTGCCTCTGGAATGAATGGGTCTGGTGCACGGTCTGTGTGTACCGCAATGATAGGTTTGATCAGTTCCGATCGCCACATGATCGGCTCCGAAGTGTTCCACCGCGTAATCTATATGGCGGAGCATTTCGCAGATATCCCCTGTCCCTTTAAGGAACTTGGGGTAGGCGCATATTCCGATAAGTCCCCCTTTTGCAGCGATCATCCGGCAGACTTCATCAGATTTTCCCCGATGGTGCCCGCTTAAATTTTTCATGACGGTATGACTTGCCATGACAGGTTTTGTTGAAAGTTCTGCTGCTTCATAGCTTGTCAGTTCGCCGGAGTGGGCAATGTCGATGATCATTCCCTGTGCGTTCATCTCTTTGACGGCGCGTCTGCCGAAATCACTCAAGCCGCCATCATGTTCCTCTGCACATCCGTCACCCAGCAGATTTCGGCGGTTGTAGGTGAAGTGCATCATCCTGACACCGAACTGATAAAACACTGCGATATAAGCAAGTGACTCTTCAACGGTTACCGGATGGGAAATGGGGACTCCGTTGGTTGAAAAGCAAAGTCCGATTTTGTTCTGTTTTTTGGCTTCAAGAAAATCCCGGGGGGAGACGGCGCGCATGTAGAGTTCCGGATAACGGTCAGGCAGCGCGATCCGGCGGGAAAGGCGCTTTATAAGTTCGGGGATCTCATTGCATTCAACCCCTGAATTTGCCATGAGGGCGTCAACGCCTGATGCCTCCCATGCCTCCCGGCACTCCTTATACAATTCAGGATCTTCCATGAATTGCAGCATATAATACTGCTCATGGACGTTGCGGTATTCCAGAACGCCGCAGCACTCATCAAGCAGTTCCGGGGGAACGAATCCGCAGGGGGTGAAACCGAAAGGCTCCATAACAAAGGCATCTTTATGGAATTCCAGAGCGTGATCCAGCTCCTGCCGGGAAAGCCCCAGTTTACGGATCCCTATCTCCCGGGCTGTTTGTATTTTTGCGTTCATAACTTTATCCTTAATGATCTGATTTTCTTCATGTTTTATGTAAATTATACCATGCAGCAGGGGATTTGTCAAGGGATATTGTATAATTTTTTTTTTGTTGTACATCATCAACACATTATGGCTACATTGTTCCCTGCCGGAAAAAGATAAACTCCATTTTTACCATGAAAAACAGAGAATATTTTCCACTGTGTTTGACAAAACTCAATTTGAGGTATATTTTAAAAACAATGCTGTACCTGAAACAAAAGGAGAAAAATGAAATTATCAAGTTTGATTCTGGCTTTGTGCGTCGGCGTCTGCTGCTGTGCGAAGGAGTATTTCGTTTCCATGGAGGGAAACGACAAGTGGCCCGGAACAAAGGCAAAGCCTTTCAAGACCATGCAGAAGGCCGTTTCCCTTGTGAATCCGGGGGATATTGTGACTGTCCGCGGCGGTGTTTACAGAGAGAAAGTGGAGATCCGCTGTTCCGGAACTGCTGAAAAGCCCATTATTTTCCGCGGAGCGCCCGGTGAGACTGTTCTTCATACCGCAGCTTATCCTGTGACCCAGGCATGGAAAAAGACTCCGGGGTACCGTTTCATCTATGAAAGTTACTCTCCCTACGCCGTCAGCATGCTTTTTGACTCCTCACTCATTACCCGCTATATGGCTGTTGAGGATATGAAATACCTTGATAAGCAGCCCGGAGCGTACCTTCTGGATAAAAAAACGGGAAAACTTTATGTCAACACCTTTTCCGGGCGTGACCCCAATATGCTCAACTTTATGATCGTTCCCTGGATGGGCGGCAACACTGAAGCCGGACACGGCGGCGGCAAAACGGGAAATAAAATTCAGCCCTTCTCTGCTGATACGACGGAGCTTTACCGGTGGCTCAAAGGCTTTATTATTTACGGTAAAAACATTATCGTTGAAAATTTCACATTCGGATTCTGGCCCGGACAGGCGGTACGTGTCAATGCGCCTGCTGAAAATGTGATTGTCCGCAACAACACCGTCTTCGGCGGAACCTGCGGTCTCATGCTCTATGGAGCGGTCAAAAACAGTAAGATCGTGAACAACCGTGTTTTCCGGGTCGCAGGAACCGGGATCCAGCTTTCCGGAAGCGGTACAAAGTGTCTTGTTAAGGGCAACTATGTTTTCAACTGCGGAACCTGTTCACCTTTCAAGAGCGCCCCGGAGGCATCTTCCGGAAACATCTTCAACATTGCCCATTACGGCAGTTTTTCTTACACCGATATCATTGACAATATCGTTGTTTCCACCGATTACGAACGCTGCGGCAAAACACTGATGCGTAACAAAGGCGCCATCCGCCGCTTTACTACTCAGACCGGAAACGTTTTCTACGGCGGCGGTGTCAGTCTCTATGCCGGCGAAAAGAGTTCTGCTCTTCTTGCCAACAATACCTGTTATCAGGGAAAGATCACCATCGGCAGTCTCAAAACTGAGAACAAGTACACTCCTGTTATAAAAGACAATCTCTTTATTGAAAAGGGCGGCAGCCGGGATCCTGAATTTGCTGATGTCTACCATCGGGATTTCCGTCTTCAGCCCGACAGTCCCCATGTGGGCAAAGGTGCATTCCCCAAGCCGGGCAATGTGCTTTATGTGAAACCCGATGGCTCCGGCAGCGGTGCAACGCCTGCCAAGGCTGCTTCTCTCATCGCCGCGTTGAAAAAGCTCAGTGGCAAGGACGCAGTTATCTACATGCTTCCCGGAACTTATACCGGTAAAGCTGTGACCGCAGGCGATGTGAAGATCGCCAATGCAGAAGGCGGCAGAGTGATCTGGAAAAACGGTGCATTGACCGGAAAAGGCAAAGTGACCGTTGACGGGATCATCTTCAATGATACTGTTTTGCAGATGAATGATTCTCTGATTGTGAAACATGCTGTTTTTGACCGGAGTAAAGTTTCTTCAAAGCATACCGTTTTTGAAAACTGTACCTTCAGAAACTCCAATGCTTCAGGCAGGATCACCATGCGTAACTCCTTTGTCTGTGGTACCGGGAATACCTTTGCCGTTGCCGGAATGCTCAGTGAAAACAACTTCTTCAACTCGGACAAAGCTCTGAAAGCATTCCAGAGCAGGGTGGAAGAAGCCCACAAGAGCCGTTTCACCAGTGTGAAGCTCAACAAAGACTACACTCTCCCTGACAACAGCCCCCTTACATCTGCCGGACTTGATTGCAGCGCCATCGGCGGTCAGCCTGTCAAAGAATACGATCAGCCCATGCAGATCGAGAATTTGCAGGTCAAGCAGATCAGTTCCAACAGCGTTCTTATCAGTTGGGATACTCCCCGCCACTATTGCAATGTCAATGTGAGAGCCAGATGCGTTGAGACAAAGGAAAGCTTTTTCGGCGGTTCCTCCAATCAGGAAACAGGCTTGCGATTCACCGGCGGAGAGGTTGTCGTGCGTAATCTTCTTCCCGGCAAAAACTATGTTTTCAACTGCCATTTTTACTCTGTCCGCAAAGAACCCATGGTCACAAAGAGTTTGAATTTCAGAGTCGATCCCAACTTCAAGCATAAGCCTGTGACACTTCAGGTGGATCCCAAAGCTCCCGGCGCGTTCCGCACTCTCACTGATGCTCTCTGCAAAGCGGGCCCCGGAGATACGGTCATTGTGGGCCCCGGTATTTACACTGAACAGGTGAATGTCTATCTTTCCGGCGTTACCATCAAGAGCCGTGTCCCCGGTAAAGCCTCTCTTAATGTTGCCGGTTTGTTCAATTATGCGATCAAAGTCAATGGCGCCGCTGATGTGACTGTTGATGGATTTCAGTTCATCGGCTTGCCTTACTCTGCCGGACGCAAGGCCCTCTGGATCAGCCAAGCCAAAAACTTCACTCTCCGCAACTGTTTCTTCCACCGTGTGAACAGCAAGCGGGGCGGGGTGAGCAACATTCAGTTCCTCGGAAACAATGTTGACGGCGTTCTTGTTGAAAATTGCGTCTTTGACTCCGGGTTCCACGGCATCTGGCTCTACCCTGCCAAGAATGTGACCATCCGCAACTGCTCTTTCTACGGCAACGGCGTCAACGCCATCCATGTGGGGTGCGAGCAGGGATGGAAGACTCAGATCTACAACAATATTTTCCAGGATACTGTTTCCAATCACCATACTGCGGCAGTGACTGTCGCGGAACACGGTCCTCATATTTATTGCGACTACAATATCTATTGGAAGACCTCCAGGGCGCCCAAACAGTGTTACTACGCTTTCGGACGCCACAAAACATCGCGCTCTTACAGTGCTCCCTGGTCTGTCAAAAAGAAAAATCAGCCTGAGACTCTGAAAGAAACTCAGCGGAGATTCGGTGTTGAGAAACATGCTATTGAAGCTGATCCTCTCTTTACAGATGTGAAAAAAGCTGATTTTACCATCAAACCCGGTTCACCTGCTTTCGGAAAAGGCAAAGACGGTAAGAACATCGGAGCTGATTTTACCATCTTCAAGTGAGACAGTTCTTTTTGAAAAGCGAACGGCAGAAGTTTTTTCTGCCGTTTTTTTTTCTGCCGGAGTTGAAAAAAATTCTTTCCGGGTGTACCTTAAGTCTTAATACTTTAACACACTGGTAATATTTTTACTTGAAAAGGAAAAAAGTTGTGAAAAAAATATTTTTGCTTTCGATGTTGGCTGCATCTGCAGTTTGCAGTGCAGCGGAGTATTTTGTTTCCAATGACGGCAATGACCGGTGGGAGGGGAGTTTCAAGAGACCTTTCAAGACGATCCACAAAGCCGCCTCAATTGTTAAAGCCGGTGATACTGTGACTGTCAGGGGGGGGCGCTACTTTGAACTGGTCGCCATCCGGAACTCCGGAACTCCGGAAAAGCCCATTGTTTTCCGGGGCGCTCCCGGGGAGACGGCGTTGCTGTGCGGAGCGCTCCCTGTTGAAAAGAAGTGGAAAAAGGTTCCCGGATACCGTTTTATCTACGAGTCATTTTCTCCCTGGGAGATCAATATGTTTTTTGACTCGGTTCTGCTCAACCGCTATATGCGGGTTGATTCCTTTGAGATGCTTGACCGTCAGCCGGGAGCATTCATGCTTGATAAGAAAAACGGCAAACTCTATGTCAATACGCTCCGGGGGGAACACCCGGATTCACTGCGCTTTCTTATTATTCCTTTCCACGAAGGCGGCTCCCGCTATGGGGTCAACAGTGATACAAAACTGATTCCTTACAATGGTAAAACTGCCGGGATCTATGGTTTCGGAAAGGGGGTCATGATTTTCGGCAGCAACATCATCTGGGAAAATTTCCATGTGGCGCATTTCCCCGGACAATGTATCCGGGTGAATGCTCCGGCAAAAAATGTGATCATCCGCAACAACACCGTTTTCGGCGGAACCTGCGGCATTATGCTTTACGGCGGTGTTGAAGGATGCAAAGTGCTCAACAACAAAGTATTCCGCGTTGCAGGTACCGGTATCCAGCTGGCAGGCAGCGGCAAAAAGTGTCTTGTCAAAGGCAACTTTGTTCTCAACTGCGGCACCTGTTCCCCTTTCAAAAGCGCTAAAACAGGCAGTGAGGGAAACATTTTCAATATTGCCCATTACGGCGGTTTTTACAATACGGACATTATTGATAATATCGCCGTTTCCACCGAGCCGGAACGTTGCGGACGCACCATCATGCGTAACAAGGGCGCCATCCGCAAGCACACCACACAGACGGGGAATGTTTTTTACGGCGGCAGTGTCACCCTTTACGCAACGGAAGACGGCACCGCTCTTCTCGCCAACAACACCATTTTCAATGGCGGATACAGCATCGGAATTCTGACCAGCGAGAAAAAATATGTCCCTGTTCAAAAAGACAACTTGTGTATTCAGGGCAAAAAAGATCCGAAATTTGCCGATGAATTTCACTACGATTACCGGTTGCGCCCCGATTCACCTTTCCTGGGGAAGGGGGCATATCCCCGTCCGGGAAATATCCTTTATGCCGCTCCTCAGGGAAAAGGCAGCGGCGCGACTCCCGAAAAGGCTTGCGCTCTGACTGCCGCTTTGAGTAAGGCGCGCGGCAAAGAGCTGACCATTTATCTGCTCCCCGGAACCTATTCCGGAAAGGCTGCCGTGACAGGTCCTGTGAAGATCGCCAATTACAGGGGGGGCAAAGCGACCGTTGAAAAGGGCGTTTTTCTCGGCAAAGGCAAGGTTGAGATTGACGGAATAGTCTTCAAAAACACCTCTTTCCGCTTGAAGGGCAGCTTGAATGCCCGCAGAACCGTTTTTGACAGCTGTGATATTCAGGCAGACAAACTTCTGCTTGAAAATACAACCCTCTGTGAAGCGCGTGTTTCCGGTAAGATCATACTGCGGAACAGCCTTGTTTACGGTCAGGGAAACAGTTTTTCAAGCGCCGGCATGATTTGCGAAAACAACTGCTTCACCTCTGAAGCTGCTTTGAATGGCTTGAAAGGGCAGATCATCAGCGGACACAAAAACTTTTACCGCAGCATTACTCTTGATAAGGAGTACACTCTTCCTGCCGGAAGCGATTTGATTTGTGCCGGACTTGATTGCAGCACCATCGGTGCACGGGGCGCTGAATTCAGGGAACCGGAGTTCACAGTTGAAAAGATGCAGTGGAAACAGGTGACTCCTGACAGCATCATGGTCAGCTGGAGTACGCCGCGTCATTACTGCAATGTCAGTGTCAGGAGCTATTCCCTTTCCGAGCGCCGGGAAAATAATACCGCAAATTTTCAACAGGGGTCTCTGCGCGAAAGCAGCGGACAGGTGCTTTTGAGCAAATTCAAACCCGGGAAAAAATACCGGATCAACCTTTATTTTTATCCCATCCGCAGTAAAAAGATGATCCACAAGACGATGGAGCTCACTATGCCTGTCAAGTTTGAGCACAAGCCTGTCACCTTGAAAGTGGATAAAAAAGCTCCCGGCGCTTTCCGTTCCATCTCTGAAGCAATGGCCAAAGCCGGTCCCGGAGATACTGTGATCGTCGGTCCCGGTATTTATACTGAATCCGTTCCCATCTACATTTCCGGGATCACCCTCAAAAGCAGCATTCCCGGAAAAGCCGTGCTGAATCTTGCCGGACTCCTCAACTATTGCATTATGACTGTCAATACCAGAAACGTGACCATTGACGGGTTCCGCTTTATCGGACTGCCTTATTCGGCAGGAGGAAAAACGATCAATACAAGTAAAGTTGTCAACTTCACGCTCCGCAATTGTTATTTTGAACGCAAGGGCAAACGTTCTACGGGCAACATTCACCTTTTTGGTTACAATCCTGACGGAATGCTGGTTGAGAATTGTGTTTTTGACTCCGGATTCCACGGCGTCTGGATCTATCCCGGTAAGAATGTGACGATCCGCAACTGCACTTTTTCAGGCGGCGGCGTCAATGCCATTCATGTGGGGTGCGAGCAGGGATCAAAAACTGAAATCTACAACAATATTTTCGTTGACACTGTTTCCAACCACCACAGTCCTGCTGTCAGTGTGGCTGAACACGGTCCCCACGTTTACTGCGACTACAACCTTTATTGGAAGACTCCTGAACGGGCTCCTATGCAGCGCTATTATGCTTTCGGACGCTACAAGAAAAGCCACGAATACAGTGCTGTCTGGCATGTTAAAAAGCGGGATTTGACCTTGACTCTTGAGGAGACCCGAAAGCGTTACGGAGTTGAGAAACACGGCATTGAAGCTGATCCCCTTTTTGTGAATGAATTGGAAAAAGATTTCACGCTCCGTAAAAACTCCCCTGCCATCGGCAAGGGACGTGACGGGAAGAATATGGGCGCGGATTTTTCCATATTCAAATAAACAGTTACGAATAAGGTTATTGTAAATGATTGATTTGCCAAATGTGTTTAATGCCGGATTCCGGGGCGAGCTGGTTGACGCAGAACTGCGGACGGCTGCTCTGAAAAAGGAACGTATGCATCAGGTGCCCTTTTCTCTTGATGAATGGAACCCCCGGGAGCTGAGATGCCGTATATTTGAAGCCATGGGAATCACGCCTGATCATACGCTTCCCCTTGACGTGGAAATCACGAAAAAGATAGATCGCGGATCTTATAAGATCCTTTGTCTGAGTTATGTCAGTCGTCCGGGGGTCCGTGTTACGGGAAATCTTTACGTTCCGGCAGGGGAGGGGCCTTTCCCCGCTGTGATCAATATGCACGGTCACTGGTCACAGGGACGTTTGGCAGCACGGGTACAGATGCGCGGGCATATTCTTGCCCAGTTGGGGTACGTTGTGCTTGCTGTGGACGCTTTCGGTTCGGGCGAGCGCAGTCCGGAACACGGCGTCTACTCTTATCACGGAGGACTTCAGGGAGGTTCCCTCTTTCAGATCGGAGAATCCCTCATGGGATTTCAGGTCCTTGACAATATGCGGGGCGTCGATTTGCTCTGTTCTCTTCCTTATGTGAAAAAAGAGTGTATCGGCGCATGCGGTGCCTCCGGCGGCGGCAATCAGACCATGTGGCTCGCTGCAATGGATGAACGTATCACAGCCGCAGTGCCGGTGGTCAGTGTGGGGAGTTTTCAATCTTATGTTCTTTGCTCCAACTGCATGTGCGAATTGCTTCCCAGCGGATTGGAGATCGCCAACGAAGCTGAGGTGCTGGCTCTTGTGGCTCCCCGGGCAATAATGCCCGTCAATGGTATGCTGGATGATAATCCTGCTTTCAATCCGGCAGAGACCCGCCGTACCGTTGATGAGGCGCGCAGAGTGTTCCGGGCATACGGTGTGCCGGATAATATCCGGCAGATGGTGACAGAGGAACATCATTTTTTCTCTCCCGATGTTGTCAAAGCGCTTATCGGCTGGTTCAATCTTCATTTGAAGGGGGAAGGTGATGGCGAAGCTGTTGACTCGCTGCCGGACTGGACTCCTCTGCCCGAAGAAGAAGTGATGGTTTACCCCATGGGCAAACGCAATCCGGATGTGATTTCCATGCCGGAATATCTTTGCAAACGGGAGAATGAATTGCTTGAAAAAGCGTGTTTCGATCCGGAACTGCTTTGCGATATTCTCGGTCTGGAAGATGTTTCTGTCAGGGAAACGACCCGTTTTTCCAAGCAGGGCATTTGGGAAAGAATAGGTATTGAGGGAAGTGACGGACGCCTGACGCCTTTGCTGCTTCATCTGCCTGATGATCCGGAAAAAGAGATCGTTATTGTGGGAACGGCTGTTTCCAAACTTTACCTTTCCGGCAATTCCATGATAGAGGCTCTGCTCGACTCCGGCTGCGGTGTGGCAGTCGTCGATCTCTGGGGAGGTGGTGAAAACAACTTGCGTTTTTCACATGACAATGACAACTACTACAGCCGTTCTCTCATGTGGTTGGGGAAAACTTTGCAGGGAAAATGGGTCGAGGATTTCCGCATGGTCGAAAAATTCCTGAAAGCTCTGCTGGGTAAAGAAGTGAAAATCGCCGCCGCCGGAATCAGGGATTCAGCTGTGGCAGCTGTGCTCTTTGCCGCTTTGAGGAAAGAAAATACAGCACTGCATTTGATGGAGTCGCCCCTTTCTTTCGGCTATGATGCCGCCAGGAACGGAAAATTCAGTCAGGCAGTGATCATTCCCCGTATATTCAGCTGCTGTGACATACCCGTGCTGTTGGAAAGGGCGGGGGGAGAAGTTGCTTTTTATGATTTGAAAGGAAAAAAATGAGCGAAAAAAAACCTATTTCTTATTGGGAGGAGATCAAACGCAAGGGGGTTCATCTTTCATCGTTGTGGATGGTTGCGGCAACTCTGCTTCTCGGTGAGAGGCAATGGATAAGCTGCTTGATTTTCGGAGCGCTTCTGCTGCTGACTCTCGTATCTGAACATGATTATGCCAACAACGGCAAGTATTTGGGCCGCCTTTACGGAAAACTTTTCGGGAAAATGCTCCGGGATGATGTAAAGCCCGGACAGTGGATCGTTTCCGGAGGCGCTCCCGTTCTTGCTGCCGCCTTGCTGATGAATCTGCTCTTCACTCCCCTGATAGCGGCCGGCGCAATGGCTGTCATGCTGACTGGTGACGCCGCCGCCGCTTTGATCGGTAGAAAATTCGGAAAACACAAAGCTGTCAATGGTAAATCCTGGGAGGGGTTCATCAGCTTTATTCTGGTTGGATACGGTGCCTTGTCTGTGGTGTTTTTTCTGAAAAGTGTCCCCGCGAAATTTTATCTCTGGGGAATTGCCGCTGTGGTATTGGCTGCTCTGGCTGAGCTCTTTCAGAAGCAACTCAAGGTGGATGATAATTTTTCCATTCCCCTTTGCGTGGGAGCTGTACTCTTTTTCTCTTCTTTCCTGGTATAAAAAACTCCCTTTCAGAAAAAGGGAGTTCTGATAAAAACCGGGTTCAGCCCGGTTTTTTTGTGCGTTGTTACAGCTTGCTCATGGCGCTGTCGAAGCGGGTGAAGGAATTTTCCAATTCATCAGCAGGCAGAAGACCTGCGTTAAGATATTCAGACGCAAGTTTATTGGGATCTATCGCTTTGGCAGCAGCTTGGGCCTCATCTTTGGCGAAGTTGCCCATAATGGCTGCCTGAAGAGCTGCGGCAAGGTTTTCTTCCCCGTTTTCCTCTGCACCTGAGAGTTTCTCAAGTTCACTGCAGATACGTTCATGTTCCTGTCTTGCAGCAGCCAGCTGGCGGTTGAGTTTTTCAAGAGCCTTGGCATCATCGGCAAGAGCCGCGGCGATCAATTTGGCTGCGCTGCCCAATTTGGGGAACATTTCGGCGGCTGCGGGAGGCGCAAACTCAAATTTTTCCCCTGCAAGGAGTTTGTCAAGAGAAGCCGCCAGTTCTCTGGCAACTTCTCTGCCCAAATCTCCTTTGGCACGGGTTTCTTTTTTACGGCACTCAGAAAGAGCCGCTTCAAAAGTTTCAGAAGCCTTTCTGACCGCTGCCGCGGTTTCCCGGCAATCAAGTTCCTGAAGGCGGCTTTTGATTTCTCTTGCTCTGGCTGTGTTTTCTGCCGGAGCAGCCGCCAGTTGTTCCAACTCTGAGATCAGGGTTCGGCTTTCGTTTTCCTTTTCAGCGAAAGCGGCGCGGCGTTCATCAAAAAACTTGTCAAGAGCAGCTTTGAGCCGTTCAAAAAGGGCGTTTTCTGATTTTCCCGCATTTCCTGCGTTGCGGAACTCTTCCCGAAGCTGCCGGGCACGGCGGAAATCCCCCTGGGTAAGTGCTTCTGCTTCAGCGATCAATGCTTCCTTCCGTTCAATGATGACGGCAAACTTTTTGTCGCGCTCAGTGAAATAAGCGCTGCGGGCATTGAAAAAGGTATCGGCGGCGGCGCGGAATTTCCGGAAAAGTTCATTTTCCTCATTTCCCGCCCGGGGAATGTTTTTCCATTTTGCCCGAAGTTCTTTGAAAGCTGCGGCAGTAACGTTCCACTCAGTTGACGAAGCAAGTTTTTCTGCCTCTTCGACCAGAAGCTGTTTGTCTGCAGCCGCCTGTTTACGCTCCTGACGGCGGTTGGAAAAGAATTCGTCGACCTTGTGCTGGAGCTGACGGCTGGACTCAAGGAAGCGGGCGTTGATCTCTTCATTCTTTTCTTTGGGAACGGCTCCCAGAGTTTTCCAACGCTCCCGGAGCTCCTGCAGTTCTTTGGCAAACTTGATGCAATCAGGCGTTTCTGAGTTGTTCATTTCTTCGATTTTTGCACAGATGTCCTGTTTTAAAGTATAACTTTCCCAACGTGCAAGATCAAGTTCTTCAAAAAACTGGCTTATTTTCTGGGAGGCTTTGTGGCTTGTCTCCTGGAAACGTTTTTTTACCGGCTGAGGCAGGTGGAGAAGTGTTTTGAATTCAGTATCAATAACACTTTTGCGCTCTCTCAGGGGGGCGACATCCTCTGCCGCAGTCAGATTTTTAAGTTCCTCCATAAGGGCCTCTGCGCGGGCAGTGTCGGCTGCCTGAAGAGCCTCTTCTGCGGCGAGACGTTCCCTGACAGGAGCGGCTGCTGCGGCAAATTCCGGAGGAAGTGCCCCCAGCATTTTAACGCATTCGGCATCAAATTTATCAAGATCGGAACTTACAAGAAGCTCATCAGCCAGCAGTTTCTGAAGTTCGGCTTCCTGTTTCCTGAAGTTTTCCTGCCGCAGTTCCATATCGGCGACCCGGCTTTCGGCGGCTTTGACAGCTTCGGTAAACTGTTTGTCCAGAAGTTCTGCGTACTCCGGCGGGGGAGGCGTGCTTGAATCGTATTCTGCACGGATCTTTGCGATCTCTCCGCGGAACGCTTCAGGCGCCATGGCAGGAATTTTTCCCAAGGCACGACAGAGGTTTTCCCGGATTTTGAGCTGTTCTTTTGTTTCTGAAGCAACTTCACCAACGGCGAGGGGCTGACTGCTGTTTTCTTCGATCATCACATTTTCTCCGAACTTTCCCCTTTGTCTCCTGCAGAGGAGATGGAACGGCATTTTGCCGGATTTTCCGGGGGATTTATTGTAAAATTGTATTGCATTATTCATATAATAGCTTTTTTTTTCGTTTTTGCAACCCAAATTTTAAAAAAATCACTTGAAATTTGCAAAAAAATGGCTATATTGTATGAAAGACAGTTTTGTTTGACCTTTCGGCAGCAGCCGGAGTGGTTAAGTTTTTGAAATTTTCAAGGAGTGTTGTTGCAGTTATGGCTAAGCGTCAGGAATTCAAAACAGAGGTTCGTCAGCTTTTGAAGCTGATGATCCATTCACTTTACTCCAACAGGGATATTTTTCTGCGGGAGTTGGTGGCGAATGCTGCTGATGCTATTGATAAGGCACGTATTGAAAGTTTGACCGATCCCGCTCAGAGCCGTGATTGGAAGATCCGGATCGAAGCTGACAAGAATCTCAAGACTCTGACCATTTCTGATAATGGAATCGGTATGACCGAACAGGAGGTCATTGACAATATCGGAACCATCGCCCAGAGCGGTACCCGCGCTTTCATGCAGATGCTTGAAGAAAAAGGTGCCAAAGGTGAGGAAATTCCTGAACTTATCGGTCAATTCGGAGTGGGGTTCTATTCTGCATTCATGGCGGCCTCTGAGGTGACTGTCATTACAAAGAAATCCGGATCCGATGCTCCTGCTGTCATGTGGCGCAGTCAGGGCGAAGGTGATTATGAGATTGATGATGCTCAGCGCGAAGAGCCCGGGACCACCATTATTCTCAAACTTAAAGAAGATGCAGAAGGATATCTGGAAAATTGGAAGGTTTCTTCCATCATCCGGAAATACTCTGATTTCATTTCCTATCCCATTATCATGCCCCGGATCACGGTCAATGAGGATAAGACTGAAACGATAACTGATGAAGTGCTGAATTCCCAGAAAGCCATCTGGCTCCGCAAGCCTTCTGAAGTGACCGATGATGAATATAAGAGTTTCTACTCCCACCTTGCCAACTATGGCGGGACGGAGTTTCTTAAAGCCATTCACATGTCCGCGGAGGGTGTGAATGAGTTCAAGGCATTGCTTTTCCTGCCTAAACAGGCCCCCTTTAATTTCCTGATGCCCGACATCCAGAAAAAGGGCTTGCAGCTTTATGTGAAGCGTGTTTTCATCACAGACGAATGCAAGGCTCTGTTGCCGGATTATCTGCGTTTTGTCTGCGGTGTGGTGGATTCTTCAGATCTGCCTCTGAATGTTTCACGTGAGATCCTGCAGGAAAATCCTGTTATCGCAAAGATTGAAAAAGCGGTGACCTCCAGAGTCATCAGCGAGCTCAAGAAGCTTCTGGAAAATGACCGTGAAAATTACAATACTTTCTTTGCTGAGTTCGGAAGAGTTCTTAAAGAGGGGCTTCATACAGATTTTACCAATGTTGAAAAGCTCAAAGACGTGGTCATGTATGAATCCATGAATTCCGAGCCTGGAAAGTATATTACTTTAGGTGAATATGTTGATGCCATGCCCGAAGGTCAGAATGAGATATTCTACATCACCGGTGAGAAGCGTGCTTCTCTTGATTCCTATCCCGGTTTGGAGTATTTCAAGGCTAAGGGCTGGGATGTGCTGTTCATGACGGATCCCATTGATGATTGGGTGATGCAGTCCATGATGCAGTACCGCAAGCACAACTTCAAATCCATTGCCAAAGGTGACTTTGAGGATAAAGAGAGCGAAGAAGCAGTCAAGGCGGCAGCTGAAAAGTATGCGGATTTGACCTCTTTCATCAAAGAGACTCTCGGTGAGCAGCTCAATGAGGTGCGTTTCTCTGCACGGATGACGGACAGTCCCTGCTGTCTGATCGTTGAGGGTAATGCTCTTGCGCCTCACATTGAGCGTCTTTTCAAGGCGATGCATCAGCAGGTGCCTGAGAGCAAGCGGATTTTAGAGTTGAATCCCAAGCATGAGCTTGTGGAAAAGATGAATGGAGCGCTTCAGGCCGGTAAAAAGGAGGAAGCCGCATTTTGTGCCAAGGTGATGTTCAATCAGGCATTGTTGACAGAAGGAAGTCCTCTGGATGATCCGGCAGGATTTGCTAAATCAGTGACAGATCTTTTGGTTAAGTCACTGTAAAAAATTGCTTTTTATAAAGCGGAAGAATGGTCGAGTGGTTTAAGGCAGCGGTCTTGAAAACCGCCGAGGGGCAACTCTCCGAGGGTTCGAATCCCTCTTCTTCCGCCATTTTTTTTATCCCCCTTTTAATCTACCTGAAAAAATCATCATTGCTATTATTTTGTAAAACTCGTTGACTCAAAGGCTTTTACAACATTTCTGCCAGTGTGTAAGAAACACACTCAGACTCTGAAATCAGACCGTTTTGCCCCGAATTTTGTCTGAAATCTGTCTGAATTCTGAGTTTTTCTGAAAAGTGTAAAAATCAAGGTTCTTTTTGTAAGTGCCTGATTATTAACAAAGTCTTGTTTTTACACCTTACCGAGC
>JAFWBQ010000003.1 GCA_017507125.1 Lentisphaeria bacterium
TCCGGCAGAGTCTGGGTCGATCATGTAAAACTTACAGAAGTGCCTGACAAAAAATAAGGCGTTACAAACAAACGCTTTTGCGGGGAAGAGCCTTCCGGGATCTTCCCCGCCTCTTTTTTCCATCGCCATTTTATAATTGGTGCCATTCTATTTATGTTTTTTATAGACAATAGGTTACTTGGCAAATTATTCTCTTTTGTGTTTCCACTCGACAAATTGGATTACGGATGGTATGTTACTTGCGGCGTTTATGTAAAAAACAAGGTAGGTAGAGCGTTTCCCCCCGGGGAGAACGGCAAAAAAAAGAGAATAATTTAATTGTAAATGTATAATGGAGAGTTACTTGTATGGAATGGCACCAATTAGTTGACAGGGTGCGCCATAAAACCTCCTTGACACTCTCTTGCGGATCATGATGATTTAATATAAATCATAAAAAAATTTTTTGCAAGCGGCATTTGATAAAAAAAGTCACAATGTTAAAAAATAAGTCATTGAAAAAAAATTGGCCGCAGATTAAATTAAAAGCTGTAAAGCACTGTAACAGCAATCAGGCAGGAATTCAAGATGAAATACATTGGCGCTCAATATTTTCTCAATACCGATCTGGTAATTGGTGCCATTCTATTTATGTTTTTTATAGACAATAGGTTACTTGGCAAATTATTCTCTTTTGTGTTTCCACTTGACAAATTGGATTACGGCATGGTATGTTACTTGCGGCGTTTATGTAAAAAACAAGGTGGGGAGAACGTTTTCCCCCGGGGAGAACGGCAAAAAAAGATAATAATTTAATTGTAAATGTATAATGGAGAGTTACTTGTATGGAATGGCACCAATTATTACTGTTGATTCAGCCGCAGGTCCGGGGACCTGGGTTTTCAAGTGTTACTGAAACAAACCATTAAAGGGAGGTATTTATCATGAAAAACAATAAAATGCTTTTTACGCTGATCGAACTTCTGGTTGTTATCGCTGTGATCGCTATTCTCGCCGCCATGCTTCTTCCCGCGTTGCAGCAGGCAAGACAGCGTGCCCATACGAGTTCATGTCTCAACAATTTGAAACAGCTCACCTTCGGGTACATCAGTTATGCTCCTGACAACCAGGGCTGGGTGCTGCCTGCCTTTGCCTGTCCTGTGGGGCAGGTCTGGGGATCATGGACCGGTTTTGTTGCCACCTATGTTCTTGGAACTCCCCCGAAAAACGGAAAAGTCGGTGAATATGCAGAGACCAAAAAAGTGAATATGTCTGTTTTCTCCTGTCCTTCTGAACAAACTCCGATCGGCACCAAGGCCAACTCCAGATTCATGTTCGGACACTACGGCGTCAATCTTCTGATGGTAGGAGACGTCCGGTTGCCGGATACAAGACCTGCCCGCAAAGAGTCCACCATCAAAAGCGCTGCTCAGACGGCATTGCTTGTTGACAATGTGGCAAAACAAAATAACGGGATCACCGCTCTCAACAACACAACCGGCGATATCTGCGCCTTGAGGCACGGAAAAAGTAAAGTGACCTTTGAGGATGCCTCCTATAAATACTATAACGGCGGTCAGGCCATCAACTTCTCTTTTTATGACGGCCATGTCAGCAATGTTCAGCGGCACCAGTTCTTCGTGAACGGCGCCATCAGGCGCAAGATCCTCGTTGACGGATTTGTCAGTGACTACACCTATTAAAGACTAAAAATAAGGGAAATATCATGAATAGTGCATTAAAATCATTGCTTGCAGCGTGGCTGTTGGGGAGTTCCGCCCTTGTTTCCGGCGCATGGACTCCTGCCGAAGGAGCGGTCATACATCCGGTGCCTTCCTCCAAATCCAGATGGGTCTGGGCGGCGGATAAACCTGTGAAGGACGGTGCCGTTGCCAGGTTCCGTCTGCAGTTTGATCTTCCTGCTCCGGTGAAGTCTGCCGTCATCCATATCAATTACGACGACAGCGGTTTTCTGCTGGTCAACGGCAGCCGGGCTGCCGGCACTTCCATTATTCACGGGACCTGGAAATACGACATTGCCAAATTGGTAAAAAAAGGCAAAAATCTCCTTGCGGTCCAGGTCAAAAACGGCCGCGGCGCCGCCGGAATGCTCCTTCTGGGGACGATCACTCTTGTCAACGGGAAAACGATTTATCTCCACTCCTCATCTGATTTGAAGTCCGTGACTGACTCTGCTGACACCCAATGGTACATGCCCCATTTTGATGACTCCAAATGGCAGAAAAGTCTTGAACTGGGGGACGTCATTGCGCCTCCCTGGATCATTTACAGAAATCTGCAGCCCTATTTTTACACTGCCGCCGAATTCAAGGCCTATCAGAAACGCAGTCTCCGCTCAATGGCTTTGCCCGCAGCGCTGGGCAAAGAAAAACTGCCTGAAATATCCATCACCCCCCGGGAAGGGATGCCCCGCATCAAAGTCGGCAATGAATATCTCTGGCCCATATTCGACCTGACGGGGGGCGGCGGGAATGTCTACTCCGACAGCTGGATACTCCGCCACAACAAACTCGGCATTAAGATTTTTCAGATCTCTCTGCAAGAGGAAAACTTCCTGATGCCTGACGGGACACTTTCCTTCGAACGCCTTGACCGGGGCGCAAGACGGCTTATCCATCTTGCCCCTGATGCCATGATCCTGCTGCAGTTCAGAATAGCCCACATGAGGGAGTTCTGCACCAAATATCCCAAGGAAACCATGGTTTTCGGTACCGGTCCTGTCGATTCCAATGACGAACTCTACGGCCGTCCTCTGCGCCCTTCGCCCGCCTCGATGCAGCTGCGCAAAACCATTGAAGATTGGATGTCCCAGATGGCTGATTTCGTCAAAAAGCAGCCCTGGGGAAACCGTGTCGCTGCGGTGCGGGTCAGCTACGGGATCTACTCTGAGTGGCACAGTTTCGGCATGTATCAGGCCCCCGATCTGAGTCAGCCCATGCAGAAGGCGTTCCGTGCCTATCTGAAAAAGAAATACAAAAACCTTTCCGCTCTGCGCAAAGCCTGGAACGACCCCAAAGTCACCTTTGAGACGGCCTCTGTTCCTTCTTCCAAAGAGCGCTGGGGCAAAGATCGTTTCTTCCGCAGTCCGAAACAGGATGCCAAAGAGCTTGATTTCTACGACTGCTACGCCCATACCCACGCCGATCTGCTGCTTTTCATGGCAAAACTTGCCAAGGAAAAGTTCCCCGGCAGACTCTGCGGAGCCTATTACGGTTACGCTTTGACCAATCATCCCCCGGAGGGCGCAACGGTGCTGCTGGATAAGGTCGCCTCTTCACCCTATATCGATTTTCTCTCTTCGCCTCCGCCCTATACTGCCGCCAGCCGTCTGGCGGGCGGTCCCTATCTGTCACGGGGTCTGGCAAGCACCCTTTCGCGCTATGGGAAGCTCCTGTTTATCGAAGATGACAGCCGGTTCCATCATATCGCCAAATATGCTGTCAAGGCGATCACCACCCGTTCTGCCAATGAATCACGGATGACCATGCGCCGCAACATGTTCAACACGCTTTTCGAACGCTGCGGCATCCAGTTCTGTGACCCCATCGGCATGCGGCTGCGCCGTCCGGGAGCTTTTGATGATCCCTCCATCGATTTGGGGATCAAAGAAAGTCTCACCGCTATGGAAAAGGCTCTGCCTCTTGCCGGGGAGTCCGGAAACGAGGTGGCTGTGATTTTCAACAGCATGGAGCGTCTCCGTCATCATGCGCCCCCGAGATTTTCCAAGCTGAATCTGGGGAATCTTGTAAACAGCCACGCTCTTTCCGTGCTTTACCGCACAGGAGTTCCCTTCGACCTGATGAGCCACACGGACTTTCTGGCATCAAAGAACAAGTACAAAGTCTATGTTTTCCTCAATGCCTTCACCAATACGGCAGCTGAACGCAAAGCCATCCGGGAAAAGATCCGCCGCAAAGGAGTGACGGCACTCTTTTTCAACGGAGCCGGCTATGTCACCCCTCAGGGATTTTCTGCCGCCGCCATGGAAGATCTGACCGGCATGAAGATCGCCGTGGATAAAAAAGGAAAAAACAGTGTTCTTGTTTTTGACAACAAATGGGGACGTTTGTCCAACAACAACCGGGGCATTGAAGAGCGTTTCATCGTCAATGATCCTGCGGCGGCTGTTTTCGCACGTTACGCCGCCGACAAAAAAGCCGCTGCGGCAGAAAAAACACTTGCTGACGGTTCAAAGGTGATCTATCTGGGCAGCTATCCCCAGACGGCCCCTGTCTGGCGTAATCTTCTCAGCAAAGCCGGTGCAGCCGCACTGACTGCACATGGAAGTTATCTGCGCCGCCATGGAAACCTGATCATGTTCCACACCGGCAAAAAAGCTCTTCACAAGATTACTCTGCCCTCTGCGTACAAAGGTGCCGTGGAGCTTTTCAGCGGCAAAAAGTACACAGGAAGAGTGATCTCTCTCAAGTCGGAACAAGATGCAGGAACCTGGGTTTTCAAATGTTTTTGAGTCCGCGGCCCTGATTTTTAAGAATAGGGGATAAAGTCAATGAACAAAACTTTTGTAAAGATCCTGACTGCCGCATTGTGTTTGGGCACTCTTGCGGCAAGCGCCTGGGAGCCGGCTCCCGGAGCCGCAGTCCATCCCCGGCCCGTTTCAAAGTCCCTCTGGATCTGGACTGCGGATAAGCCGGTTTCCAACGGTGCCATAGCCTTGTTCCGTTTCAAAGCGGAGCTTTCCGCCGATGTGCGTTCTGCTGTTGTCAAAATCAACTACGATGACGGCGACACTTTGTGGGTCAACGGCAGGAATCTCCCCGGGAAGCATACCCACAGCGGGACCCGGGTCTATGATATCGCCAAATTTCTTAAAAAAGGCAGGAATCTGGTGGCTGTTGAGGTAAAAAACGGCAGAGGCCGGGCAGGAGTTATGCTTTACGGCGAAATCAAACTTGCCAATGGAAAAAGTGTCTTTCTTCACTCCGGAGCTGATATCAAATCCATCTCAGGACCTTTGAATGCTCCGTGGAAGGAATGGGGATACGATGACTCCAAATGGCAGAAAAGTCTCGTTCAGGGAGATGTTCTTTCCGCCCCTTGGAGCAGATATCGGGATCTGGTCAGGGATTTTCTCTCTCCTGCTGAGCTGAAACTTTACGAAGAGCGGCAGAGCAAAGCCCTGCGGCTGCCTTCCGGACTCAAGGATGAAAAGTTCAAACCCGCCTCTATCGCTCTCAAGGAGGGACTGCCCCACTTCAAGATCGGTGATGAATACCTGCTGCCTCTTCTTGACCTCACCCCCGGCGGCGACATGTATTCCGACAGCAGCGTGATCCGCAACGCCGCGGCAGGAATCCGATTTTTCCATGTGGCTCAAACTGAAGAAACCTTTTTGAGACCTGACGGGACTCTGACGTTTGAACGTATGGATAAAATGGTCAGAAGAACACTCAATCTGGTCCCCGACGCCAAAATCTGTTTGAATTTCCGAATCTCAAGTATGGCGGATTTCTGCAAAAAGAATCCCGGAGAGACCATGGTTTTCGGAACCGGGAAAGTCGATAACAGCGGCGAACTTTACGGCCGCCCCCTTCGCCCTTCACCTGCCTCTGCGAAACTGCGGCTCTGTCTCAAGGATTGGATGACTCAGCTTGCCGCCTTTGTCCACAAACAGCCCTGGAGCAAACGGGTGGCGGCGATCCGGGTCAGTTACGGAACCTATTCCGAGTGGCACAGCCACGGCATGTTCCATGCGCCCGACCTGAGTCAGCCCATGCAGAAAGCTTTCCGCAAATACCTGAAAGAGAAATACAAAGACGTTTCCGCCCTGCGTAAGGCGTGGAAAGACCCAAAAGTCACCTTTGAGAGCGCTTCTGTTCCCACCGCTCAGGAACGCTGGGTGCCTGAAAGGTTTTTCCGCAACCCGAAAGATGATGCCAAAGAGCTGGATTTCTACGATTGCTACGCCCATACCCATGCTGATCTGCTGCTTTATCTTGCGAAACTTGCCAAAACGCTTTTCCCGGGACGCCTCTGCGGCGCCTACTACGGGTATGCTCTGTGCAGTCATCCCCCGGAGGGTTCCACCGTTTTGCTGGATAAAGTGGCTTCATCGCCTTACATCGACTACATGTCAAGTCCTGCGCCTTACTCCCCCTTTTCCCGTTTAGCGGGCGGAGACAGTCTTTCCAGGGGCATTGCCAGTACTCTTTCCCGTTACGGAAAGATCATGCTCATCGAGGATGACAGCCGGTTCCATCATATTTCCCGGTATTCCGAAAAAAATATCACCACCCGCTCTCCCCTTGAGTCCCGCATGAATATGCGCAGGAATATGCTGAACATACTCTTTGAGCGCTGCGGTCTCCAACTGAACGATGCCGCCGACGGCAAGATGCTCCGGCCCGGCGTGTTTGATGATCCAGCAGTCAATCAGGGGCTTTCCGAAGCTCAGGCTGTCATCAGGAAGGCTCTGCCTCTTGCCAAGGATTCAGGCAATGAGATCGCCGTGGTTTTCAACTATATGGAGCGTCTCCGGCACTATACGCCCCGCCATTCAAGGATATTGATGAGCCACTTCATCAATAGTGAAACCCTGAATAAACTCTACCGTTCAGGCTATCCTTTTGATCTGATGAGCCATACCGACTTTTTTGCCTCCAAAAAACAGTACAAAGTCTATGTTTTCCTCAACGCCTTCACCCTGAGTGCCGCTGAACGCACGGCTCTCAAAGCGAAGATCCGCCGGAAGGGTGTCAGCGCCGTATTCCTCAGCGGAGCGGGCTACGCCTCTCCTGAAGGTTTTTCCGAAGCCGCCATGGAAGAGCTTACCGGGATGAAGATCACCGTCGATAAAAAGGGCAAAAACAGCACCCTTGTTTATGATAATAATGCCGGAAGGGCAGGCACACTGCAGCGGGGTGCCGCTGAAAGGTTTATTGTTGCCGACCCCGGTGCTGAAGTTTTCGGCATCTACGCCGGGGACAAGAAGCCCGGCGCTGCTGTAAAAATGCTCCCGGAAGGATCAAAGGTGATCTATTCGGGCAATATCCCTGTGAAAGCCGCCCACTGGCGCAATATTTTCGCAAAAGCCGGACTCAAACCCATGACGGGGGCAGACAGCTACATCCGCCGTCACGGAAACCTTGTCATGTTCCACACCGGAACAAAGGGGCCCCATACCATCACGCTCCCCCCCAACTTCAAGGGGGCAGTTGAACTTTTCAGCGGCAGAAAGTACTCAGGAAGAGTTATTACGCTCCACTCCGCCGAAGGCCCCGGGACCTGGTGTTTCAAATGTTTCTGAGCACACAGAGCTTCCCAGCACTGCCCCCCTTTCTGACGAAGCCCCGGGGCAGTGATGCTCAGGCGCTGCTGAAAAAACTGCAGGAAAAGTGATCCTGAGACTTTTTTCCCGGCCGCTCCGGCATTTCCGGAGCGGTCTTTTTTATTTCCCCTCATGGTTCTTCAGGGAGCTCTCCGCACCAAATAACGCCAATAATTGGTGCCATTCTATGTATGTTTTTTATAGACAATAGGTTACTTGGCAAATTATTCTCTTTTGTGTTTCCACTTGACACATTGGATTACGGATGGTATGTTACTTGCGGCGTTTATGTAAAAAACAAGGTGGGGAGAACGTTTCCCCCCGGGGAGAACGGCAAAAAAAAGAGAATAATTTAATTGTAAATGTATAATGGAGAGTTACTTGTATGGAATGGCACCAATTACAAACTACCCTTTACAGCTCTTTGCGAATGACATCTTTGCCATTTTTTGAATGACTTTTGAAATTACCTCTTTATTTGCATTATTACTCCTCAGGGCGTATATTATACAGGAAAAATCTCAATATGACAGGAGCAAAGAAAAATGAATATCCAACATCATGACAGTGCATGTGATTCAACAGATAAACTGCTGGTCCTTCTTGCGGGACAATCCAATATGGCAGGGCGGGGCTATGCAGGAAGCGACGATCTGACAGCCATTCCCGGATTGGTGATGATCCGCCCTGACGGCAAGTGGCAGTCTGCCATTGAACCCATTACCAAAGACAGAAAATTTGTGGGGACTTTTCAGGCTTCCGGGGAAAAGGTGGTCAGTGACGATCCCTTTGAAACCGTTCTCCCCCAGGGCGATCAGAAGGTCTGCGGCGTGGGACCGGGACGTACCTTCGGGCGTCTGCTGCTCCAAGCCAATCCGGGAAAGAGCGTGGGATTGATCCCCACTGCTGTGGGAGGCACCCCCATTTCCGCCTGGCTGCCGGGGGGCGTTGATACATACGATCCTGTGAATCATCCTTACGATGACGCCGTCAAAAAGGCGCGTGAAGCTCAGAAAAGCGGCAGGATCGTTGCCGTTCTGTGGCATCAGGGGGAAAGCGATTCCGTCAAAAACAACGAAAATTATCTGCCTGAGCTCCGCTCTGTTATCGAAAATTTCAAACGGGATCTTGATCTGGGGGACGATGTGCCTTTTATCGCAGGAGATATGGCTTCATTTTACGAAGAAAGAGTGAGCTGCCACATCGACATTGTGGACAACGCTCTGAAGGTCCTTGCCGCAGAACTTCCCTTTTTCCGCCTTGTCACCACCAAAGATCTTGCCGACCGGGGGGATAAACTCCACTACGACACTCCCTCTCAGCACATATTCGGCGAAAGGTGTTTTGAAGCCTACTGCAGCTTCAAAAAGGAGCGTTGACCCGGATCTTCCCCCGGAAGTATAATTGGTGCCATTCTATGGAACAGTATATAAATCAAGCCGTTATGATTTAATTATTCCGTTCCCCGCCTGTGAATCGGGGGCGGAACGTGAAAAAAGACGTGCGGTTGTTTTTGCGTCCGGGAAAACCGGAAAAAGCGAATAATTTAATTATAAATTCTTTATGGATCGTTTTTTATGTGGAATGGCACCAATTATTATGGATAGTTTTTTATGTGGAATGGCACCAATTAATTTGGGAGCCTTTGAAAAAAGCCTTCTTCTTGTACCGGGGTGAAGTTACCAGTTGTCCGACGAGTAGTTAGCGATCCAAAAACTTGACTTGTAGTTGGAAACCGTCTCGGTATGATAAGGAATTTTGTTGCGCTCAATGGAAACTGCGTGGCCGTCAAGAAAAAGCACATTGGCACTGCCGGAACCGAATACGACGGGCAATTCAGGGGAGATATTGGTGTTATGAGGACAGGCGATACGCTCATTATTGATGATTTTCGCCGTATAAGCACCCAAACTTCCACCGTCAAAAAAAGGAATTTCTGAAAGATAACTCAATCTTGAAGGCCTTTTTATGTTGGTCGCCTTGTATCCGGGTTTATCATGAAGTACGGTGGGCGCAAGGTTGAGATTGATTCCCAGTCCCCGGGCATAAGCGTGCTTGCTTCCGCCGTTGTTCAGCCCTTCAAGAAAGGTTCTGGGCTGTCGTGAGGGACAGGCAAAACGGTTGGTTTCAAAAAGTCCGTTTTTATTTCTGTACCAGCCGCCAATCTGACAGTAGGAACCCGTTGCTCCGCCGATGTAGGAGTAAAGCTGCTTGTTGTTAAACCAATAGGAGCCGCTGGTGTTGCCGGGTTCGAGGGTGCGGTAGGGAATCAAGTAGCCTTTGAAATCGTCGGCATACATCAAAAGCCCCTTTCCCACCTGATTGTGATTGTTGAGACACTTGATGTTCTGCCCCCGGGCCCGGGCCTGCTGCAGAGCAGGAAGAAGCATGGCAGCCAGTATGGCGATGATCGCAATAACGACCAGCAATTCAATCAAAGTGAAAAAAGTTCTCTTCTGCGGTACGGTTCTGTCAGCATCGTTCATGGTATTTCTCCTTGCAATCAGGACAGCAATGAAATAAACTCAAACCTTAATCAACAGAAGATAATATACGGAAAAAATAAATTTTTACAAGGTATAAATTGTTGCAAACAGGGTAATATTGTTGCATACTGCACTTTCAAGAATTTTTTTGCCTTCCCTGTGAAAACCTTGGATTTTTATCTGCCGCTGCCTTGTAATTCTCCTTTAAGAGCAGTATATTAAGTCATTCAGCAACTTTCGGAGAGAATTCATGAAGTCCCGTCCCAAGAACCTTTTGATCACAGAAGAGGTTTCGTTCCGGAAAATTGAAACAAGTGCACTTCCCCTCTGGCTGCAAGTGCGTTCAGCGGGGTACTATCATGTCCTGGCATCTTGGAGCGGCGTTCCTGAAAAAAAGAAGTTTGCAGAATTTTTCTGGTGCGCCCGGGGAACACTGCGTTTTTCTGGAGAACCTGAAAAACTGGTTCTCCATCAGGGGGATTTCTGCGTGCTCTTTCCCGGAGATTTTCATTGTATTTCCGCAACTGAAGAAAGTGAACTCTACTGGTTTACCTTTGACGGCCCCCATGTTCACGAGGTCATCAGAGCCTTTGATCTCACCCGTGTCCCCCGTGCCGCAGGATTTTTTCTGAAGGAGATTTTTCAGCAGCTGATCCTTGAAACAGCACATTTTGCCCCTGCAAGCTGTTTTGCCGCAAGTGCAGCAGCCTACCGGCTGATCACCGCAGCTGTTTCTGTGGGAATTGAACCTGAAGAACAGCCTCTGCTCTTCAAAAAATTCCGGGAACTTGTTGACTGGCACCTGGGAAATTGTGCCATCGGTATTACGGAATATGCTTCAATGCTTCAATGTCACCGTTCGACTCTGACCAGAGTGGTACGGGAGTGCACCGGGAATTCTCCCGGTCTCTTTTTGCAGAATGCCCGGATGGCAAGGGCCAGACATCTGCTTTCAACCACTCTCATGTCGGTAAAAGAGATCGGCTCAAGGTGCGGTTTCAATAACTCAAACTACTTTGTAAAAGTTTTCAGAAGACACTTCGGTAAAACGCCCTCTGATTTTAAGAGGACTACATAATTTACTTTTTTGCAACATTTTTTCCCTTGTCAAAAGAGCTGAATACTGTTAAATTAAAGTGGTCACATCAATTTAAGGATCTCTTTGCTTATGAAAAAATTTCTGCTGTTGGCAGCTCTCTTCGGGGCTCTTTTGCTCTCAGGGGCTGATATCGCTTTTACTGTTGACAATCCGGGACGTATAAAAGGAAAACGAACGCTCCGGGTGGGAATACCTTTCCCCAAAGGCAAGTTCAAAGATGCCGGCAGCTTCGGCGTTTTCATGGGGAAAAAACAGTTTCCGGCTGTTGTAACTGTCCTGAACCGCTGGCCTCAGGATCAGTCGCTCCGCTGGGCGGCGGCTGTTTTTACAGGAGAACTTGACGGCTCTCCTCAGCAAAAGTTCACCTTGAAAACAGGTGTCAAACCTTTGTTGCCTCCCCGGGGGGAGTTAAAGGAAGATCTCAGTTTCAAACCCTATTTTATCACCGCCTCCGGCGTGCGCTATGATGCGGGGAAACCTGAATACACTCAGATCGTGGAAGCCAATTCCCTGCGGCGCATGGTCAAAACAGAAGGTTTTTTCCGCAACAGCAAAAATGAACCCTTCTGCCGCTATATCATCCGTCAGGAGTTCCTTGCCGGAAACAAAGAGAGCAAACTTTACTTCACCTTTGTCATTACCGGAGATGAAAAGCAATCCAAATTCAAGGATATCGGTATCGAGTTCCCCGGCAACTTCCAAAAAGGAACTCTGGGCGGCGTCAAAGGCGATGCTATGAACAAATATCTTTTGCAGTATGCTTATGATAAATATCTTGTCAGTTCCCTCAAAACACCCAAAAAATGGCAGAAAAAAGGAGACGGCACTCAGGCTCCCGGATGGGCGGCTGCGGACAATTTCCGCATTGCCGTCGGGGATTTTGCTGAGACATTCCCCAATGAACTTGAGATCCGGCCTGATGCGCTGGTCTACCACTTCTGGCCCGCTCACGGCGTCAAGGAACCCGGCTTCAAGGTCACAGATGCCAACCGGCAGTATCTGCGCTTCTGCCATGAAGGTGAGGTGCTGGATTTTACCGCTCCACGGGAATACTGGGATGTGGGCAGCGATTATATCAAACGCTATTTCCGGGAAGGAAAAATCGAATCCCCTATGGGAGTTGCCAAAACTGCCGTTTTGCGAATTGCCCCTCAAGGGGGAGCCGTTGCGCCTGAAAAGGAGCTTATGGCTCTGGTTGATCCTCAGTGGCTTTGTGCTTCAGGTGTCATGCGGAACATCCACCACTACGACCCCGTCAAATTCCCCGCAGAGGAAAAACTTCTGTACAACTGGTATGCCTGGGAACGCCGTCAGGCCCGGAACGCTCCTCCCGGGGATTTCGGCAAGTGGAACTACGGCGACAGCCACAGCGTCTGGATCGTGGAAAAAAACCGCTGGGATGATTTCTACCGTACCTGGAAGGGCTATCACCACTCTTCCGGTTCCTACCCCTGGCTCCTTGCTCTGCGGAAAGGGGACTTTGAAATCTGCCGCTGGGCAATTGCTGTTTCACAGCACCTGATGGATATTGACATCTGCAACTGGTCAACCCGTGAATCAGAAGCTTTTCCCAAAGATCCCAAACTCATCTGGAGGCGGAAAATAAAAGGAGCCCTCAACGATTACAAAGGACTTACTCACTGGCACGCCGGTTCCCGTAATCCCGATTATAACAGTCAGACAGAGTTTGCGCTGCTCTACTACTACATAACCGGAGACATCCGGGGACTGGACGTGGCAAAGATGTGGGGGGAAGCCGCTTTGAAACTTTACAGAAGACCCAGCATCGGCCGGGGAGGAACGGGAATGGTTTCCGCTCTTACCGATTTGTGGCTTGCCACAGGAGATAAGCGTTACACCGACATGATCGATAAGTACATCACCCGTCTGCGGGCAGGACAGATCAAAAGCAAACAACCCCTTTCTTCCCGGACCGGCAAAGGAGCTATGACCGGATGGGCAAATTATCAGCCGGGAATCCAAAAATATTATGATGCCACCCACTCCCCCGTGGCCAAGGCGATCATTGCCGACTGGGCTGCGTGCACCGTCAAAGGAGTCAGCGAAAGAACCGAGCCCCCTTCCATTGATCTGTCCCTCTACGGCTGGCTTCTGACCAAAGATATCACCTATCTGCGTTATGCCGCCTGGTTTGCCGAAAGCGGACTTTATGAACATGCTCTTGCTGAGCCAGTCCGTCACCAATTCAAGTCTGTTTCCTATTTCTTCCTTGAGCGTCTGCCTTTCCTGATGTGGGCGATGAACAAATACAATAAAAAGGTCACACCTCTTGCCGTTGGAGGAGGTGTTTGTCAGTTCCCTTATCAGCTGACAAGTTCCTATCCCAAAGAAGGAGCTTTTACTGTCTATCTCAAAAGCAGCGGCAAACCCTTTGAACTTAAATGCGGAGCCCTTATCGGAAAAAGCAAAACCGCAGACCTGACTTTGACTGATCCGGACGGCAAAGTTCTGGCAAAACACACCCTTGTACCGGGAAAAAACAAGGAAAATGATGCCATAATCACCTTTACCACTCTTGCTGATACCGGGCTCAAAATCGGAGTCCATAAACCGGGTGTTCTGACCTTGAAAATCGGTCCCAAAGTGAGACGTCTTGCTCTTGAGTGTCCCCTGCCCCGTGTCGCAGCTGCAGAGTGCCACTACAACAACAAGATGTCAGGCGGGACTTGGGCTTTCCGGGTGAAAAAGGCCGGAACGCTGACCATCGACATGGTAAAAACCATGGATACTTCCGCCCATTTGCAGCTGGAATCTCCCGATGGGAAATATGCCGGAAGTTTCAACTTCCGCTGTCCTTATGACGGCAAAAAGAAAACTGCGCACTTCAAAGTGACACCGGGCATCTGGCAGCTGCGGGGAATTTTCGGAACCGGAAAATATACATTGAAACTTGACGGCAAGAAGATCCCTTACGTTGCTCCCTCAAAGGAACTCTGGTTTGACATGGATAAATAAATTACGGACTCCCAATGACAATGAAAGGAATTTTTCCCGTCAGGGGATTCAACCCCTGTGAAAGTTTACTCAGACACACCCCTGAGCAGCTGCGGCAGTTTTTGCGCCGTATGAAAGACTTGAACTTCAACTCCATAATCATTCACTATGATTACGGCTGGAAACGGTACAAGGATATCATTCTTGAAGAGTGCCGGAACGCCGGTGTCGAGATCACATTGATGACCTTCGGTCCCCGTACCTTTTACAGTTACAGCAATTGGGAAAAAGAGTTTTCTGCCCGCAGAAGGGATGGAAGTTTTTTTACAGAAAAACTTGAATGTGAAACTTTTCCCTGCCGCTTTGCGCCGGGGGCTCTTGAGGCTTACGAAAAGGGTGCCGCCCTCTGGCTCAGGGATTTGCCCCCTGAGATCAACCGTATTCACATGCGTGCCGCCGACGGGTGTGACTACTGTCTCTGCCCTCAATGCCGTGAACTGCCTGTAACGGAGCGCTGGAATCCTTTTATTGAACGGTTTGTCAAAGCAGTAAAAGAGAACAGGCCTGATTTGAAAATCGAAACAGATGTTTATGTCATGCGTTATGACATTCCTTCTGACCGTTCTGCCTTTGCGGCTATGGACAGGATCATGTTTGATACCTTTCCCCGGACTCCGACTTTTCCCCTCGGCAGCACGGAGGACACCTGCACCTGCGGTCACATGACCCGGGCCTACGGTAACGGCAGTGAACCTGAATCTCTGACTGCCAACTGTGCCATGCTTCAGAAAATCAAAGAGTGGAACGAAGCTTTCCCCGGGAAGGTCTATATCCACGAAAATGTGATGAAACAGGGGTTTTTCGGCAATTTTCAATACGGGACTGATTCCTATCTTCAGGATTTGAAAATCTTTCGGGAACTGGGGCTTCTGGGCGTTTGTTTTGAAGCGTTTGAACCCGGCTACGGTGCTTTTGCTGAATTGTTTGAGCTCCTTTCACGTGCCATGCAAGGAGAAGATATCTGTCGCCCTGTGTCGAAAATCGAAATGATCATCCGGGAAAAAAAGATGGAGTGGTTCTGTCAGGATCAGGATATGGAACTTGAGAAATACATTACCGATCCCGTCCTGTTGAAAAATCAGAAGTTTTATCAGAAAAAAACATTAAGAAATTTATCCGGACATTTCAAAGAGTACATTAACTTTGCCTTTGAAAACAAAGACTGTCTGGATTATCTTTGCATGGGCTACGGGACTTTGAGAGGGGGATTTGTCAGGGGGCTCTGCCGTTTCAAAGAGCTTACCGGAGAGGAGCACCGTTTCCTGACCAGCCGGAAGCTGTGGGACTTTATGGAGGAGATCCCCGCTGAGCAGGACCCCTGTGCCGTTACCGCCTCCGTCATTGAAAGTCTGCTTGAAAAGATGGAGTGATTGGACACACCGTCAAATAAAAAGCCCCAAGAAACGCAGACAGAAAAAATGAAGTGCACCCCAAAAGTTGGACACAACTTTTGAGGTGCATTTTTTTATGAAAAAAGGTTAATGTCCCAAATTTTGTGATGGGACGAGTTGTTTGACAAAAGTACATCTGACCTTTATTTTTTAGTAACGACACAAAAAAATAAAGGAAAGACCAGATGCACAATAAAATTACCACCGAAATAATTGGTGCCATTCTATGTATGTTTTTTATAGACAATAGGTTACTTGGCAAATTATTCTCTTTTGTGTTTCCACTTGACAAATTGGATTACGGATGGAATGTTACTTGCGGCGTTTATGTAAAAAACAAGGTGGGGAGAACGTTTTCCCCCGGGGAGAACGGCAAAGAAAAAGAGAATAATTTAATTGTAAATGTATAATGGTGAGTTACTTGTATGGAATGGCACCAATTATTTATTATTTCTCCGGAGGGAGCAGTTTGAAGTTCTTGAAAAATCCTCTGCCCAGAGCTTCTGCTGCGGGGGATCTCCAATCATTTTGCCTGCCTCTTTCGCTCCAGCGTACCTGATAGAGCCTTGTGTCAGGCTGCAAAGGATCAAAGAAGTAATAGGATTCTTCCCGCAAATAAAGCTCTCTGCCTGATTCAAAGGTTTCCATGTAGGCATAAACAGCAGGCAGTCCTTTGAAACGGCAGGATTCCATTTTCAGTGCAGTGATCCTGATTTTGGAGCCGGGAACCTGGCGGTAGGAATTTTTCAGATATTGCTGCAATATTTTCACTTCCGGCTTTTGAAGATAGTGCCGTTCTTTTTCCGCAGTGCAAACTACTGAATAAAGTTTGTCTGCCCGGGTGAGTTTTGAGACCCAGAAGGCTCTGTCCTTATTGTTGTGAAGGCGCGGGAGAAGAAAATCCTCATTCCAATCAAATCCGAAGGTACTGTAATGAAGCTCCTTATAAATTGAGCGGGGGGCAGTAATAAAAGGTACTCCATTGTGATGTTTGACCGGAACGATTTTATCCCCCACTTGCAGAACGGGACCGAAACAGCCGCAAAGGAAACAGGCTGCCGCTGCAGCAAAAAATATTTTTATATACATTCGCATTTTTAATATCCCTTGTCAGATAGACTTTCCTGAAGGAACGATATGCACTTTCAAGCCAATGGCTTTTGCGGCAACGGCTTGGACAAAAGGATCTTTGATTTCCCCCCGCCGCAGGGCTGCTTCAATGTAATAACGGACCAGATGGTGCTGTTTGGCAAGAGAATTGATCGACCATTGCGCTGCCATGGCAATAAGTCCGCTGAAAAGTTTACGCCGGTCCTCTCTGGTCGGCTTGGAAATCTTTTTGAATTCCGGAATGGAAATGGAATTTTTGCCGAAAGAGAGTGCATCGACGATTTTCAAAAGGGGCGCCCGGGTACCGCGGATGAAAAACTCTGCCCAGCAGATGTCCAGATGCCATGGGGCAAAGACCTTTTTTATCTCAAAAGGATTGCTGTTCATTGAACGCTGGATCTGTTCTCTTTCAGCTGCAGGCAGTTTTTGAGCGATTTCGGGGGAAAGAAAGTTGAGGATGATCCCGCCCATCATCCTGTGCTCTTTGTTGGTAAGTTTTGCCACATCAGCGGCAAAAGCATCGGCGTACTGCGGATTTTCTTTCAAACTGAAATAGAACAAGGCAAGCTGCGGCAGGGGATTGAAATTCCTTTTTTCTCTTTTTTTCTGCGCCGGAATATTTTTCAAATACGCCCGGAATGCCGGCAGAATCTCTTGCGGACAGGGCGCCCGGTAATAATTCCCCAATTTTTTCAAGGCTTCGGCTTCGGAAAGAGGGGGGATACTTTTGACATATTCCAATTTTGCCGCAGATCTGGAAGTTTTTCCAGTGTTTTTGTCAGTCAGTTCCACTTCAAATGTGTGGGCCCCTTTAGAATCTTTTGGCTCAAAAGTAACGCACAGGCTTTGAGGAAAAAGAAATACGCCTTTGTTTTGCCCCGTAACTTTCAGAGATCGTTCTTTGAGTTTTATGACCTCTTTTTTGCCTCCGGGAGCGGACATTGTGATCTTTCCGCCTAAAAGCATTGAACCATTCTTTGCCGCGGCATTGAAAAAAACGATTTCCACAAAAAATCTCTCTCCGCAGACAACTTTTGTGACCTGAGGAAAAACAGGAGGGCGCCCCGGCAGGATATAACGGAATTGATCTTCTATATTGACAGCTTTGGTCAGAATTATTTTTGCTGAAAACTCCGGCGTTTTGGCTGCAGAACCGGAAAATGTCAAAAACAGCAACAGTATGATCGTCAAAAGCTTTTTCATATCAAACTCCTTGATTTTAAGAGGTTAGTGTGCTGTGCAAATATAATTTACACTTTGTAATATGATATTTCAAGTCTTGGGAAGAAATTTAAACTCTATTGAATTTGTCAAAGCACTCTCTTCTTCGATCTGATCAAGAAGAGAGCGTTTCTTGCATGGAGCAAGTGCTATATTGTAAGAGCCGGATTGGAATGTTTTCTTAAAATACTGAATTGAAAATAGTTTTATGCAGTGTATATTATAGCAGGAGTAGAGCTTATAAGAGAGATCGCTGCCAGCACTGCAGGCAAATATGATTTGCACCTTACCGGTATAAACTTTGAGCAGAAAACCGGACAAACCGCCAGTTGGACTTGCGAAACGGTTCAGTGGTAAATACATAAATCCTTTTGCGGGAGAAATAATATATGAAAATAGCGTGGTTCAAACACAATATCACGCCGGAGATCGGCACCCGGGTATCGGGTTACGGCATGGAAGATGTAACTTTTTCCAAGTGGAGCGACCTTTTGATGACCGGGCTGCTGGCGGATGACGGCGAAAGAAAAGTTTTGCTCATAAGTTTTGACCTGCAGTGTATGGATATAGAGTACATATATAAATTCCGCAAGCTCTGCGGCGATATTCTTGCCATACCGCCCGAAGCGGTGATGCTGACTTTTACCCACACTCACGGCGGCCCCCAAACCAACTGCGAAGCAGGTTTTGCCGACCACTTGAATATACCTTATATGGAAATGCTGGAAAAAGCTCTTACTGAAGAGTGCCGCCGTTTGGCAGAAAACCCGCAAGCCGTGGAGTGCAGCACATATTTTTACAGCATCGAAGTTGATGAAAACCTCAACCGCCGGGTGGTATCAAGTGATAATTATGCCGCATTCCTCCCCCACAATGCCGAATTGCGGAAACTTGCCAACGGATTTGCCGATAAGGAGTTGGGCAGTTTGATATTTATCCCCGCTGAAAAAGGCAAAGAGCGTTTTCCACTGTATATCATAGGCAATTATGCTGCTCACCCGCTGGCGGCACATCCGCTGGGTACCGGGGCACGGCGGATCTCGGCAGACTACCCCGCACCCTTCCGGGAATATATCACTGAAGAAACCGGGGCGGAAGCCATGTTTGTCAGCGGGGCATGCGGCGATATGATCCCCCAAAAAGATGAACTGGGCAGCAACGGTGCTGAAGCCATGGGCCGCAGTCTGGCAGAAGGCATCTTCCGCAGTTTGCTCGACGCCACCCGCAACCCGGAGCGATTCTGCATGAACTCCCCCAAAGTGGGGGCACTCTGCCGGAGTTTGACTGTTCCGTTGCGAAGTTTGTACCGCAACAAGCCGGATATGCTCCCCGACCGGGATCTGGGCAAGGATGATATTACCTTGGAGATCCAGTGCCTTGCCATTGGCGATGTATGTTTTGTGGGAGTCCCCGGCGAATGGTGTGCCGAATTGGGGGCGGAAGTAAAGTGGCACGGAGCTTTCCGGAAAAATTTCATTGCGTTCGGAGCCACCGGGTATCAGGATTACATGTGCCCTGGTAATTTCATCCTGCAGGGGGGGTACGAAGCAAGAAAACAGCATTTTCCGCCCCGGCACTCCATAGCCATGGTGAAAACCGCTGTGGATGCCACTTACGATCTGCTGGAAGAGCTGTATCCGGAACTTGCCGGTGATTCCGGAGAGTGCCAGACCTTAAACAACCAATTCAAGCTGAAAACAGAACCGATCCGGCAGAGGTCTAACTGACCTCTTACAGCGGAGAATTTGGGGAGATTTATTTTATATTACCTTTGGCTGTATTGATTGAGGCAATCAATGTAATGCGGCAGTTCGCGGCATAAGGACTCCAAACGGTCATATTCAGCCGGATCGATATAATTAGTTTTTCAACTGTTAATATAACAATTCAAGGTATGTCTGCATTACAATAACTTTATGTTTAAGACTTCCTGTTGATAAAAAATAAAAATTTCTATTGACAATATTATGTAAATATGTTATATTACAACGGACAACGAAACAATTTATGAA
>JAFWBQ010000024.1 GCA_017507125.1 Lentisphaeria bacterium
CACATAAGAAAGTACGCCGCGGTAGTAGCCGGAACCATCCTTTGAGCGCCATGAATACTCCGGATGCGCCTGAGAAATACAAGACTCCCGTTCCGGGAAGACGGAGTAAGAGGCCTCATCAAACAAAGTCAGCCAGAAGTAAACTTCGATTCCATACTTTTTGCCCATGGCAACGGCCGCAGCGGCAGGATCGTATGTTTCCATCACCTTGAGAGCCTTTGCCTCTACACCCTGAGGCGCCCCCCCAATGGCATATCTGTCAGGCGTCTTTGAATGATAAAGCAATTTTCCATAAACGGACAAGCGCCACAAAACGGCATTGATCCCGTTTTCGGCATACTTGGCAAAAAGAGCCTCCATATCCTCGAGGCTGAAGACCGTTTTCTGTTTCCAGATCAGATCGTAAAAATCCACTGCAATAAACTTTTTCATGCACATCTCCAACGGCAAAAATCATCTGTCAGTATAAGATAGCATCATACGGTTTCTTTGTCAATATTACGCTCCTGAAAAAAATAAAAACAATATTCCGAAAAAACCCCTGAAGTAAAGTTGCAAACTTGCCGGGGATGGTGTATTTTATAAGATTGACATTTAATGAACAAAAGGAGTTTCACTTTTATGAATATAGAACACAGCTATCCCTTTGATCCCACCAACGGCATGACTCAAGAGGAACTGTTGGCAGTTGCCCCCGGGAAGGAACCGGAAGGATTCCGTGAGTTCTGGGAAGAAAACTTTGCCCTTGTGGCAAATGCTCCTTTGAAATATAATGTTGAAACTGAAGTATGGTCCCCTGTTCCTGAGGAAAAGATCTACAGAGTCCGGGTGACCAATTATGACGGTGTGGAGTTTGTCACCTGGATCACCCGTCCGGCAAATTCTCAGGGCGCTCTTGTGATCGGTCAGGGGTACGGCAACATCGCCACCGCTTCAGCAAGTAAACACTCTCTGACCGTCACCTATACGGCGGTGCGCGGATTGGGTCCTTCACAGTGCAAAGATATTCCCTGGAAGCCTTCGGCCCACGTTCTTTACGGAATTGACTCAAAGGAAAATTACATTCTGCGGGGCGTTATTGCCGACCAGTGGATGACGTTGCGTGTTCTTCTTGACATGTTTCCTGATTGTATCGGCAATATCAACTATTCAGGCGGCAGTATGGGGGGCGGCATGGGAGCCTTGCTGCTGCCCTGGGAAAAACGTTTCAAAGCGGCGTTTCTGCATGTGCCGACTTTTGGAGCTGAGATCCGTTTTGATTACGAATCGACCGGCAGCGGCGAAGCCTGCCGGAAATATATTTTGGAGCATCCTGAAGCCCGCCGGGTGCTGAGATACTTTGACGCCTCCGTTGCAGCAAGATACATCAAGATCCCTGTCTGCTGCACCCCTGCCCTCTTTGATCCCTGTGTGGCTCCGGCGGGGCAGTTTTCAGTGGTCAATGCCATTGCTGAGGAGTACAAAACCGTCTTCATCCGCGAAACCGGCCATTTCAGTGCTACGGAACGTGATAAAGAAGTGGAAAAAGAAGCAGATATCTGGTGTTCGGAACATTTTTGCCGCCGGAAAAGTCAATGAGTATTTAAGCAATCATGAAAATAAAGCTCCTTTTCAACACTGTTTTATTACTTTTGCTCATCTTTTCCATGTATCTGATGATCAATTACTCGATCATATTCAGTTACTTTACTTTAGGCTATATGCTTGTGATCGCCATTGTTGCCTACGGCTACAAACCATGCGGAGTCAGGCATAAGCCCTCGTGTGATGTGCTCATACCGGCTTTCAACGAAGGGAAACATGTTTACAAGACCATTAAAAGCGTTATGAATTCGAACTATCCCGATTTCCACGTTATTGCCATTGATGACGGTTCAACGGATGACACACGGCAGTGGATCGAAAAGGCAAAGCAGGAGTTTCCGGAGATCACCACTATCTTCTGTGAACGCAACCGGGGCAAGAAACATGCCCTTGCTGCAGGGATCAGAGCCTCAAGTTCAGAGATCATCGTCACCGTTGACAGCGACAGTTCCGTGCTGCCGGAATCTCTCACCCATCTGCTTTCCCCGTTTTACGACCCTAAAGTGGGTGCAGTTGCCGGGAATATCTGTGTCCAGAATCTTGAAAAAGGTCTGATCCCCAAACTGATGGATATTATTTTCGTCTTTTCCTATGAATTGCTCCGCAGTTCCCAGAGCCGTTTCGGCGTGGTGCTCTGCACCCCCGGAGCGCTGAGCGCCTACCGCAGAAAGGCGGTGATGGCTGTTCTTGACAAGTGGCTCAAGCAGCGTTTTCTCGGTAAAAAAACCACCATCGGTGAAGATCGTGCCCTCACCTGCATGCTGATCCGGGAGCGTTGGCTGATCCGCTATCAGGAAACTGCCAAAGCCTACACCAATATGCCGGAAAAATACACGGGACTCTGCAAGATGCTGTTGCGCTGGGTGCGGGGAGATATCAGAGAAAACATCCTGCTTGCGCCCTACATTTTCCGCAACTTTTCTTTTTTTGATCTGAAGTCGCTGGGATTGGCATTTCACTACGTCATTTTCAACATCGGGATCCTGTCTCCTGTGGTGGTTTCCCCTGTACTGCTGGTCTATCTTATTGCCAACTATCACACAGCAGGACTCATACTTGTGTATATGCTTACGATGATACTGCTCTGGTCCATTCCGCCGACCATCATTTACGCCCGCAAAAATTCTCTGCGCTATTGTTTTCATGCATTTACTTACAGCATCTACACGCTGCTCTTTCTTATGTGGATCCCCTTTTACGCTCTCTTCACTTTGAACAACAACAAATGGCTCACCCGCAACTGAATTTCTTCAAGGGTGAACTTGACAAATCGTGTTTCGGCGGTTATTTTAAGGCAAGGTATTTTCACATAAAGAAAGGTTTTCACTATGGACAAGTGTCTTGCTGCGCTGAAGGCGCGTACACCTTACTGCTGGCTCAACCCTGATTACGGCCGGAGTGCCCAACTGCCCTATTCTCTTTCTGACGTTTTTGATGCGGAAGCGCGCCTTGCCCGTTTTGCGCCGCTTCTTGCCGAACTCTTTGATGAAGCGGCCATCCATTACGGCATTATTGAATCCGAACTTCTTGATATTCCGGCACTGTCTGCCAAACTGCTTCCGGGCGCAAAGATGCTCCTCAAGGCGGATCACGATCTGCCTGTGGCAGGCTCCATCAAAGCAAGAGGCGGCATTTACAATGTGCTGTGCTTCGCGGAGCAGCTCTGTCTGGAACAGGGCGTTATCACTGCCAATGACAACTACCGCAAACTTGCCACTCCTGAAGTCCGTGCCCTTTTCGGGCAATACACTGTGTCAGTGGGCAGCACCGGCAACCTCGGTTTGAGCATCGGAACTATTTCAGCGGCTCTCGGTTTCAAGGCGCGTGTGCACATGTCCGCAGACGCCAAGGAGTGGAAGAAAAAGCTGCTTCGCTCCCGGGGCGTGGAGGTCATTGAGTACACCGGTGACTACTCTACAGCTGTTGCTCAGGGGAGAAAAGAAGCTGAAGCGGATCCTTATTCTTTCTTTGTGGATGATGAAAACTCCCACGAACTTTTCCTCGGTTACTCAGTGGCGGCACTGCGGTTGCGTGAACAACTGCGGCTGCGCGGATTCATGCCTGACAGGGAGCATCCTCTTTTCGTCTATCTGCCCTGCGGCGTGGGCGGAGCGCCGGGGGGTGTCTGCTTCGGTTTGAAAATGCTTTTCGGTGAAGCTGTTCACTGTTTCTTTGCGGAGCCTGTTGAGGCGCCCTGTGTCCTTCTGGGACTTGCCACGGGAAAAAATTCAGAAATCAGTGTCTACGACATCGGACTTACCAACAACACTCTCGCCGACGGACTTGCCGTGGGCAGGGCGTCGGGATTTGTGGGCGGCATTATGAAAACACTTCTTGCCGGAGCATATACCATCACCGATGACATTCTCCCGGAACTTCAAGCTGAAACGAAAAAGTTTGAAGGTCTCAAGATCGAACCTTCTGCGGCAGCCGGGTTCCCGGGGCCTGAAATAGTTGTGCAGAGCGGTTTCTGTGAAAAAATGGGAATCAAAAAGGAAAATGTCTGTCACATTCTCTGGACCACAGGCGGCAGATACCTTCCTGAAGAATAACGGCTTCAAATCCTGAAAAAGAGGGCCGCAGCTTACCTTTGCAAGGTTTTGCAGCGGCCCCTTTTCTTTGGTCAGAAAAGATTTATCCGACTTCGGCAGCGAAGGTAGTCTTCCATTCGGTGCCGACGCTCTTGATGTAATGCAGAATTTTCCGGCGTAACGCGTTTGCAAGGATCTTTTTTCTGATGATGCGGCATCTTGCAAACTGCCTTGAGACGTTAAAAAAGGGAACTGCATGCTTTTCCAACTGCAGTTCCCCCAGCTTTGCGTATTACATGTTTTTAATGTAATCCATTGAACGCTGCAAAGCACTCAAAGGCTCCTCTTTTTCATATTCAATAACGATCCACTCGGTGCGTCCCTCTGTTTCACTCCACTCAAGAAGCGCCTTCCAATCCTGGTCATCGCTCCCCACAGGAACGGCAAAACCTCCGCTCTTTGAGTAGGGTTTCCAATGGATGGACTGGTTTCTGCCGGGAAACGCCCTGAGAGTCGCCATGATATCTGCGCCGCCGGAAAGGGCGTTGCCGGTATCCAGCTGAAGCACCACATCAGAAGTTGTGTTTTCAGCCACAATCGTCCAGGGGAGCTGCCCCTCCACAGGCGCAAATTCATGGGCGTGGCAGTGAAATCCGGTACGGATGTTGTAGGGGCGGAGCTTTTCAGCAACTGCATTCAGCCGGTCGGCAAATGCTTTCCACTCAGCGGCTGTCGGCGCCTGGAACCAGGGCACACAGATATATTTGTTGCCCACAGCGAGGTTCCTTTCAAGGGTCGCTTCAAATTTATCGCCCTCAAGGTCTTCTATTCCGGTGTGCCATCCGGCACAGACCAGACCGGACTCTTCAAGAAGTGCCCGGTAAAAGTTGTTTTTAAAGTGACTTCCGTAAAACTCAACGCCTGAAAATCCCATCTCTTTGACGGCGTTCAGGGTTTTGAGGGGCATTTCCGGAAACATTTCACGCAGCGAATAAAGCTGCACTGCTACAGGGATCCTATTCATCAGTAAATTCCTTTCAATTCAATTTGATTATCTTTTCCGCGGAAATACCGCTGTTGACATGAATGATCCGGCACTTCCAGCTGCCCGCTTTGTCATTGTGGGCAAATTGGAACGTAAACTTTCCGCCGGCAGCATCAAAACGGCCGGTCACAGTATAGTGTCTGACGATTTTTCCATCGGGACCGGAAAGCTCCATGCGGAACACCTGTTTTCCCACTGCTCCGGCAGCTTTGAATCTGACATCAAGCGCCCTGCCCCGCTCCGCAACAGCAGGAGCATTGACCTCAACTCCTGTGGTCCTCTCTTTCTGGATGGAAAATACCTGACCGTCACCCGGCATGAGATCTATAACAAAGTTGTCGACCTCACCCATGTATTTCCCCTTGCGGATATCGTAAACATGACCTTTGACGGGCAATTTGATGTGAACTTTACGGAGGAATTTTTTATGGAAAAGCATGGGAATTTTTCCATCAGGAGCAGTGATCTGCGCCTTGAGAACGCCAAATATATAATTGGCACCATCCTGCCGCAGCATGGTCGTGCAGGGGTAAAGTTTCCCGCTTTTGACATCGGTCACACTGCAGTTCATGGAAACACGGGCAAAGTTGAAAACACCCTGCATAAGGTTACGCAGATTGTCACAGAAAAGCGCGGCTCCACTCTTGACGGAGCTTTCCTCTCCGCCCACACCGCCGAGACTGACATCCTGATAACCGCTCACAAGAATGTTGAGCAGTACTGCATTTCCCTTACCATACCTGTTGATGAATACAAGATCATCACCCAGCTTTTCAGCGCCTGCACATTGAAGTCCCTTTTCACCGATGCGGAACTCCCCTTTGACAACAGGGATCCCGTAGCCGGCTCTGCTTGAAACAGCAGCGGCAGCAGTGGAAAGAGTGCTGTTGCGCCGTGAAATTCCGAAAAGTTTTTCCAGTTCCGCGTTGCGGATCTTTGTGCCGTGTTCATTGAACCATCCGGGGGCAAAGTCGGCAATGACAACGCCCCCTGCGGCAACGAATTTCTGAAGATTTTTCACTGCCGCAGGAGAAAGTGAAACGGCACAGGGAAGCACCACAACTTTCGCCTTGGGAACACTTTTTTCCAACTGATCGTAGGGCAGATAGAAGTAGTTGAACTTCAGATCCTCAAGAAGCGCCGCCCATCCGGTCATACTGTTGTGCCAGATGCCGCTGCCGATGCTTGCCATAGCGGAAAAGAGAGAACTTTGGGAATAAAGCACAGCAATATCTCTGCCGATCTCTTTTCCGTTGAGAATGACCCTGTCAATACCGGTGCGCAGTTCGTTGACAAGTTCTGTATAGAATGTCGTATTTCTGACCGGAGTAATATCACCGTCGAAGGCATGGCCCGCAAAGTTGCTGACCATATTAGCGCCGAGGAAAATATCCGCCCAGATGTTGGACTTCTGATAAAATTCGTTGACAACTTCAGCACGGGCATAACCGCCGCTCCACTTTCCGGCCACGAAACCGGGACCGGCAAAGTCGTGGACAGCCTTGCGCTGGATGCCGCTGTAATAGGAAAGACAGTCAATATGTTTCATCAGCTGCACCCAGTCATAGCTGTATCCGGGGATCTGAGTCCCGGAAAGACCGGCTTTGGAGTTGGGAACATACTTTCTCAGCAAATTCCTTGTTCCACCTACCCAGTTTTTGGCAAAAACCTTTGCCATGAACATCTTGTGATCCAGCCAGGGGGCGAGGTTCTCTTTGCCGTTCACCTCTTTGAGCTGCACCGGGATCACCTCATCCCATTTTTTGAACTGACGTCCCCAGCCTTTGTTGAGAGCCTCAAGAGAACCGTACTGCTTTTTGAGTTCAGCACGGAAATCTTTCAGGCAGTGGGGAGAGTAACAGACCATGCTGCCCAGATAGGCTTCATCGGCGATCTCATGAAGCTGAGCACCGTAATAACGGTAACGCTGCCCCACCATGGTTTTACCGATGATCTCATCCACCTTTTTCCAGTGTGCAGGATCGGAGTAGCAGGGGGTCCGCACAGGATCACTGGGAATATCGTGGCGGTATTTGAGAGAGGTACTGTAATTGGCATAGCCTGCGCCATACATCACCATGCTGAGATTGGCGTTGGCAAGAGCCTTGAAACGCCCCATGGAAATGCCGTTCTGCATAAAGTTTGCGATCCAATAGGTGAATCCCATATCAGAGGCAAGCTGGATCATAGGAGTGCGTCCGAGCCAGAGAAGAGCGTCAAGCTGAGTCAGATCTTTTCCGGGGGAAGGCATGGAAAATTCTCCGTAGCCCCGGCTGAGCTCCTTTTTCCCGTTCACAAGTTTCAGATGCACACGGTAGAGTGTGGTATAAGGCGGAGCGATTCTGAAAGAGACATTATTGACTGCTTTGGCAGCAGAGGAATTTTTCGCCACGATCCGGGAGCGGGTGTCTTCAATTTCACAAATAACAGAAACTCCGGCGGGGATGACGCCTGAAACAGCAACTTGAAGTCTGACGTCACCGTTCCGGTCAAAAATCCTCTCTTTATCGGCAAAAGAGACGGTCAGTTTGTTGGGCTCCGCATTCGTGAAATTCAAAGCGCCGAAATCATACTCTCTGCCCTTCTGATCGGTCACCCGGTAATCTGCGACAAAGGTTCCTCCGGGAAAGGCGGGGAGAGCAAGTGTCACTTTGTTGAGTCCGGGTTTCAGCACAGCCTTCTGTTCAAAGGTGCAAACGGCTCTTCTGTGCATATCCTCAACAGAAACTTTCAGGAGTACAGTTTCAGCTTCAGCAGCTTTAAGGATCACGCTTCTGCCCTTGTTTTCCACAACCTTGACCGCACTCTCAACACCGGCAGCATAGCGCAGTGCCTTGAGAGCTGACACATAAATATACTCCCAGTACCGGAAATCACGGCTGTTGTAAGCAGGGCACATTTCCCGGGCGAACTCCGGCGGAACGCAGGGGAAGTTGACAGGTTCAATATACCATTCGCTCCTGTTCCGCAAAAAGCAGACCACTCTGGATTTTCCGTTCTGATAAACAGTGCATGCGCGGTCAAGGGCGCTCCCTGAAACTTTTCGGAAAACGGGAGTTGTGAAGATCTCAGAGGGGCGCTTTATCTTTTTGCCCAACAGCTCCTGAGGAACTGCCACACAGTTGTAGAACATGATGCCGCTCCCCTGTTTCTGGAACTTTTTCAGCAGCGCAATAAAATCTTTATCCGGGATCTTCTTGAAGTTGATATCCTGAACAATGATCACTTTGGGAGCTTTGACGATCCCCTTGATCTGAACGATAGTATAGGGTTCAAAGTTTTTCCCGAAAGTCACATCCCAGTTGGTGCCTCCGCTGTCAACTTTGTGCAGCAGGGGAATAAAATGATAACGCAGTTTCATGCGTTGGGAAAACTCAACGATCTGCCTTTTTCCTGTATGCTGGATGGAGCGGGTAGTTGCCAGAGGCAGATAGAGGATCTCTGGCATTTCAACCACAGGATCTGTCAGCCATTTTGTATGGGGCGTCACATATTCGTGAGAAATCTTTTCCAAAAAATCAAGTGCCCGGTACGAGGTGTTTTTACACTCTTCGCGCAACAGCTCTTGAGGAGAACGTGCTGTGTATGAAAAATCTTCTGGCACAAGTTTCACATTGTCCACCCAGAGAGTCTGGATGAATGTGGAAATACCGAAGCGGAGTGCTCCGTATTCTGCGCCTCTGGGATTGTAAAAGGTATATTTGACCTTCTTCCAGGCGTAAGCGGATTTGCTGTTGAAAATATTGATACGCGCTTTCCGGATGTTTTTATTTTGAGCGTCGCAAAATTCAGCCATACAGGTCAGCCAGGTGCGTTCAGGATTTTCCCCCCGCATATCAGCAGAGAAATGATACTTCACGCCGGACTCAGGACGGAAAAATACAGGAAAAACACTGTACTGCGTAGAGTCCTTGTGACGGATGACCTTGATGCATTTGGAGTTATCAGGACCTTCGTTGACCCACTGATACAGTTTGCGTCCGCGGACATACCAGCTCCAATAATATCCCTCTGCCCAGGGGGCATTGGGCATCTGTTTCTCAAAGGTTCCGTTGTAAACCAGATTGGCTCCCTCTTTGAAAAGTTCTGCCGGATAAGTTTTTTCGCTCTTTCTGTCAAAACAGACGCGGTAGGTGAAATCTTCAGGTCCGCAGAAAACATAAGGTTTCCGCAGGGAATTGTAAGCAAATCCATCCTTGAACCGGGTAAAGTAATACCCTTCTTTGTTCACTCCGGGAACAAGGACAAGAATACGCTGCTCTCCTGAGGGAAGTTTTTCAATGGTAAAGGGAACGGGTCGGTCATACTCAGGAGCATTGTTGGCAAGATTGTAAACAGAGATCAATTTCGGGTCTATGGTGCCGGGGATACGGATGCCGCGCACAGAGTCATTGTACTGTCTGCGCCCCCGGATATCAAGGGTCCGGACAGAACGGGGGAACACATTGTGCCCGGCACCGACCACTTTCACAGAGGTATCATTTTTGGCATAAAAATCCACAATAAGGGGTTTTCTGCCCCCCTTTTCCACAAGAGGACGGTGCATGTGTTTTTTCACAAGCTGAGGGACATTCTCTGAAAGCAGAACTTTGACCTGCCAGGATAAACTTCCTTTGGGGGGAAGAGTCTTTTCTTTCAGGAAAAATTCAAGGGTGGAAATATCCTTGCCGACGGAACACCAGCTGTAAAGGGCGCAAAGGAGATCCTGAGGCAGCAGCAGCACGCCGCCGGTCTTGTCGTCGATCCCCATGAATCCTGCCGCCGCGCCGGTGATGTCAGTATACCACTCTTCACCTTTGGCATCTCCGGGATGGTTCCTTGAAATCATTCCCCCTTTCAGCGGATAAAAGAAAGTGTTCCGCATCCCCATGGCATTATTGCGGCGGAGCATGGTTCGGGTCCACACGCCGGCATCTGCGGCTTTTCCTGAAATATTTTCCAGTTTAAAGGTCACAACAAGAGCATTCTCTTTGCTGTTGATGGAAAAACTCTTGGTCAAACGCAGAAAATCAAAGTTTTTAACACCGAGCACAGAAAATGTGACGGCGTCCTTTTTCACGTCAACAGGGGTAAACTCCAGAGCAGAAAAATCCTCAATGATCTGATTTTTTCCCTCAGAGCGCAACAATTTTTCTGTAAAGCTCAATCCCTCTTTTTCATGCCGGGTCAGCTCTTTACCATTGAATGAGAGGCGTTTCAAACCACCGCCTTTGGTGTCAAAAAAGGCCTGGATCTTGCCGGAACTGATGGAAAACTCGGCAGCGTTCAGAGAAAAGATCCCCAGACACGCCGCCAGCAGAACTTGTATCGTTTTCATTTTTCGCATCCTTTACATTGATTAAAAATCGCTTTACTCCGAAACCACAGTAAACAAAGAATCAAAGATCACTTCACTGCCGTCAGAAGGCAGCGGAGCCGTGCGGCGAAGCTGTTTCACATCGCCTGAAGCATAGAAATAAACCTTTTTCATGGCGTTTTCCCATCCCCGGGTCAGATAAGAGTCTTCGGCGGCTTTCACCCCGGGAGAATCCTTGAAGCGCAATTGGGCAGCGCCTCTTTCCTGAGTCAGCTCCCAGAGGTTTTTGCGGAGTTTGTTTTCACCAAGTCCGTTGAACTGGCACTCAACGGAAACGGCGTCACTCTCGGCATTCTTCACCACGCGGTCAATGACATGAACTCCCTTTTCAAGAACTGTGACTTCCCGTTTCCAGAGGACTCCGGCAAAAGAGACTTCACAGTAAAGAGTGTCCCCCTTACGGCGGAAGAGTGAAAATTCAGGTCCTCTGATGGCTTTCCCCTCTTTGTCCCTGAGAATGATCATATTGTGACAGTGGGGCCCCACCTCGCGCAGAGAGTATGCCTCCACCATATTCACAGGGGTATTACGGATATCAAATCCGTATCCGTTATCCACCAGCCAGAGGTGTTTGCCGTACTGGTAAGTCAGGATCGCTCCTGTGTCAAAGTGTTTGTGGGAGTCGCAAGAACAGGGTTCAAAGAGGAAATAACTGTTTTCATCCCGGTAAACAGCTTTATCGACTTTGCATTTGGCTGCCTCAGGAAAACGCTTGAGGACATGGGTAACAAGGGGGAGAAGAGTCCACCCCTCTGCGGGCATCTTTGCTCTGGGAACAGGAGGCAGATGCAGATAGCCGCCCCAGCCGGGAACAGGCAGGACCGAAGCTCCGATAAAGTAAAGTCTGTCGGCAAGGTCAGCCGCCATTTCATCGTTTGCAACTTGAGCCAACGCCTGAAGCATATCCCGGTGCTCCGTTGCCAGAAGGGCCTCAGAGTCGCCGTAACAGACCTGCCTTCCGTCATTGTCTGAAATACACTTGATCGCCTCTGCCATCTTCCGGAATCCGGGAGATGGCTTGCCCTTTTCGGCAAGATCCCACTGCAGTTTCTGGCTGGGAACGATCCACTGATAGCTCCCTGAATTTTCCTTCTGCCGCCAGGTACGGCTGAGTTCCCCGCCGGAAAAAGCGGTTTTGGCGTAAAATTTCCATCTTGCCGCATCGCTTTTAAGATTGTAAGTTTCCTCAAAGTAGCGGGCGCCCCAATAGCAGCTGATGGCGGGAAACGTTTCATGGTTGAAACGCAATGCACACTCGCGCATGGGCCAGTGCTCCTTGCCGTATTTTTCAATGAGGCGGAACGAACTCAGCAAAAAGGCAGCGCCCAGCAGACGGTCTTCTTCAGTAAAGATGGGATCCCGCTCTGCCGCAGCAAAACAGTTTATGAGAGATCCCAGATAAAAATCATAGTCGGAAATATAACTTGCGCCGCCGGGCAGAGTCAGGTAGTAACGCACCATGGCAAAAAAAGTTGCCTTGAACGCCTCAAGAAAACGGCGGTCACCAGTATACATGTAAGCATAATAACACTTGACCATGGGAGGAACCGTACAGTGGCCGTTATCTCTGCCCACTTGCGGACCACCGCAGTCAAAGGCCTCTGAGATTTTCTTAACAAAATCTTCAAAGGAGTCAACGGGGAAACGGGTGCAGACCTGAGTTTTGAGGAGCTGCTCCGGATCTTTCATGATTTCCGGGATATCCGCTCCGGGAATCATACGGGGAGTACGTTCATTTTCCCAGTGTTTCAGAAAAGCCTTTTCGCTTGACTCATCGCAGCAGACAACAGCACGGAGCGCTTTTCCGTAAGGAAACTCAAGGCTCCATCCTCCTTTTCCGGGGAAGATGCCGTTTGCCATGACTCTCTGAAGCATGGCAAGACGGCAGGCATGTTTGTTTTCAGCCGATGAGCCGAAAATCACAGCCTCGCCAGTTTCAGGGAGTTCCGCGCGGTCGCTGATAATTTTGCCGCCCATTTTCCGGGCAAGTGCGGTATAAAATTTATTCCCTTCAGGAACTGAGGCGATAAATCCCGCCTTAAACTCAGCTTTGGCAAAAGTATAGGGCGCAGAAAAATCCGTTGCCGGGAAAAGGATATCCCCGTTGCGCCAGATCCTTTTACCGTATGCAGCAGGATTTTTGCGGCAGAGAGCAAGGGCCTCAGGCGAAAGATCCATAACTGAAGGCTGCCGCAGTCCCCAGTTGGGGGCGAGTCCGCAGTGCTGCCGCCAATTCAATTGGCGTTCCGAAAGAATGGCATCCAATGATTTCATATTAGCCATAAAAAAACTCATCTCCTAAAAAATTTTATCAATTCCAGAAATTTTCGGAAGAAGTGCGGCACTCTTTTAAAAGCCGCATAACTTCAAGAGTCTCTTCAAGAGGTACCAGAGGCGCTTCAATACCTTTGTAAAAATCCCGGCAGTGCTTGTACCACTCATAGGAACTGACTTCAGGATTTTCAAGAGTTTCTTCTGTAAAATTATTTTCCCGGGGCGGGTAGCGCCGATCAGGAGCAGCATAGCCTTCGTGCATGACCAGTTCCGTCATTTTGCTGCAATATTTCAAATGCCATTTGCCATCCTGAAAAAAGGCGCTGCCCCGGTCGCCGAAAAGTTCCATATCAGGGCAAGGCAGGGCAGAAGCCATATTGATTTCCAGCTTGTAAAGGATCCCGGAGCTTCCGCGCATGGCGACAGAAACCACATCTTCAGCATCGCCCCCCGAAAGGATCCGTTCCGTTTCGCAGCGCACCTTGACCGCTTTACGGTCGCCCCCAAGATACAGCAGCTGATCCAGAAAATGGGCGCCGTAATTGTTGAGCATTCCGCCGCCCTGAGCGGAAAATGACTGCCAGTCATTGCGGCGGACAAAAGAACAGATGGAGCGTTTGATCTGCCAGATCTTTCCCAGTTTTCCGGAGCGGATGATCTCCTGTGCTTTCAGAGTCAATCCGATCAGGCGGTGGGGCTGATAGATCATCAACTTTCTGCCGTATTTTTTTGCAGCGGCAGCCATAGCCTCAGCCTCTTCCCGGGTAAGAGCCATGGGTTTGTCACAAAAAACGTCGATCCCTCTGCTCAAGAAATATTCACACTGTTCCCGGTGAAAAACCGTGGGAGAAGCGATGACTGCCAGATCAATGGTTCCTGAATCTGCCATCTGACGCCAATCGGTGAAACGATGGGGCACACCATACACAGAGAGCGCCTCGTCTACTCTTTCCTGTAAAGGATCGGCAACAGCGGCAGCTTCCAGACCTTCAGTCGCTCTGATCGCCGGCAGATGGAATCCCCAGCCGATACGTCCGAGTCCACAGATCCCGCAACGAATGACTTTATCCATAAAAAAATTCTCCGTTTGAAAAATTTACGATTTTCTAAAAAATATAAAACTTTTCAAATATAGTCTCTCTGCATTAAAAAATCAAGTCTTCAGGAACGATTCCTTCGAGGATTATCGAAAAATCGGCACTGGACCTGTTGAAGAATAAAGAAGTTCAGCCTTGCAGTGATATACCGAAGCGATATTTTCTGCCGTCAAAACTTTTTCCGGAGTTCCTGAAGCAAAAATGCCTCCTTCCGAAAAAAGGATCAACTCATCTGCAAAAGAGGCAGCAAGGGCAAGATCATGGGTCACGACGGCAACAGCAGAATTCTCTTTTTGCTGTCTGAAAATTTCCATAGTCTTGAGGGCACCGGCAGGATCAAGAGCAGAGGTGGGCTCATCCAAAAGCATCACCGGGGTCTTCCGGGCGAGAAGAGAAGCGATCAACACCTTCTGATATTCACCGCCTGAAAGATGACTGCAGACCTTGTCTTTCAAAGAAGTTATCCCCGTAAATTCCATTACCTCAGCCACCGTTTTAAGATCCTCACAGCCGGGATCAAAAAGCCGCGGCAGATGTGCAAAGCGCCCCATCATTATTCTTTCTGCGACTGAAAAATCAAGTGCAGGAGGCTTTTCCTGAGCAAGGACTCCCACCCGGCATGCACGTTCAATATGAGAAAATGAAGTGAGTTTTTTTCCGTCGAGACGGATTTCTCCTGCCGATGGTGCGAGAAGTCCGCCCAGTAAATGTATCAAAGTAGACTTTCCACTGCCGTTGGGCCCTGTGATAACGGTCAGTTTTCCCGGAGCAAGAGTCAAAGAACAGTCAGAAAGGATCTTTCCGGTCCTGTAAGAAAAAGAGATATTTTCAGCTTCAAGAAACATATTTATTTTTTCCTGTTCAAGATCCAGAGAAATACGGGACCGCCGGTGATAGAGGTAACCACGCCCACAGGCAATTCCTGTCCCGGCAGCACCAGACGGCTCAGGATATCACATAACATAAGAAAAACCGCGCCCCAGATAAACATGGGAAACAGATTCTTTCTGTGTGAAGAGGAGCAAAGACGCCGGACAGCATGGGGTACGATCAGTCCGCAAAAACCAACAGCTCCGGCAAGTGCGACGGATGACGCGGCCAATATTGAGGCACACAACACTACGGCAAGGGTCATCCGTCTGACATTGACGCCCAGAAAAAAGGCCTCTTTTTCGCCCAGTGCCAGCAAATCCAATTCTCCGGCTCTCCAGCGCAGATAGAGAAGGACCAGTAAAGTCACCCCTATCATGGGAAAAAGAAGTTTTTCATTGACAGACTGAAGATCTCCCAGAAGCCACCACGAAGCAGCGGCGACCTCATCGCTGCTTGCCACAGAGAGCAGAAACATGAGAATACTTGAACAGATGGTTCCGGCAATAACACCTGAAAGCAGTAATTTTTCCCCGCCCCCCGCGCGACTGATATAAAGTACAAGAAGCAGAGTCAACAGGGCGCCGGCAAGAGCCGCAAAAGGAACAGCATAAACCGTGACGGCGTGGATCCCGGTAATAAAAGCAACAGCGGCACCGACGCCGGCTCCGGCAGAGACTCCCAGAGTGTAGGGTTCTGCCAGCGGGTTCCGCAGGACTGCCTGAAATGCCATACCGCTGAGACTCAAGGCGCCCCCTATGAACATCGCTCCCAGCATTCTGAAAAAGCGCAGTTCAGCGACAGGTGAGTCCAAAACGTCTTTCAGGGCGATGGTCTCTGCGCCGAAAAAGATCCCGGCGACAAAAACAGCTGCCAGAAGCAGCAGCGGTAAAAAAATCCGTTTCACTTCTGACTCCAACTGTCAAGTATTTTTTCCAGTTTTTCAATGCCCTCTTTCAGCCGGGGACCGGGACGCAAAAGCGTATCCTGATCAAACTCAGCAAGGACGCGTTTATTTTTCACAGCTGAAAATTTCTGCCATACCCGGCGCTGTTTCCAACCGGAACTGGAGGCACTCCAGATGATAACATCTATTTTTTTCTTCAGCAGCGTATCAAACGAGGGGCGCAAATATTCCTGATCGAATTCACCTGTTGCGTTGACAGCTCCGGCAAGGCTAATGACTTCGTGGAGATGGGATCGGCGCCCCGGAGTCATAAGCGGAGTATCCCAAATCACCCACAGAATACGTACATTTTTGCGGATGACTTTTTTGTTTCTGAGGGCATCGATCCGTTTTATTTCACGGGATGCAGCCTCGCGTGCATCAAGTTCTTTCCCCAATATCTCCACACATTTACGGTATTCATCCAAACTGCGGCAGGGCAGCTGAAGCGTTCTGATACCGGCACGTTCAAAGTTGACCTTGACGCCGGGATTGACCAGATCGTTGGTCACAAGAAGTGTCGGCTTGAGAGAAAGTATCTTTTCTGTAAAGGGGACGGCAAAACGTCCGGCAACGGGTAGTTTTTTTACACTCTCAGGGTAGGAACAGACATCGCTGCGCCCCGCGAGAACACTCTCTTTCCCCAGAAAGCAGATCAGTTCAGTCAGAGCAGGAGAGAGAGAGACCACAGTCAATTCAGCTCCGCGGAGTGAACAAAGTGTCAATAAAAGGCAAAAAAGTATTCTCATGTTTCTCATTCCTGAATTTCAAGTAACTCTTATAATATACTCTTATTCCTCCGTAAAAGCAAACGCCGGAAACTGTCTTTGTCACAGTTTCCGGCGCATTTGTCAGACTTCTTTATCAGGAGTCAAGTTTGGAACAAACGATCCGCATGGCCGAATCAATGATTTTGAGTTCTTCATCACTGCACTCTGCAAAGTATTCGTAGATGAAGTCATCAAGACGGTCATCGATTTCTTTGAGGAACTGCTGCCCCTCCTCCGTTACGGAAATAACGATATTCCGACGGTCATTGGGGTCCTCTTCACGTTTCAAAACGCCTGTATTGACCAGCTTATCCACAAAAAGGGAGGCTCCGGCAGAAGTAAGACCGGTGATACTCATAATGGTACCCAGATTGCAAGGCATTGAAAAACGCACCAGCATCAGATGGTTGAATTGTGCCCGGGGAATAAGCCGCGAACAATTTTTCCAGTCGCTTTCAAAAAACTGTCTTCTCTTGAGTTCAAGCATGCGGACCATTTTTTTGAAAACGGAAACATCAGGCTGAAAATTGTTTTTTTCACAATCACCGTCGGCAGTCATTATTTATGCTCCTGATATGAATCGTTAATGCGTTCTGAAAGTTTATCAAGACGTCTTACACGATCAGCGCGATCTCCATCAAGAAGATACTGCTGGAAGAGCATGTTGCCGATGGGACTGTTCACGCCCTTGTTGACCTGTTTGATGATCTTGCCGACATTTTCCTGAACATCAGCGCCCAACTTGTCATCGGGGTTGGAAAGTTCAACACGGGCGATGAGCACCAGCTGGGACTGCTTGATGGATTCAGTCTCAGTGGAGAAAAGTCTGCCGATGATGGGAAGATCCTTGAAGAAAGGAAGTCCGGCATTACCACGGACAGATTCGCTCTTGCGGAGACCGCCGATGACGAACTCCTGAGGCTCATAACCGATCTGGACGGTGGTGGAAGTTCCGGATTTGCTGGTACGGGCAGAGCCGTCGGAGTTCCAGCCCATGAGAGAGATGCTGTCAAGTTCAAAGCGCAGTTTGGCAGCTTTTCCGGTAACGACAGGGACGACCTCCAAGTCAAATTTGAAACCTTCCTGGACCATGGGGTACTGGAGCCAGCCGTGGATGATTCCGGGAGCGGAACTTGCCTGATCACGGTTGGTGTAACCGTTGTAGTAACCGGGAGCGACCCAGTTGCCGCTTTCGTTGACATAACCGCCGATGTACTTGGAAAGCTCACTGGTTCCGAGAATTTTCATTCCGTCTTTCACCTGCTTTTCAGCTTCTGCATAGATGCCTTCGTAGCATGCTTCGTAAGCTGCATCATACTGGGCCTTGTAGTACTGCTCAAACATAGGAGTTCCGGGCTGCAACCCCATCTGAGTCAATGCGGCAGTAACCTTTTCAGCAGCCATCTGGGGAGCTTTTTCAGCGGCAATCTTTGCAGCGACCTGGGGAGTCAGAAGTTTTTTCTGAGTTCTGGTAAGCTGAGAGAGAACATCACCATAGAGAGAAGTTCCGGTCTGGATACCCATGACACGCTGGGTGTAAGTGATGTGCTGGAGGAATTTCTCAGGCATGGCACCGATGAGAGATTCAGCAAGAGCGGAGGGATTGTCGCGTCCGACCTTGGCATAGAGACCGGCAAGTTCCTGATAGGGCATGATCTTGTTGATACCTTCACGCATGATGGTGTCGGGGTTGAGGTCGGCGTAAGCGAACTCTCCGGTACCTTCAGCAATGGTGGTAGCTCCGGCGGTGTAGTAGGTGCGGTCATAGAAGAAACCGGTGTTGACAGAAACATGAGAAGCACGGCGGTTCTGAGCCACGAGGGTTCCCTGAGCGAGGCACTTGGCTTTGCCGATGGAGGTCATGAAGTCCAGATAGCGGGTGTTCCATTTGGGGTTGAAGTTCCAGTAGGAGGTACGGTTCCAGCCGTTGTCGTGGACACCGCTGGTGAAGAAGGTACCCCAGTTGCGGCGGGAAGTCATACCGGCAGAAAAGAAGTCCACACCTTCGTTGTTCTTCCAGCTCTGGAAGTCCACACCGATACGGTCATCGTTTTCAGCGTAGATCTCAAGAACTCTGTAAGAGATCTTCACTTCGGGGATGGCACGGTCATATTTCTGGAGCAGCTTGCGCATCTCTTTCCAGCTCCACTCGGGAGCCTTGATCAAAAGAGCATTCAGCTCACCGTCAACCATGATGCAGGAGGGGGCAACAACGAACTGGGGATCCAGTTCGTGAGAGCCGACTTTGAGCAGCATGGAACGCAGATTGGCAGCACGGCTGATCCGGGGGAAATAGACATAGACACCGGCATCAGGAGCGTAGGAAAGTCCCTTGCGGTCAAGGGATTTGATGATACTGTCGATTCCCTTTCCTGCTTTGCTGTCTTTGAAACGGTATTCTTCAGCAGAAACCAGAACCACCCCGGTACCGTCATTCTTCTTGACAGCCATGACCTGAGCAGGGCTGGCGCTGATGCTGCGGGAGCCCACAGCAGCTTCAAGATAGCTGCGGACAGCATAGGGATCGGCATATTTCAGGGTATAGGGTTTGGTGATCACAAAGGGATCGGCGTTGTCACGGATGACCTTCACCTCTTTGGTGGAGTCCTTGACATCAATTTTCAGCTGAGCCTGAACATTGCTGGGAGCGTAGCCGCCGGTGGTTCCGTTGTTCATGTAACGGGGAGTACCGGGAATAGCCTGAGGAACGATAGAAACCTCTCTGCTGCCGGTGTTGTTGCCGACGGGCATGGGAAGCATCTGAGCCGCAGGGGCACCGCCCTGATTCTGACATCCGCAGAAAAGGAAACCTGCCGCTGCTGCGGAAATAAGGATTTTTTTGCTGTTCATTATTTGTCACCTTTCTTAGCAGACTTCTTTTCAGTTTTTTTCACTTCTTCTTTTTTCTCAAAGAAACTCTTGATGGGATAATCTTTGCGTCTGTCGATCCCGGTGGTGGCGCTGACATGCTTTCTGCTGCCGACGGTGGCATCAACAGGAGTGGCTTCAGCGGTGATCACGATGTAGGTGCGCTCCTGGATCTTGGTGGTGGTGCTGAAAAGATATTTGAGAATGGGAATACGGCAGAGGATAGGCAGACCGATGGTCTGTTCGACCCAGTTTTCTTTTTCATAGACCGCAAGGATCTTTTCAGTGCCGAAAGAGATGGTGGAGGAACCGGCGAAGCTCACTGCGTTGGAAAGTTCAGAACCGGTATTGCCGCGCTCAACAACACTTTTCAGATAAAGAGCATAGTTAAAAATCAGACCGCCCTTGCCGTTCTTGCCGGGCATACAGACAAAAGGATTGATGATCTGGGCTTCAAGCTGAGGAGCATCTGTCTGTCTGGAGCCATCGGCATTTTCAATATAGCTCTTACCGATGAAGGTACGGCCGAGGCTGTTTTTACCGATGGTCTGATATTCAGGGGTCATGGAAATTGAGTAGACAAAGGGAGCTTTGCTCATATCCTTGAGCTGGGTTGCCTGAAGAGTACGGAACTGAGCCATGGAACTGACAGGAGTGCTGATCATACGCAGTTCAGCGTGAGAAGCAATGCTGGCATTTCCGGACTGCTGGAGACAGCGGATGAAGCTCATGTCAAACTGGGGAGCAGTGAAGAAACCGCCGGCAGCCCAGGTGGCAGAAGTTGCAACATTCAAAGCGCCGTTGAGGACTTCATCCATAAAAAGATGGCCGACATTGTAGCCGACGTTGAAAAGGTTGACACCGGGACCGTTCTTCCATGCAAGATAGTCAAAACCCCAGTCCTTGAGGTCGCTGTCACGGAGCTCGTAGTAGTTGAGACGGACATTGACCTGGGGAAGAGGCTGATCAAGGAACTCAACATATTTAAGAGTCTTCCTGGCAGCATCGGCCTGATCGCGCCAGAAAATGGTGTTGGTTTCTTTGTTCACATAAGCTGCACCGACAGAGGAACCGCTGGTGTTGTTGATAATGCTGGCAAACTGACTGGCAGCACGGTACTTGGGGGTGTAGGCAATGCGGGAAATACCGGTGCCTTCAATACCGCTTTTGTTCATCTTGCCGGGAGTGTCAAGAGCAGCGATGATTTTATCAACATAGGGCATAAACTCCTGAGCGGTGGAAACCAGCAGAGCTTCGCGTTTGCCATTGACAGAGGTCACGCGGCGCACGGAGGAGTTGGCGCTGTAACGCTTGATGGCAGAGTTGATAAAGGGAAGAATAGATTCAGAAGAAACATTCTTCAACTCATAGACCTTGCTGTCAAAACGCACCTGAGCATCAGACTGGATCAGGTGGATCGTGCGGACAGCACCATCTTTTTTTCCGTCAGCGGCAACCGCCGGCAGAATCGCCAAAGCGGTGAAAACCGCAAGGGCTGAACAAATTTTTTTGTTCATTGTTTTTTCCTTTCTTTTACTTATTCAGCAGAATTTTAAGTAAACACTAAAAACAAATAAAGACCGCTAAACTGACGGTCCTTATTGATCAAAAATCAAAGAAAGTTGAATCCCATCACCAGAAGCTGATCCTTGGCGGTTCTGCCGGTGATGACCCGGAAAAGAGCTTCGCTGAAAAATTCTTTTTCTTTCCCGCTCTCTTTATCCTTGCCGGTACGCTTGAAACGGATTTTCCAGACGTGAAGTTTAAAAGTTACAAATTCGAGTTCTGTAAGATAGGTAAAAGAGACAGGAGTTCCGAGAGAGCGGGTCATGTTCTGACGCGTCTCTTCAAACTTTTTCACATCAAACTCCTTCAGATTCTCAGGAGCAAGGTTCCGGCAGAAACCGGCCGGGTCATTATTCATAAAACAGATAAGAAGCTGACGGGAAAGTTTATACTCTGCCGTCGCAGGCTCCCCCTGCCGTTTTTCCGGCGCCAACTCCCGAACCGTGGCACATCCGGCAACAAAGAAAAGAATTACCGCAACAGACAAAACGGAAAAAATCTGACCTCTTTTCATAAAAAGCTACCTTAAATTAAAAATATTTTTGTAAAAATATCTTGCAATATTAGATAATATACACCTGAATTCATATTTTGTCAAGTATTTTTGACTAAAAATATCTAAATCTGTTAGATTTTTTATTATTTCCTTAATTATAAAAAGAGCCGGAAAATCAAGGCATAAAAAAACTCCCCTCAAAAAGAGAGGAGTTTCACTCTTATCCGGCAGAGATCAAATCAGTGCCGGTAAAAACTCTGAAGAGTTATCAGTAGTTCTTTGCCTCAAGCTCAAAGTAGGCTTTGGGGTGCTTACAGGTGGGGCAGACTTCGGGAGCTTTTTCACCGATGTAAATATGTCCGCAGTTGCGGCACTCCCAGCGGTTCTCACCGGTACGGACCCAGACTTCGCCTGATTCGATATTGGCGATAAGTTTCCGGTAACGCTCTTCGTGACGCTTCTCAATGGCGGCAACGCGCTCGAGGACACGGGCAAGCTCGGTATAACCTTCCTGCTCAGCTTCGATAGCAAAAGTACGGTACATTTCAGTCCACTCTTCATGCTCACCGGCGGCAGCTGCGGCGAGATTTTCCAGAGTGCTGCCGATGCCGCCCAGTTCCTTGAACCAGAGTTTTGCATGTTCTTTTTCATTATTGGCAGTCTGCTCAAAGATGGCTGCAATCTGCTCGTAGCCCTCCTTTTTTGCCTTGGAGGCGAAATAAGTGTATTTGTTGCGAGCCTGAGATTCGCCGGCAAAAGCGTACTCAAGATTCTTCCAGGTCTTGGAATTTTTGTCGATAGCCATTTTCATTACTCCTAAAAGTTTGATTTTTCGGGACACAAAACACCCCGCAAGGAGCGGGGCGTCTGACTCTTGTTTTAATTTAGCAGATGATTTACAAAATGTCAAGCCTGTGAATCACAAAAGGAGTCAAAATCTTCGATCCGTCTCTTTTCCATCATGGCGGCGTCAGCGGCAAAGACCAACTGATTACCGATAACGGAGTCGCAGAGATCGGTTGAAGAGATGGAGGGTTTCTCACCGTTGATGCGGGCAACGAAGTCCTCAACCAGACGGAGGTCACCGCCACCGTGTCCTGCTGCGTCGGTGACTTTCACGTCAATGACCTCCTCGGAGTAATCATGTCCGGGGCGCAGGTCATGTTTACGCAGCACGAATTTCTCCTGGCTCATGAAGCCTTCAATCTCACCTTCGGTTCCCACGATGTGGATCCGGCGGTCGGCACGGCAGGTGTCGGCGATAAGCTGATGGGTGGCAACGCATCCGTTTTCAAAGTCCACGATAACACTCTGGCGGTCCACCTGATCGTTGTTGCATTTCCAGGCGCAGCAGGAGTGGGGATTGGCGGGATCCATCAGTTTGGCAAGGCGGTTCTCAGGCGTATTGAGTTCCTTGCGGTAGTCGAATTCGGGCCAGACATAGCTTGCCCAGCGCTCGGGATGGTCGAGATACATCCGCTTTGAAGAAAAGTCGCATTCATCCACAAGGGGACAGTTCAGCAGACAGTGGGTGCCGGCGTTGGCAGGGGCATTTTCTTTGCAGAACCAACGGAGTCCGCCAAAACTGTCAACACGAACGGGCTTGGAGCCGGAAGTCATCCAGGAAACAAGGTCCATGTCGTGGCAGCATTTCGCCATAAGCATACTGGTACGGCAGTCGACAGAATTGCCCCACTTGCCGCGGACAAAACAGGTTGCGAAATGGTGATAGCTCACATATTCAGCAGTGGAAAGGGTGATCATCTTACCGATTTCGCCATCCAGGATCCTTTTTTTGATCTCGGCATAGAAAGGCGCATAACGCAGCACATGACAGATCATCACCACCTTGCCGGCTTTCTCCTGAGCAGAGCGGAGCGCATTGAGTTCTTTAAGACTGATGGCAACAGGCTTTTCAAGAAGGATGTGGTATCCCTTCTCAAGCAGCGGAATGGAAGTGGGAACATGAAGTTCATCCATAGTCCCGTTGATGATGGCATCAGCAAGTTTAGGTTTTGAACAAAGTTCATCCACGTCGTGAAAGAGCATGGAGTCATCAAGACCGAACTCACGCTGAACCGCTGCACGACGGTCCGGAAGGGGATCCACCACACCAGTGATCTTGAACTGATCGGGATGCTGATGGGCATACTGAGCGTAACACAAAGACCGGTGACCGGCGCCGACAATAATTGCTTCTACCATTTTTCAACCTTCTAAAGAGTTTTCAAGTTGACGGATTGACATTGATTATAGTATAGTATCAAATCAAATAAAAAGCAATGGATTTTTCTGCTTTATTGTGGACTTTTTCGCACAAAGTGCAGATTTATACACTTCTCTCATCTTTTCTGACACACCTATAATATATTACAGGAAAGAAGAAAAATCAACTTTTCACCACTTTCTCTTGACAGGAAGCCTGAGATATGTTATATTAACAGTCGTCATACTTCGTAAAACAACAAAGGGAGAAAAAAATGTTCAAAACGATATCCGCCATTCTGTGCCTTTCACTTATTCTTACACTGGCAGCCGGAGAGTTTCAGATCAAAAACAAAAACCGTGTTGCCTTTCTCGGCGACTCCATTACCCAGCAGGGGCAGCGCCGGGAGGCGGGATATGTCAATCTGGTCATCCAGATGCTCAAGTCCCGGGGAGTCACGATCACCCCGATCAAGGCGGGGATCAGCGGACACAAATCCAATCAGATGCTTGCCAGACTCCAGAAAGATGTCATAAACAAAAAAGCGGACTTCCTCTTCCTGAGCTGCGGCGTCAACGATGTCTGGCATGGTAAAAGGGGTGTTCCTCTGGAACAGTACAAAAAGAATATCACTGCCATTGTGGAAAAAGCTCAGAAAGCCGGCATCAAAGTCTGCATCATGACTGCCACCATGATCGGCGAAGATCCCAATAATGCCAACAACAAAAAACTTGCCGCCTACAATGATTTTCTGCGCAAACTTGCTTCTGAAAAGAAATGTCTTCTTGCCGACACCAACGCTGCCATGCAGAAAGCTCTTGCGGCACTGAAAAAGGAGTACCCCAAGTCCCGCGGACCTCTGCTGACCTCAGACGGAGTCCACATGTCTCCCGCAGGGGATATGATGATGGCGCGCTGCCTGCTTGAGACCGTCGGCATCCCCAAAGGGGAAATCGACTTCACAAAACTTCCCTGCAAAGGGGAAGTCAGACTCATGGTGCCGCTGAGCTTTTACAACGAGATCTACAAACGCAATCTGAGTGCCGGCGGAAACACCGGAAATGTTGACAGACAGATAAACCTTTCCGTCAGGAAGTGATTTTTTAAGAATATTTCAAAATTTTCACACCTCTGCATTTGAAAAAATTGCTCCTGTGTGATAAATTTAGCAACGGTCATTCTTGAAAACGGAAATGGGATATAATTATGGGCGGTTTTTTCGGCGTTGTTTCACGTACAGAGTGCGTTGAGGATATTTACTACGGTACAGACTATCATTCCCATTTGGGAACCCGCCGCGGCGGTATGGCTATGAGCTGCGGCAACGGATCCATCAGAAGAAGAATACACGATATTTCAAACACTCCGTTCCGGACGAAATTCGGTGCTGAAAGCCTCGCCCTTTTCAAAGGCTGCAACTGCGGTATCGGTGTCATCAGTGATGATGAAGATCAGCCCCTTGTAGTCACCTCCAAGTTCGGCACTTTCGCCATTATCACCGTGGGTAAGATCAACAACATTGAGGAAATCATCCGGCAGGAGATCAAAGAGGGGGTTTCCCATCTCTGCGAATACGGCTCCGGCGAACCCAATCCCACTGAAGTCGCCGCCATGCTGATCTGTCACGGCGACACGCTGGTCGATGGAATTTCCCATGCCCAAAAGACCATTGACGGTTCCCTTTCGCTGCTCATTCTTCATGAAGGCGCCATTTACGCCGCCAGAGACCGTTTCGGACGCACCCCCGTTGTCCTCGGTGCCCGCACCGATGAGACCGGCAGTATCACGGCCAATGCTGTGACCATGGAAAGCTCCGCCTTCCCCAATCTGGATATCGAAGTCACCTGTGAGCTGGGTCCCGGTGAGATCCGTAAAATTACCGTTGATGGAACGGAAGTGATGAAAAAACCCGGATGCTGTAAAAAAATCTGCACTTTCTTCTGGGTTTATTACGGATATCCCTCAAGCTGCTACGAAGGTGTCAACACTGAACTTGCACGGTATCGCAACGGTGCTTCCATGGCGGACCAGGATGAGGAATACAAGGACAAAATCGATACGATCTGCGGTATCCCCGACTCCGGGATCCCCCATGCCATCGGCTACTCAAACCGTTTCGGACGCCCCTATCAACGTTCATTCGTCAAATACACCCCTACCTGGGCGCGCTCTTTCATGCCTCCCAATCAGAGTATGCGTGAAAAGGTCGCAAAAATGAAACTTATTCCCGTTGACAGTCAGATCACCGGGAAAAAACTTCTCTTCTGTGACGACTCCATTGTTCGCGGGACCCAGTTGGGCGACACAGTGAAGCGTATCTACGAAAAGGGCGCGGTGGAAGTCCACATGCGTTCCTCCTGCCCTCCTTTGCTTTACGGTTGCCGTTTCCTCAACTTCTCCCGTTCACGGAACGAGCAGGAACTTGCGGCGCGGAAAGCGATCTCAGAACTTGAAGGCACTGAAGATCTGACTCCTGAGATCCTTGCAAAATATCAGGTTTTCGGATCAAAAGAGTATCTGGCAATGGTCAATGTGATCCGGAAAAAACTCAATTTCACAACTTTGAAATTCCAGCAGCTTGAAAAGCTTCAGGACGCTATCGGAATCCCCAGAGAAGATTTGTGTACCTACTGCTGGAACGGTTGCGACCCCAGCTTAGATGAAAAAAAAGAAGGGAAATAACATCATGAAAAAGAAAATCGGTTTTATTGATCTTTTCATTGACGAATGGCATGCCAATAATTATCCCAAGTGGATCAGAGAATCCGCTCTGGGCAGCGAATTTGATGTGGCTCTGGCATGGGAAAAGTATACTCCTGCCGGGAAAAAAGATTTGAAGGCATGGTGTGCGGAACAGAATGTGGCTCCCGCAAGTTCCATTGAAGAGGTCGTCGAAAAATGCGACTGCATCTGCGTCCTTGCTCCCTCCAACCCCGAAGTCCACGAAGAACTTGCTGAACTGCCCCTCAAAAGCGGCAAACCTGTCTATGTTGACAAACCCTTCGCCCCTAACGGCGACGCGGCACGGCGGATGTTCGATCTGGCGGCAAAGTACAACACCCCTCTTATGAGCAGCTCTGCGCTCCGTTTCGGAAACGAACTGATGGAGCTTCAGCAGAAGAACATCGGTCCCCTTTTCGTGAATACTTGCGGCGGCGGCGGCAACTTCCCTGAATATGCCATCCATCAGATCGAGATGATCGTCTCTCTGCTGGGTACCGGCGCTAAAGAACTTCAGGTCTGCGGCGATGACAAGCGCCTCACCGTTGCCATGCGCTATGATGACGGACGCCTTGCCAATATGAACTACTCCGCATTCTGGGGATTTGCTCTCAATGCCGCGGCAGAAGGCGAAGCTGTGGCTCAGCTCAACACCATGAGCAATATCTTCCCCAATCTGCTCCAAAAGATCCTTGAGTTCTACAAGAGCGGTAAAAATCCCATTCCTGTTGCGGAAACCATTGAGATCGCCTCCATCCTTGACGCCGTTGTCAAGGGCATGGGCAGCTACGGCAGCTGGATCAAGATCAGCTGACTCTGAAAAAACGTTTTTCACGGGGCACTGAAGTTTTTCTTCAGTGCCTTTTTCCGCAAAAAAGGAATACAAATGCCGCCCCACTTCGGATTCGTATTTGAAAAAGCCCCCAAGATGAGCTTTCAGCAGCAAAAAAAGCTGTTGAAAGATTTTTTGTGTTACTATCCCCGGTACCGGAAACTTCTTATTTTCACACTTCTGGCAGCGGTACTTTCCCCTCTTGCCGGTTCCATTTCTCCAGTTATCATACTTGAAGCGCTGAAAAATTATCTGCCTGCAGGGAATACTTTCATGGTCATCTCTTCCATGGCGGCGGTCATTTTTCTGCTGCTTGCGGGGAGTGTATGCGATTACATTTCCATGCGCTGGGGCGCTATTCTCGGTTACCGCATTGAGGCGGATATGCGGAACGATCTTTTCCGTCATCTGCTGACACTGCCCTTTTCCTACTATGACTCCGAACGCAGCGGTACCATCCTGTCGCGGATGACCAACGACCTGACTACAGTATCTTCACTGGCGCACCGGGCGCCGGAAATCATTTTTTCAGCCACACTCCGTTTTATTTTCGGACTCGGCATCATGTTTTTCATCAACTGGCGCCTCGCCTGTTTTGCCATTCTTCCGGCGCCTTTCATCATCCTCTGGCTCCACTTTTTCCAGAACCGCATGCGTCACTCACACGGCGAAGTGCGGCGAAGCATCGCAGACCTCAATGCCGGTGTTGACAACGCCATAAAAGGAGTGCGTGAAACCCAGAGTTTCACCAATGAAAAAGAACAATACAAACTCTTTGAAGAAAAAAATGGTGCACTCCTGAACCGTCAGGAGATCCTGCGTCACCTTATGGCTCTTTTTCACATCGGCATGCGGCTGCTGCTCCACGGATACAGCCGTATCTTTGTGGCCATCGGAGTGGTGTTGGTCCTCTTCAAGATGGCAGATACAGCGGAACTCATCGTCTTTTTCATGTATTCCCACTCCATCACCTTCCCCTTGATGATGATGGCAGAGCTTGTAGAACAGTACCAGCAGGGCATGGCGGCATTTGAAAGGTTCCGTGACGTAATGAATATCACTCCGGCAATCCGGGATACTCCCAATTGCCTGAAAGAACTCCCCTGCCCCTTGCAGGGGAAGCTGGAGATCCGCGATCTTCATTTCAAATATCCGTCTGCCAAAGAAGAGTCCGCTGAAGTCCTCAAAGGTCTCTCTCTTTCCGTAAATCCGGGAGAAAAAATCGCTCTCGTGGGGGAATCAGGAGCCGGAAAAACCACCCTCGGGGCGTTGATCCCCCGCTTTTACGAACCGGACTCAGGCGAAATATTGCTGGACGGCAGAAATATAAATACCTACTCTCTGGAACTGCTGCGTTCTCAGATCGGCACTGTCAGCCAGATGCCCTATATCTTTGACAACTCCATCAGAGAAAACATCGCCATCGGTGCTCCGGGGGCAGACGACGAAAAAATCACCACTGCCGCCAAATTTGCCGGGATCCATGATTTCATCATGTCGCTGCCGGAGCAATACAACTCCCGGTGCGGAGAAAACGGCGTCAAACTTTCAGGCGGCCAGCGCCAGCGTATTGCCATTGCCAGACTCTTCCTCAAGTCTCCGCCCATACTCATTCTTGACGAAGCGACCAGCGCCCTTGACAATGAATCAGAAGCCCTTGTTCAGGAAGCCTTTGACAAACTGGGAGCTGACCGTACAACCATTGTCATCGCCCACCGTCTTTCCACTGTCAAGGACACCGACCGCATATACTGCATGAGATCCGGCAGGATCATTGAGTCCGGCACCCATGCCGAACTTCTGGAAAAACGCGGTTATTTTTACTCTCTTTACAAGAGAGCACACCTCCCGGGAAGGAGCCGATTCATAAAATGGAAAAATTAAAAAAAATCAAAGAACTTTTCAACACAGCGCTTTCCTCAGACAAATTCTGGGCGGTGGCAATGTTACTTGCAGTTTGGGGAGCATTCGCCCCGTCGCTGAATTTCAAAGAGCTGATCGGAGATGATCTCTTTTATTACAATCATTTGCTTACACTTGAAAAAAGTATCTGGAACATCTTTGATCCGGTGCTCGGTCTGAGGACTCCCCTGACTTCACTTTCCTTGTATGCAGACTTTCTGCTCTGGGGCAAAAAAGGATTTGTCACAGGCGCACATTTCATCAACATTCTGCTTCACTGCGGTACGGGCATACTCTTTTATATTCTTCTGAGATCGCTGAAGTGGGGAAATGAACGCCTGACGCCTGCCTGGGCAGGAATGGCGGCACTGATTTTTGTACTGCACCCGCAGCGTGTGGAGTCCGTAGTCTGGCTCTGTGAAAGAAAAGATTGCCTTGCCATGTTTCTGGGCCTTGGAGCATTTCTCTTTTTTCTGTATGATATGCGTAAAGAAAAAATCTCATGGAGTGCGGCGATACTTCTGATTCTTTCCTGTCTTGCCAAACCCATGTGGCTCTTTTTCTTTGTTCCCGCAGCGATGCTCCTCTGGAGTGAACGCCGCACCTTTCAATGGCAGCTTTTTCTGAAACTTCTCAGCCTGCCCATCATGATTTTCGCAGTTTTTACTGCATTTTATTTTTCTGAATCACTGCCTTTTGCCAATAATCCCGGCATGTCAGTGCCTCTTCTTTTCAAAGCAGAAACAGTGCTGCACAACTACGGGAACTATTTTGTCCGCACTTTTCTGCCCGGCAATCTCTTTCCTCTTTATCCCTACTATGATCCGGCATTTGATCCCCGCTGGATGGCGCTTGTTCCGATAATTCTCTGCTTTGTCCCCTTTTTCGGACGTCGGCAGGAGTTCAGGCCTGCCGTTATTTACGGTGTTATCCCGCTGCTGGTCTGTTTTGCGGTAATGCTGCTCCCAGTGGTCGGATTCAACCGGGTCGGCAACACGGATTTTGCTGACCGTTACAGTTATCTGCCGGCACTCTTTCTCATTACAGGGGCTGCATTTCTGCTGAAGCTGAATATTCCCATTTCCAGCGCTTTCGGACGCTGGTTTCCTGTGATGGGACTCCTTTACTGCGGCGGTTTATTTTATAAAACGGTTCAGTATCTGCCCGTTTGGGCAAGCAATCAGAGTGTAATTGAGCGCTGTATTGCTCTTAAAGCACCTAATTTCAACTCTGCTGTCAGCGCAGCGGTCATCCATTTCCGCAAGGGGGAATTTGACAGGGCCCGCAAGCTCTGTGAAGAAAAGCTGCCGGAATCCTCCCGTTACCCTGCGGATTTCAATAATATCATCCGTGTTTTTAAACTCTCTCTTGAGGGATTGATCCATTTCAGACAAGGAGCTCCTGAAAAGGGAATAACTTACCTCAATACGATTTACAGTTCCGAATACAGTGGCATGGTCCGCCACTTTCCCATTGATTTTGCACAGGAAGTTTTTACTAAAGGTGCAGAATACCATCTGAAGAGATACGGTAATAAAAAGGCTGCCGCAAATTTGTATTTACGCTGCTCGCAATTTTTCAAAAGCCATTCAGCAGTATACGGTCCCTTTTATGCGGGTATGAGTGCTCTGATTGAGGAAAATTATGCCGAAGCAGTCAAGCACTTCCAATACGCCTGTGAATTGAATCCCCACGATCCGCGATGCGTGCAGAATTTGCGTTATGCGGAAAATAAGCTGAAGGAGCAGAAAAAATGAACATGCTGCTTTTGGATAAAGAAGATTTTATATCACAGGAACTGGTTTCCGTCAGCGGCAGACGCTTCACCCGGTTGAAGGAGTTTATCCATATCGAATGCGGAAAACAGATCAAATCAGGCGTCCGTAATGAAAGCTGCGGCAGTGCCGAAGTCATCGAGATCGCTTCAGATCATGTAAAACTCAACTACCGCCCTGAATCAGCGCCGCCGCCTGCGCCGCCGCTGACTCTTGTCATAGCTCTTCAACGACCACAGACCTTCAGTAAAGTGATCCACAGCGCCGTCACTCTGGGGATCAAACAGATCCACTTCATCCACACTTTCAAAGTGGAAAAAAGCTACTGGCAAAGTTCCCGGCTCAAAACAGAAAGTTTGCAGGAGGAGATCGATCTGGCACTGGAACAGGCCGCAGATCCGGTTGAGCCGGAGCTTTTCTTCCATAAGCGTTTCAAGATATTTGCAGAAGATGAGTTGGAACATATTGCCCAAGATACCCTCCGGCTTATCGGGGATCCTGCGGGGAGTGCTCCGGTTCCGCTTCAGGGCACGCCAATCACTCTGGCTCTGGGACCTGAAGGCGGGTTTACCGAGTATGAAATCAACACATTCAAAGAACACGGATTCTCCCCAATTTCTCTCGGTACAAGAATATTGAGAACAGAGTTTGCTCTGGCGGCATTGTTGGGAAAACTTCTTTTCTGAAAATTATCATTCATCTTTTAAATCAAGCACATTCACAGAGTGTTACAGTGATAAATCAATATAATTTTTGATTTGTCACTTTTTTTTATTTGAAAAATATACAATGTTGTATTATATTATCTTACATTACAGATAAGAATATATTTATCTATAAGGGAAAAAGAGTGTTAATGCCTTGTTTGAAATTCTTTCATTTAAGGATCTGACACTCCCGGAAAGTTTGTTGAATAAATAACTTTAATATGCCTTACCAATCTCAAACAGGAGGAGTACATGGCTAATTTCCAACAGATTCTCAACGATGAGATCCGTCGTCTTGCACGAAAAGAAACCAGCGGCACTTTGAAAGAACTCAAAGCTCAGCTGGTGGAACTCCGCAAAGTCACCAACGAACTCAACCGCCGCCTCAAAGCATTGGAAAGCAAAGAGCCTCAAACTGCTGTGGCTCCCGGAGCGCCCTCTGCCGAAACCCCTGAAACAGCAAAGGCCTTGCGCGTCACCCCTGAACGCATTGTGAAGTGGCGCACCAATCTGGGGCTGAATAAATCTCAGTACGCGGAACTTCTGGGTGTCAATCTGCTTTCAGTCATCCGCTGGGAAAGCGGCAAATCCACTCCCCGCGAAGAGCAGAAACGGCGGATCGTTGCCGTCCGCGACATGGGCAAGCGTGAACTTGCCAAACTGATGGCAGAAAAAAACATCAACGTAAAATCCAAGTAATACTTTTTCAGAAAAAACTCCCCGGTAGACCGCCGGGGAGTTTTTTGTACCGCCACGCGCCGGAACTTCCGCTCCCGGCGCTTATGTTGTCCATAAAAATTCTCCTCTTCATTTTTATGAACAGCCAGAAGCTGCACAGGTATACAGTATACTCTGCCGGAATTATTTTTTCAACCTCCCTTATAAAAAAACACAAAAAATAGGTTGAAGAAAAAACTTATATACTGTTCCTGAAGATATTTGAATATTCCAACAAAATTACTTTTCCCGGAATTTTTACCTTGAACTTTTATTCCTTTGGTGCTATTGTAAAAGAGTGTCGCAGTTTTCCAGGCAAAATCAAGGAACACAGATATGAAAAATTTACAGAAAATGTCCTATTTCACACTGATTGAACTGCTGGTCGTTATTGCTATCATCGCCATTCTCGCAGCGATGCTTCTTCCGGCGCTGCAGCAGGCACGCAACCGTGCAAAGCATACCACCTGCATCAGCAATTTGAACCAGATCGGCAAAGCCACAGGATTTTACTCCGATGATCATGCCGATTTCCCCATGCCCTTCCGTGCTCCCACTGCGGGGGGCGTCAAGTCCTGGTGCGTTGCAGGCCCTTACGGATTGTTGACCCCCTATCTGCCGACTTCCGACCTTTACGCCCCCATAGGCGGGGTCAATTACAGCGGCGGCAAATTCTACCGCCACCAGCTTGTCTGTCCGGTTCGCGTCTTTGATCTGCAAAAAGCCCAGAACTCCTATCACTGTGCGACCCGCATGGATCTTGCGACCATCGCCAAACGTACTCTGGTGCGGATCCCCTCACGCTCCTCACACATCCTTGAAGGACACAGAGAGTGGCAGAGGTATGAATGTACCACACAGACCGGCAAAGCAACCATCATGTTTCCCCATGGGAATCCGACTTTCAACGACAATGAAGACTTCGCAGATCCCGCTCAAATCAATCTTCAGGGCCAGACCTCCACGCTCTTTCTGGATCTGCATGTGGCTCCGGTAGACCGGCGCAGAGTCCCCACCGCCCACCGCCACAATAAAGCGGCTTACTCAAGTTTCTGGCAGCCATGGCCCTTCGGAACCGGTATCACCGGAAATTGGCACGACAACTGGTAAATCATCCATTATCTTTAAGGAAAGAAAAAATGTTGAAAATCCATAAAATCATCTTTGGAGCACTCGTCTTGAGTGCTGTCGCAGCCTCTGCTGTTGAAAGCGTCCCCGGAATCCGGGGAAAAGCCGCAAAAATCAATGGCGACGTCGCTTATCTCAGTGATACCTCTTTCAAAAATTTTGATTTCAAAAAGGGGATAAGCGTCTCCTTCTGGATCAAAGGAAACCAGTGGACCCATCAGGCAGGGATCATTTCCGGAATAGGCGACACCAATATCAGCAAACGTTACAACAGCGCCACCGGCAGTTTCTATTTCAACACTCTTGTGGGAGGCAAGAATGCTGCGCTCCTCTGGGCACCTGAGTGTTTCGCTGCCCCCTGCGGGAAATGGGTGAACATCGCTTTCAGCTACGACACTCAGAGCCGCATCACAACAGCCTATTTCAACGGCAAACAGTGTGCCGTCTGGAATGTAGGCAAAGAATATCCCAACCGCACCACTTACGAACAGAAGGGCAAGATCCGCAAAGCTCTGCCTTTCTGCATCGGCAAAGGTACAAGAAGCAGTTTAAACGGCGTTATTGATGAAGTTTTCATTTACAACCGTCCCCTGAACGCTCAGGAAATCGCCCAAGTCAGTGCCGGAAAGATCCTCCCGGGGATCCAGGCGGCATACCTCTTTGACGATGCCGCTGATATCGGGAAAGACTCCTCACCTGCCAAACGCCACCTTGTAAAGATGACAGGTGTTCTGGCTCAGAAGATGCCAAAACTGGGTTTTAAAGTCAAAAGCAAGATCATCACTTCTGACAAAAACCTCACCGTCTGGAGCAGAAGCGCCATTGATAAGACTTTCAAGTACGATCAGGTCATCAGCACCGGAAAAACCACCGCACCTGCGGCGGAACTTGCTAAAAATGAATATGAATCCTTCCAGCTGGTTCTTTCACCTGCCAAACCTCTCAAAAATGTAAAAGTCACCCTGAGCGATTTCACTTTCAAAAATCACAAACTTGCAACCCGACTCCATAAAGTTGACTATGTGAATGTGGTCAAGACAAGCGGACTTTCCATTCTCAGACCCGGAACCGTTCAGGGTGAAGCCGCCACCATGTTTGAAAAGGTCATCAATCACGGTCCCGGCGAATATCCTGACCCCATCGCGCCCGTCCGGACGCTCAAAAATATATCAGCCGATCAGAGTTACGCATTCTGGGTCACAGTCAAGAGCAGCGCTCAGACTCCCGCGGGGATCTATTCCGCCAGGGCGGTCATTACCGCTGACGGCAACTATTCCATGACTGTCCCTCTGATGGTAAAGGTCCGCAACTTCGCACTGCCTGAGAAATTCAGCAGTCAGAATACCGCCATTATGAAATATTCCATGGCAGAGGGGAAACGGGAACTGTTCCACCGCATGGCTTCTGAACACCATGTCACCTTGTGTGACCTGGCAATAGATCCCGTCATCACCTTTGACGCCAAAGGAAATATGAAAGTCGATACCACAGAATTTGACCGGGAAGCCGCTCTTGCAATCAACAAATACCGCGCCAATACCATTTATTTCCCCGGTTGGGGATTTTATAAGCTCCCCAGGGACTTCAACACCCGCCAGACCTGGTGCGGCATCAAAGTCAGCACCGTCCCCGGTAAACTGACTGAGGAGTTCAAAGAAAAGTTCAGCCGTTATCTTGAATTCATGACCGCCCACCTGAAAAAGAAAGGATGGCTCAAATACACCCGGATCAGCATGGTGGATGAACCCCATACTGCCGCCGATTACGCTCTCTGTCAGGAGTTTGCCGCCCTTGTGCACCGTCACGCCCCCGGCGTCAAAACGCTGGTCACAAAGTGGCCCCTTAAACCGCTCATCGGCGCTCCTGACATTTGGTGTCTGGGTATGATCATCCCCTCTGACATCAAAGCCGCCATTGCAAGAGGCGAAAGTTTTGAATGGTATCCCAACTGGCACTTTGTCATTGACCGTCCCCTTATGGACAGCCGTATGCTGGGATTCATGATGCACAAGTTCCACATCAAAGGCATTCTTTATTTCAATATCACCCACGGCTGGAACAATCCGGCTCTGGTGCGTAAATTCCCCACATTCACCTACAGCAACGGCAGAGTCATCAATGGTCTGGGACAGATCATTTATCCTCCTGAAGTGAAAAACGGCGCTCCTTTGAGCTCTCTGCGTTTTGTCATGTGCCGCGACGCTTATGAGGATTACGAATATCTGCTGCTGGCAGAAAAGCTGATTGCCAAATGCAAAGATCCCGCCAAAGCCGCCGCCGCCAAAAAACTTGTAAAAGCGGCTTGCGACGCCATCGTTCCTGCTTATGAAGCCTATGAAAAGAAAATCCAGTGGAAGAAGACAAAATGGGAAACCGACGGTGCAAAACTTCTCGTATGGCGCACAAAAATCGCTGATTTGATCGAATCTCTGCAAAAATAATATTCCGGTAACGCTATATGGAAACCTTGCTTCAACATACTCCTGGGAATCCCCGGAATTCAGAAGGGTGTTTTGAAAAACTCAATGACGGAACACTCGTTTTCGCCTACACACGCTACAACGGCAGTCACTGGGACGATGAATGTTCGGCAGATATCTGCCTCATCCGCTCAACAGACGGCGGCGTGAGCTGGAGCGACCCCGAAGTCATCGTCAAAAACAAACGGCAGAATGTCATGTCGGTTTCGCTCCTGCGCCTGCAGGATGGACGCATGGGCATGGTCTATCTTGAAAAAACCATGATCGGCGATACCGGCTGGATCGACTGCCGTCCCTGGTTCACAGCCTCCTCTGACGAAATGAAAAGCTGGAGTACACCTGTTGATATAGCAAGTGTTCCGGCACTCTATTTGTGCGTTCTCAACAACGCTCTTGTGCAGCTTGGAAACGGCCGTCTGATTTGTCCCGGCTCTTTTCACCGTCACAAGAAACGCCCCCGGGATTTGGGACGGGGCATCGGGCTTTTCTTTTATTCGGATGATGGAGGCGCCACCTGGGAACAGACACCTGAATGCTGTTATCCGCCCCAGTGGAGCCACTCCGGACTTCAGGAGCCGGGCGTCGTTGAACTTAAAGAGGATCAGCTTATGGCATGGTTCCGTACCGGCAACGGCTGCCAGTACAAAAGTTTTTCTTACGACGGCGGCATGAGCTGGAGCGAAGTGGTGCCCGCCACAGATTTCAGATCTCCCGCCTCCCCCATGACTCTGAAGCGCAACCCCGCAGACGGAAACCTTTACGCTGTGTGGAACGATTATCACCCCGCCCGGAGCGTCAACTTTGACCTCGCCCTTACCCGGGGATCCGGTCATGGCATCTGGACCGGGGGCAGGACTCCCCTTGTCCTTGCCAGAAGTACCGACAACGGCAAAAGCTGGAGCAGCCACACCATCCTTGAAAATGCCCCCGACCATGGATTCGGTTACACAGCCATGTTCTTCAACGGCGATGATCTGCTTCTTGCCTACTGCTGCGGCGGCGCACCCGACTGCCAGAATATGCTTCAGGATCTGAAAATTAAAATCGTTAAATGGAAAGAACTTGCATAAAATGTCAAATATTCTTGAACGTTTTTCTCTCAAAGGGAAAGTCGCTCTTCTGACCGGCGGCGCCGGCCTTTACGGCAGGCAGCTCACCGAAGCTCTTGCAGAAGCAGGGGCCGTCACCTGTATCGCCTCAAGGAATCTGGAAAAGCTGAAAGAAACAGCCGCCTCTTTTGACAATGTCTATCCCTTTGCCATGGATCTTGAAGATGAAAACTCCATCCGCAGCACCGTTGCAGAGATCATTGATCGTTTCGGTAAAATCGATATTCTTGTCAACAATGCCGTCACCCGCTGTGCCTGTTCATCGTGGGAGCTTTCCATGGAAGATTTTGACAAAAGTCTTCATGTCAATGCCTCCTCCCTTTTTGTACTGACCAGACTCTGTGCTGAAGATATGAAAAAAAGACATACAGGCTCTGTTGTCAACATCGGCTCCTACATGGGTATGCGGGGCATGAATATGACCAATTACACCGGCACTGACATGTATAAGGGCGGTCAGTGGCCCTCCCCCATCTATTTCTACGAAAAAGGCGGCATGACCAATTTCACCCGCTTTGCCGCATCGGTTCTGGGGCCTGAGGGGATCCGGGTCAACTGCATCAGTCCGGGGGGATTTCAGACCCCGGATCATCACGAAAGATTTATCCAACAGTACAGTGCCAATACACTTCTGGGACGCCTTGCCAACAGCACCGATCTTCAGGGAGCAGTGGTCTTTCTTGCCTCAGATGCCTCAGCATATATCACCGGAGTCAATCTCCCTGTTGACGGAGGATATACGGCCAAATGAAGTACTCCCGTCTTCTTCTGGGAACAGTTCAGTTCGGACTCAACTACGGCATTGCCAATACCGAAGGCAAACCCTCTTTTGACCGGGTGAAATCCATATTGACCACTGCGCTGGAACACGGGATCGACTCCCTTGACACAGCAGCTTCTTACGGCGACAGCGAAGAAGTTCTGGGAAAAGCCATGGCAGAACTGGGGATCGCCTCAAAGATGAATGTTGTCAGCAAAGTCCCTCAGGTGCCTGCGGGGTGCGATGCCCTGGAGTTCATCACAAATTCAGTGAAAAACTCTCTGAAACGCCTCAGACTCCCTGAACTGCCTCTGGTTCTTTTTCACAACGAACTTGACTGGCGTTATCGTGATGAACTTGAATCCCTGATTCAAAAAGGAATGATCCGGGCGGCAGGAGTTTCTCTTGATTCTGCGGCATGCGCCGACACTGCGGAAAGCGCCCCTTATATCCAGCTGCCCTGTAATGTTTTTGACCATCGTTTTGATGAAAAAATCAAAAATCACCGGCAGGGACATATTTTCATCCGCAGCGTCTATCTTCAGGGGATAGCGGTCATGCCCAGAGAGCAGATCCCTTTCCCGGAACTCCTTGGATACCGGGAAAAACTTGAGTCTTTCGGACTGCCCATGCAGGAACTTTGTATGCGTTATCTGCTTTCATTCCCCGGCAGTGTAAGTGTTCTCACCGGCGTTGACACCCCTGAACAGCTGCTTGAAAACTGCCGCATGGCAGAAAAAGGTCCTCTCCCCGCAGACCTGCTGAAAGCAGTCTCTGAGACAGTGCCTCTCTTGCCGGAAACACTTATCCGTCCTCATTTGTGGCACAAAAAATAAAGGTTAAAAAAATGCCCACTCTTGCTGAATACAAAGAACGTCTTTCATATCACTTCAACACCCCCAACTCAAAGCCCTGGACATGGGTCTTTTACGGCGACTCCATCACCCACGGCGCCGCCCATACCCACGGTTGGCGCAGTTTCCCTGAGATTTTTCACGAAAGGGTCCGCTGGGAGCTGAAACAGAGTGCTGATGTAATCATCAACACCGCCTACAGCGGGCAGACTGCCATGAAGCTTTCAGAACAAGAATATTTCCAAAGTCATGTCAGCCGCTTTGCGCCGGATGCGGTATTTCTTCTCATCGGGACCAACGATATCATCAAAACAGAAGGAGGGGCAGAAGGATTCCGCAAATACCTTGAATCCATCGTTGAGCAGATCGTTGCTCTTGATGCTGTTCCTGTGGTACAAAACTATCCTCCAATCGCTGAATCACTCAACCCGGGCTACATCAAGCGTTACGAAAATATGCCAGCCTACAACAAGGTCATTGAAGAAACGGCCCAAAAATACAATGCCCTCTTTGTGGATCACTGGAGTCATTGGAAAGCCCGTGCCAGCACAGACCGTCTGCTGAATCAATGGCTTGGGGAAACCATCCACCCCGGTGCCCGGGGACACTTTGAAATGGCAATGACACTTTTCAAAGCGCTGGATATCCACTCAGAAGAGTCCGCCTGCTGCCGGATCTTCAATTAAGTTTTCACAGGTGCCAACTTTCACCGGGGATCACACACTGTGCTTTCCCCGGTGTTTTTTTTCAGCTGAATCTGAGGACTTGCGGCATGAAAGTTTCAAGCCGCAGAGCAACTTCGATCTCTTTCTCGCCGATAAAGGTAAATGACACCTTTTCCCAGTTGCCTTCTTTGTTGAGATACTCCAAACTCTCAAACTGTCTGTCGACAAAAAGTTCAAAAGAGTCAAGCTGGTCGGTGCCGAGATTGAAAAGGACTCCGATCATGGAGTTGTCAGGCAGTACACCGCCGCGCATATACATATCCACATCCCCTGTGTAATAAAGGGGCAGCTCAGCGGCGCAGCTCATGAGGCGGATGATCTGGCGCTTGCGGTTTTCACAGAGAAATCCGAAAGCTGAAAGCTGTCCGAAAGAGGGGGGCGTCCCTGCGAAAACGATCACAGTACCCCCCAGTCTATTGCGGTAGATGGTGCATCCGGGAGCGATAAAATCCCGTTCAACACTCTGGTTGTAGGGAGCATGGAAGATTTTTGAGTCAACAGTTGCCCCCAGCAATTCCAGTTCGCGCACATTTTCCTGAGCAGAAGTCACGCCTTCGGGCAGCATTTCGCCGGTAGCCTTTGCCAAACGCCACTCTTTCACCCGCACGCCCAGATGATCTTCATATCCCTTTTGGCAAAAAATTTCCGCAGCGGTACTGTCAAGCACCAGGACGCCGGAAAGAAGTTTTTCAAGCTCCTTTTCACTGAATGCCCTGGGTTGAAGTCCGTTCATAAAAACCACGCCGCCGGATTTTTTGCTGAAATACATGGGGATACCCATGCGTTCAAGCATCATCTGATGCCAGCTTTCTCCGAAAACAGATTCAACCGGATTATAATTAAAATAAGGTTTTTCAGGCAGCGCAAAACGGGCGCCGAACCATTGTGCAGTGCGTCCGAAACCCGCAAGTTTCCGGTAAAATTCCTGATGTTCCGTCAGGATCTTGCGGTAGGCCGCAGCACTTTTCCACTCATTTCCCCTGAGACGGGAGATCCAATGCTTGGCTCCGTCACACCCTTCAAGAAGGGATGCACTGTAATGAGAGTGAAGAGTTGCGGCACTGGTACTGTAACGGTTCTGGGGGCAGGTGTCAGCTTCAGTGAGAACGATGCCTGTTTCCTCCCGGATCGCCGCCAGCTGGATCGCCGTACGCTGCATGACACCGGTAAAAAGCCGGGGGCCGCGCTGATTGTAATAACCGCAGTTGATGCGGATCAATGTGGGGTTCCCCTGCCCTGCAAATGCCCGGGCAACAGGAAGCGCATGGCGGATATCGGGGGCACAGGGACAATATCCCCCGGGGATGGAGGGATCTATCTCATCCACCCCCTGCCGCATACGTTTTGCCATATTGACCAGTGAATCGCACTGCATCTTATCAAAAATCTCTGCCAGACGGCGGTCCTCATCAGAAGTTCCATTCAGATGTTCCCGCAGCTGAGCAATGGTCAGATCAAGTCCCGTCAGGCGCTTGAACTCCGCCATGTGCAGCGGACAGGCACAGCCGTGCCCTGAGCGTCCCAGAAGTCTGAAGTCATCATCAATAAGGATAAATCCGGGATGTGCTGATGCAATGGTTTTGCAGACATTGTAAAAATGCTCCTGCACCCCCTCATCAAGAGGGCAGCACACCTGGCGCTCAAGCTCATCCATCATGCCGACATACTTCCGGAAAGGATTCTGACGGTTGAGGATATAACCGTGTCCAATGGTGGATTGGAGCAATACGCCCCCTGAAATGCCATCTTTGGCAAGGCGCTCCTGAAAGCGCATAAATCTTTCGGTCAGCTCTCCTGCCTTATCCACCGGGGGATCCCCCTCAGGGACAAGAGTCATGTTGAAAAGAGGCAGATTAATAACGCCTGAACGCACAAGTTCAACGATATCATCGCAGATGCGCTCAAGATTTTCCACTTCAAGAGGAACGATATTGAAGTTGAACATATTTTTCTCCGTGTTTTATATAAAACATTCAGCCAATATTTCTCTCTTTCAGACTCTGCTTTGATTTGTCAGCAAAAAAGACAGAGGAACATCAATAGGCACTTGCAGGATTCGGACGCCAGGTAGGACCATCCCATCTCCTTTTGGAGTACTTATAGTCCGGGGCAGCACTTTCCTTGGTCAGGACGGCATGTCCGTCAGTATAAAGGATCCAGGCAGATCCATTGTGACGGAATCCCATCAAGCGATTCCTGTCTCCGTCCTCCGTTCGCTCAGGGAACCAGCGGCAACGGTAGTCGAAGACACCTGCGCCTGCACTGTCAGCCAGGTAAATAAGCCAGGAAGGTTTGGCGATCCTGCTGAAACGTATGGGACCGTCTTTACCCGCCACTTTGATGGAAACCCCGATACTCATAAAGAGCTCGTTGAGAATGTGAGGTCTGTTGCCCGGTTCTCCCGGCACGTAGTTTCTGTAGGTAAGACGTCCCTCTGACACTGCGGGACAGAGCAATTTATTGCGGTAGGTTCTCAGCACACCTGAAGAGGTCTTCTTGGACAAAGCTCCCAGATACTCATTGCTGCTTCTGTGTCTCCAAAGTTCCTTGTAACCATAGTAGGAGGAGTTACCCTTGGCATAGTTGAAATAGTTCGTTGCAGAAGTCTTCTGGAAAGGCAAAAATCCCTTGTAGTCGTTGATATAGATCCCCAAATATTTTCCCAGAGTGTTGAAGTTGCTTCCGCAGCTGGTCCCCTGCGCTCTGGCGCGTGCCTGCTGCAAAGCGGGCAGCAGCATGGCGGCCAATATGGCGATGATCGCAATAACGACCAGAAGTTCAATCAGCGTGAACGCTGATTGAGTGAAGATGTGAAGGTGTGAAGAGCATTTTTGACGAGCGTCAAAAATGCGTGAAGTGCGCCCTTGCGGGCGTAAGGATGTGTTGTTTTCTGTTTTAGAAATACAGTTC
>JAFWBQ010000025.1 GCA_017507125.1 Lentisphaeria bacterium
ACGCCCGGGCAAGCCATAGGCGCAGACCGGAGCGGAAATTGGCGTAGCCAAAGTGAAGCCTGCCGCGGCGTAGAGTTGCGCAGCAACCCGAAGCCGGGCAATACGGCACAGATTTACAGCAAACCCATTCCGCTGCTGTTCTCTCAATAGAGAACGACATAATCTCTCAAAAGCGTGTGTTTGAATAGAAATCTCCGGAAATTCTCTGCTATGTAAATCATCATCAAACTTGAAAATCTTTTGCCATTTTGAGCGTAGAGATGTCATAAGTCAAATTTGTTCTACCTCCACCTTTTTATACAGTAAGGACATTTGGGACAACCCCGATTGGAATTCCAAACTGTCCTTTTTATTTTTCCTCTGCAAACTTTTTTTCTGCCACATCATTTCTCAAAGTTGTCAAATCATAGTAATAGTTGTGTGACAATTCTTCCCGCTTCATGCAGGCAAAGAAAGATTCAGCCACATCATTATCCAACGGAGTTCCCGGATTTGAAAAAGAAGATTTCTCTTTCTCTTTTATCTCAAAGATTTGCTTTAAAAGGGCTTGACATTTTATTTTATGTGAGATATATTATCAAAACGCTTTATTTATATACGAAGAGAGGTGTATCATGATACAACGTAATGCGATCCTTAAAAATACAGTGGAAGAGAATGCCGGAAAGCTTGAAAACTGTTACAGAGAACTCCGGGCCGTCATGCCTGAGTACTTTTTCAAAACCTATACCGAAAACGAGATTTGTGCCATGCTGCCTTTTCTCTCACTGCTCAAGCCCAATGGCGCTCCTTTGCAGACTGAGATCGGCAGAAAGACCTTCCGCTTCTACCTTCGCGATGAAAGCTGCGGCGTTCTTCACAGCTCCAACGGTGCTGAAATCGCGGCACTTCCCTTCACCGGAGCCGGGATCCACGAATCCTGCAAGCCCTTCACCCCCGCCGGTGCCGATCAGTTTCTGGTGGTTGAAGCCTTTACTGTAACTCAGCTTCCCAAGGAAGAACCCGGAGTTTCTCTTGACGCACTTAAGAAATATTTTACAGACAACTCCGGTAAGCTCCCTGCCGGAGTCGAGGAACTTTATACCCGCTTGAACTGGGAACATATCTCAGACCTGACGATCGACCGTCTGGCTGAACGTATTGCAATGACCCTTGAGGTCCAGGGCGAATCCCGTGCCGCAGTCCGGATCACTGCCCTCGGCGGCAATACTTTCAAGATGCTTGTCGCTGCTCCCAATGCCTTTGCCGGCAGCCGCTATTTCGGCCAGATCGTTGAAGCTATGCAGCTCAGCAATCTGCATATTGAACGCGCTTACTGGCGGGAATTTTCACACGCCGCAGGAAGCGAAGAGCTTGAGCGCTGCGCCGTTGATTTCGGCAGTTTCTACTTTGACGGCGATGCTGACAAGATCGCCGGATTTGAACGCGCTGTCAAAGCCCTCTACTGGAGCGACAGCAATGATCTTTTCCATCGGGAATTTGCTGTGAAACGCCGTTGGAATGTGGCTGATTTGAACTTCTTCCGTGCCTGTGCCGAATTTGCTCACAGCCAGTTCTCTTTTGTTGACCGCAGTGCTTACAGCTATGCTGATATCGAAAGACTGATCGTTCTCAATCCTGAACTTGCCGGTTCACTCTTTGAACTTTTCTGCAGCCGTTTTGATCCGGCATGGGATGGCTCTCTGGTCGATGAAGCCGCTCTTCAGAAAAAGATCCGCGACATCAACTCCGGTATGGCTGAGCGTGATGTTCTGAGCCGCAATATTTTCCAGGCTATCTACAACTTTATCAACTGTATTGAAAAGTGCAACTTCTTTGTGGTGGATAAAGGTGCTCTTGCCTTCAGGCTCAAACCTGATTTTATGGATTTCTATGACTCTTTGACTCCTGAATACAGGAAATCTTTCCCTGCAGATACTCCTTACGGTGTTTTCTTCTTCTTCCGCCGTCAGGCTGCCGGATTCCAGGTTCGCTTCTCTGAGATCGCCCGCGGCGGATGGCGTACCGTTATCCCCCGCATCGTGGCTAACGAACTGGAACGCAGCGATTACTTTGAAGCTGCCCGTGATGAGTTCTTCCGCGAAGTCTTCGTTCTTGCCCATACCCAGCACAGCAAGAATAAAGACATCTTTGAAGGCGGTTCCAAGATGATCACGCTGCTCAAGACTGAGCGAAAAGATGACTGGCGCAGTGAGTTGTGGGAAGCTCAGAAAGCTCTCTTTGCCGCCTTCCTTTCTCTCATCAACTATAATGAAGACGGCTCCTTGCGCGAAAAGAACATCATTGACCGCCTCGGAACGCGCGAAATCGTGGAAATCGGACCCGATGAAAATATGTTTGACGCCATGATCGGCTACATGGGCGACTACGGTGCCCGCGCCGGTTACACTCTGGGCAGCGGAATCATTTCCGGAAAACCTGAGTGCGGTATCAACCACAAGGAATACGGCGTGACCAGCTTCGGAGTTCACCAGTATTTCCTCAAAACCATGCAGGAACTGGGCATTGATCCCTGCAAAGATGACTTCTCTGTGAAAATTTCCGGAGGTCCCTTCGGAGATGTCGCCGGTAACATGATGAAGCTGTTGCTCCGTAAGGAAAACGGCGCTTACTGTTATCCTTCAATGCGGATCATCGCCATTACTGACGGTCCTGCGGCTCTCTATGATCCCGCCGGCATCGACCGCGACGCTCTGAGCGAACTTGTTCTTACTGCCAACCTTGACAAATTTGATTGCAGGAAACTGAAAGGGGAGGGGGCTTTCATGGTCTTCTCTGCTCCTTTGAGAGACGGGGATACTGAGTATTACCGTCAGGTGATCCTGCAGGAAGGCAAGATCGTAGAAAAGCATCTTTCCCGTGATGAGTTCATGGGGGTGTTCCAGAGCAATCTTTTCCGCTATGCCGACATCTTCATCCCCTGTGGCGGACGTCCTTCAACTGTCAATATTGACAACTGGACCTCTTATGCCAATGGTGAAGGCAACGGCTGCCGTGCCATCGTGGAAGGGGCGAACTCCTTCCTGACTCCTGCCGCCCGGATCGAGCTGCAGAAATCCGGTATTCTGGATGTGAAAGATGCCTCAGCCAACAAGTGCGGTGTTATCACCTCTTCTTATGAGATCCTCGCCGGACTGATGCTTGATGAAGATGAGTTCCGCAAAGAGAAAGAGATCCTGGTTCCTCAGGTGATGGAGATTCTGGCTTTCAACGCCAAACGTGAGGCGGAATGGCTCTTTGCCACCCGTCGCGCCACCGGTGAGTTTCTGACCGATCTGACGGACCGTCTTTCCAGAAGCATCAACACCAAGAACGTGGAAATTTCCGAATATCTTGATTCGCATCCTGAAATCATCACCGATGAGCTGCTGCTGGATCACCTGCCTGCCATGTTCAGCACCTCTTACCGTGACCGTCTGAAGAGACTCCCCGCCGAGTACCGCAAAGCCATCGCTTCCGTGGAACTGGCCGGAAGAGTCATCTACAACGAAGCCGGCAGTCTGGAAAACGAGATCCGGGGCGTGTTGCGCTGAGTATATAAAAAACTTTGAGAAACTCTGTTTTCAGTACCGGGATCAATTTCCGGCTGGAAACAGAGTTTTTTTATCCTTTGATCCTCCCCTTTCAGGAGCAGGGCATAAAAAAACAGATAAGTTCGCATTTTCTGCAAACTTATCTGTTTCAGGAATTGAAGATGCCGTTGACTTATTCAACCGGAGGCTTCTTGCCGGTCAGCACATCATCAAGATCGTGCCAGTGGTCAAACATCAGCTTCTGTTTCAGACGCAGCTGATCCGCCAGATCAGGACCGAAACGGAAGGTGTGTTCCATCTCTTTGGTTTCCGCCAGATGGATCACATTGGCAGGTCCCTTTTCAAGGATGGTGATCATTTCGCTGCAGTTATCCACTTCTGCGCGCATGATCTGCTGAACAGCCGGGCGGGGCGTTTCACCTGTCGCGCGCAGCTGATCGTGATAGTAGGTAAAAAGCAGCAGATGACGGATATTTTTTACCAGTACCCGCAAGGCGCGTGTACGCCATCCGGCATCGGATTCAGGGCCGAAAAGTTCAATGGCTTTATCCAGTTTGCCGATGATATTGGCGCAGATAAAGGCGGAGTAAAATGCCTCTTCGCGGGTTTTTCCGAATCTGACCCAGCGGCCGCCGTGAAAATCCAGATAATCCCGGAATGCAGATTCTCCGTTGACGCTGAAGATATGGTTCCGGTAGAAGGCTGTTTCTTCGGAGTCCATGGGGGGGATGCAGACCAGCAGAGGACGGGTCAGCCAGCGTTCACTCATGTTGCCATAGAAGAAGTTGCAGCTCAATGTGGTCTGATAATCTTTCAGCGCCTGACTGACCAGGAAAAAGCCATCTGTCATTTTTTCGGCATCGGCTTCAGGCATGCTCTTCCCCAGGGCGGATTTGATGCGGCAGGCAATGTCTGTGGTGCCTCTGGGCTTGGATCCAAGGGCAGACTTGATGACTTCAGGATAGATCCCGCCCCGGCGCATCTGAAGTTCGGGGGCTTCAATGTTGACGATCAGGTTTTCAAAACCGTCAGCCTTTGCGATCTCTTCAAGAATTGAAACAGGATCTTCATGGCAGACGGGTTTATCCTGATAGCCTCTCGCAGAGTAGATGGTACCGCCGGGAGAACCGGGAACTTTGCGGACAGGGACGCTCCGTCCCCATGGGGGGGAACGGTGCAGAACTGCCATCGGTTCTTCGTGACCGTGTTTTTTCATGGCGTCTGTAAGAACGCCGCAATAGGTGGAAACGCGTTGTTCGGTGGAAATGTTGCGGCAGAACTCAGGTCCGTTGGTTCCGGTGTAAAGTTCACCCCAGCAGATGCCGTTTCCGGAGTCCCCGGTCAGCATGTGGACGTATTCAATACAGGGGGCCGCATCGCAGAGGGCGTTGGCTGCTTCTGAATAGAGGGAGAGGATCTCCGGCTGGTCAATACAGGGGGACCAGTAGGCGACCTGACTGCGTCCGGCAAAGTCGCACCGGGCGCCGCGCCACTCCGGATGATCCTGAAAAGCCTTTTCAGGCAGGAACTGGGGTTCACCCCCAAGGAAGGAACCTTTGAGACCCAGAGACTGGAGGATCTCTGCACGCACATGCATGGATTCCAGATTCCGTTTGGCTGTTTCCTCCGGCAGATAGGCTTTGAGGGCACCCGGGACGTAGAATTTGAAAAATCCGGGGAATGCTGCCGTGTATTCGGGGTAGAAGTCATAGTCTTTGCACCAGACGCCGTTGTTAGGCAGCTGATGGCGGCTGCGTTCCAGCATGGAACAGCCGAGATCAACGTGGGTGAAGCCGGTTTCAGCGGCAACTGCGGCAAACTTTTTGAACTCTTCAGGCGGCAGTATGCCGTTGAAGGCCGTGTAGCCGGAAAAAAGGATAACACGTTTGAACTCCATTTTTTTCTCCTTTTGATTTGAAGTTGTTAACGTTGAAGTTTTACAATGAACCTCAGAGTTGTTGCCAGCTCATTGAGGATCCCGGGGATTTGTGAAGGTTCTGCTGTGTTTATAAGCGTACTTGCACGGGAAAGGATACTGCCGAGAACTTCTGAATGGATGTGGCAATTTGTGCTGAGCGGAGGCAGCGTTTCAAGCAGAAAACGATCCGGTTCTTTTTCCGGATCAAGAGTCGTCAGGGCTGCAGCGCGCAGAAAAGGGATCCCGTAACTGCTTTTTCCGAGGGTCTGCTGAATGGAGTCTGAAAGCCAGAACCGCAGCAGCTCTTTGATCTTCTCTCTGTCATAAAAACTGTTGCGGAATGCAATCAATCCTGCCCCCAGCTGTTTTTCCGCTGTTCCCAGAGAAGGCATAAAAACTGCTCCCGGCGTGAAAGAGATACCTTTTTCTCTGAAATAGTAGGCGCTCTGCCGGAATCCTGAAAACATGGCAAGTTTGCCCTGAGCAAAACTTGTTGCGGGATCGTCGTTATAATCTTCCACAAGATCAAGTTCCCTGAGAAGTTCAGCATATTTGCAGCATGCCTCTATTGTCCGGGGGGCATCTGTCTGCACCGGTTCCGGAAGGGTGGGATCAAAGAGAAGGGCTCCTGAAGCGTGAATAAAGTTGCTCCAATGCTGGAATGCCGGAGTGTAGTTGATGATCCGTCTGCCGGAAAGAGTTTTGTGCAGCTGGCGGATCGCAGAGAAAAACTCCTTTTCGCCCCAGACGTTTGTGGGGAAGGGGGTATTGGTTTTACGGAACAGTTCGGGATTGTACCAGAGGATCTGAGGGGAAAACATGATGGGGACCGCACAGAGTTTGCCATTGAAACGGAAGGGTTCAAGGGACTCCATGAAGAAACGTTTTGCACTGTCGGGAAAAGTTTCTTCAAAGATCTCTGTCAGATCCTGATATTTGTCAAGGCGTGAAAGAATGGTGAAAGATGAGAGTATTTCCACGCCGCCGCTCCGGAAGACACCTGTCAGGTGGAGCTCCGGGAAGAGTGTGCGGAATCGTTTTTTCTGTTCCTCTGAAAGGGCGTTGACAAAGCTGCTGCACACCACGTTCCGGGGTAAATTCCGCTCTTTGTAGTCGGAGCTTACATAGGTTCCGCTGCGGGGACGGCTTTCCACAACGCCGCTCTGTTCGAGAGAATCCAGCACCGTCTGTACCCGGGGCAGAGAACATGAAAAACGCTCTGCTATGCTCCGGGCTCCCGGAAGTTTTGCTCCGGGACGGAGTTCTCTCTCGATAAGATTGAGAATATAATCGTGCAATTCTGCCAGAACAGCCATTGTCGTGATCCTTGATATATGGTAGCTTTAATGCTTAATATAACACAAAAACTGATAATGTCAACTGATAATATCAGTTTTTTGGAAAAAATTTCATCTTTTGCTGCTGATATCTGTTGAAAATTCCTGTGGGTAGAGTATATTTTATCAGACTCAACCCAAAACTCAAGGAGTTGCCATGAAACCTTTTATTGACACTCACGCCCATTTGATCCATGGTGTGGACTGGGCGCTTATGGATGAAATCGCCTCAAGCGGTCTTCTGGAACAGGCGTGGCTCATGCATTGCCCCTGTGCTTCTGACGGTATCCCTTTTGCGGATGAGGAGGAAGTCGTGATGTGCGCCCGCCGTTATCCGGGGATGTATATTCCTTTCGGATTCATTGATCTGACCAAAGGCGCCGGAGAAGTCACCCGCCTCAAAGAGAAGGGATTTACCGGTCTCAAGGCTATTTCACCTGTGAAAAATTATGATGATGAATCCTTTTTTCCGGTTTATGCCCGGGCGGAGGAGCTGGGCATGCCCATCCTTTTTCATGTGGGGATCATTTCAAAAGGTTTCTGGCAGAGAATGTCTGTTCCAGGCGCTCCCGGGCCGGGGAAGATGAAACCCAGCATGCTCGACACCATTGCCGACGCTTTTCCGCGTCTGCAGCTGATCCAGGGACACCAGGGGGTGCCGTGGATCAATGAATTGTGGGAGTCCCTTTTTTATTATCCTAATATAAGCTGTTCTGTCTGCGGTCTGATCGACTATGAGTGGCTGATGCACAATCTGGACTCCCGGTGTGCCGACGGCAGACTTTTTTCACAGAAACTCATGTTCGGAGTGGACGGTCTTTACGGCAGCAGACCCTACTGGCAGAACATGGTCGACACGGCGCGTTTCATGGAGGAGTTTTTCCAGCGTGTGGGACGCACCGCCAACTGGGGGAAAAGCGAGCGCTCATTCATGTCAGAGAATGCAGCTGCTCTGGCACAGAAATTCGGGGTGTGATCTTTTTTACTGTTCTTCAGAGGGGAGCTTGTTTTCTTTGTAAAGGCTGTGAACGGCAATGCTCATGATGGGCAGAAGTATCAGAATGAATGCGAAGTAATATTTGTAGGTCATCAGAGCGGCGCCTGTGGTATTCAGCTTTGCGGCGGTTTTCAGAAAGAGACTGCTCAGGAGCATGCCGGGGAGTCCGGCAAGGACGCCTGTGCCCACAGCCAGGAGCATGCTGGCGACCACCTGATCTTTGGGCTTGATGGTGTGGATGAAATATTGGGTCAGCGAAGTTGCCGCCGTCACCGCGCAGCAGGGGCAGAAGATAAAAGGCAGTATAAGCAGCAGGGGATGAAATGTCATGGGCAGTATCAGCCAGAGAAAGACGATGATGTAGTTCCCGTAAAATCCTGCGATAGCCATGCGTCTTCCGCCGAATCTGTCGGCAAGTTTTGAAAGCACCAGACTTGAACCGATGCTTGCGGCGAACTGCACAAGAGAGTAGAGCAGCGCGGTACTGTCATCAACGCCGTACCCCCGTTTGAGAGTCAGCATTGAAATGGGAACCAGAAAGACCACGCTCATGTTGCAGATCATTCCGGCGATGATCTGGCGGATGAGCACCTTGTTTTTCAGCAGGGGGAGTATCTCATTGAGCAGAGGACGTTTGGCGTTTTCCCGGATCTCCCCTGTTTCGCAGATCCTGCGGCAGAATGAGGAACTGTAAATACCAAGCACAGTTCCGGCGATGATGATCCCGAAAAGCATCCAGACGGATTGATTGAGTTTCAAGCAGAGACTTATGATAACGAGTGCCGTCAGACCGCTTGAGTAGAAATAGATCCATGCTTTTGAAAGAAATCCGCCGATCTCTTTTTTTTCGCAGATTTCCCCCACGAGGGGATTGCTCATCACCACGCCTGCGGCGCGGAATCCGTAAAAGAGAAAGGCCCCCAGCACGATAAGAGATGTTGCCAGAGTTTCGCTGATAAAAAAAGCCACGGGTGCCGCTGCCGCCACGAGGAGTGCGGCGATATTGCGGTAGACCCAGCAGTCGGCCTGAGTACGTGCGGCGCCGCCTCTGGCGGTCATAAGTTTGCCGAGGGGCAGCAGCAGAAATCCGAAAAGGATCATGCCGCCCAAAATGGCGATCACATAATCCGGACTGTGGAGCTTGACGGCGAAAAGGATGAGGACTGTTTCACCGAGGCACATATATGAAGCGCCGTTGACTCCGTTGTAAAACAGATAATTCCGCTGTGAGCTTTTCATTTCAGCGGCGTTGAGGGGACGGTTGCAGATCATGATTTTAATTGTTCCGGTATTTGACGGGATGATTTAGCGGAAACATAATTTATACCGTCAAGTATATTTTGTCAATACGTTTCAAGAAAAAAATCTTCTTTTTCGGAGTGATGTTATTCTTCAGGAGTCAGGAATTTGCTTTTTTTTGAACCTCTTTTGAAATTGCCTCTTGACAAATATTTTTTTTGTGTTATATTAAAAGCATTATGAAATATCATCTTCACAACATCAACTGGTGCTGGTGGCGACTCAACTGAAGTTTCCGCCTGTTTTGTTGTGCAGATAAAATAAGAGAAGTCAAGAAGAGAAACGGGTGGAAAAATCCATCCGTTTTTTGTTTATCGAGGTAATTTCAAAAGTCATTCAAAAAATGGCAAAGATGTCATTCGCAAAGAGCTGTAAAGGGTAGTTTGAAGGCTGCTACCTGCAAGGTAACAGCCTCAAACGCTCCCTTTATCAGATCGAAGCGAGGGCGCTTTGACAATTTTGAGGAGTTTTGAAATTGCCTCTATCAATCAAACATTTTTTTGAGGAAAAGAAAATGAGCAATCGGAATTCAAAAGTAGATTTCAACAAGCTCCCCTACAAATTACAGCTTTCTGAAAATGAATTGCCGAAGCAGTGGTACAATTTGCGTGCCGATATGAAAAACAAACCGGCTCCGCTGCTGAGTCCTGCGACCATGAAGCCCATCACCTTTGAGGAGCTCCGTCAGGTTTTTTGCGACGAGTGCGCCCGTCAGGAGCTGGATGAAGTCAACGCTTTCTTTGACATTCCCCAGGCGATCCAGGACTTTTACAAGATGTACCGTCCGGCGCCTCTGACCCATGCGGTCTTTCTGGAAAAGGCTCTGAACACTCCTGCCCACATCTTCTACAAGTTTGAGGGCAACAACACCTCCGGCAGCCACAAGCTCAACTCTGCCATTGCTCAGGCGTACTACGCAAAAGAGCAGGGGTTGACCGGAGTCACCACTGAAACGGGTGCGGGGCAGTGGGGCACGGCGCTTTCCATGGCTTGTGCCTTTTTCGGACTTGTCTGCAAAGTTTTCATGGTGAAGTGTTCTTATGAGCAGAAGCCTTTCCGCCGCGAGGTCATGCGTACCTACGGTGCCTCGGTGGTGCCTTCACCCTCTGACACCACTGAGGCCGGACGCAAGATCCTTGCAGACTTCCCCGATGCTCCCGGAAGTCTCGGCTGCGCCATCTCTGAAGCGGTGGAGTGCGCCGCCAATACGCCCGGATTCCGTTATGCATTGGGTTCAGTGCTTTCTCAGGTGATGCTGCACCAGAGCATCATCGGACTTGAAACTGCCAGTGCCTTTGAGAAGTACGGCATTGAGCCTGACATCATTGTCGGCTGTGCCGGGGGCGGCTCCAATCTGGGAGGCTTGATCGCGCCTTTCATGGGCAGGAAACTCCGTGGAGAGGCGGATTACCACTTTATTGCAGTTGAGCCTGCCTCCTGTCCCAGTCTGACCCGGGGCAAATTTGCTTACGACTACTGCGACACGGGTCGGATCTGTCCTCTTTCCAAGATGTATACGCTGGGATGCCGTTTCATGCCCAGTTCCAGCCATGCGGGGGGCTTGCGTTATCACGGGATGAGTTCCATTCTTTCCCAGCTTTACGATGACGGACTCATGGAGGCACGTTCTGTGAAGCAGACCGATGTCTTTGCCGCGGCGCGGGAGTTTGCCCGCACTGAAGGTATTCTCCCCGCACCTGAAAGCAGTCATGCCATCCGTGTTGCCATCGACGAAGCCATCAAGTGCCGTGAGACAGGCGAAGAGAAGACCATTGTCATCGGACTTACGGGAACGGGGTACTTTGACATGTTCTCTTACCAGAAATTCAACGACGGCGTCATGCAGGATTATATCCCCACCGACGAAGATCTGATGCAGGGACTTTCCCAGCTGCCTGAGATCGGGTGATCTTTTATAACTCTGTAAAAAGGAGCTGCCGCAGGAGCTTGCAAAAGTTTTTGCTGCAGTTCTCTTTTTTTATGCTGTTCCAGGCACTTGAAGCATTTTTTTTAATGCCTTAATGATATTTACTTGACTTTTTGTTGAGAGTATGCTATATTAGCGGAGAATATGTAAATTCAATTAATACCTGAATAAAGGCATGGTTTATGGAATCTCAGAAGATGACTCATGGCGGACTGCAGTATCTCCCTCAGATTGCGGTGGCAGCACAAATTGTTTATTTGGACTTTGACGGTGAAAACGCCTCTTACAACGGCGAGATCCTGAGCCTTGACACTGTGGAAGTCAAAGATGCTTTGCTGACCGCAGAACGTATCAATAATATCGTCACCCAACTCAACGCAAGGTACGCTGCTGAGGGCATCCTGTTTGTCACCCAACGCCCCGTGGGGCAGGAATACTCAACCGTTTTTGTGGGCAGAACCACTGCTTTCGATTCCTACGGCACTTTCAAAGGCCTTGCCGAAACCATCGATGAAGGCAATTTGAATAAAACCGACAAAGCCTTTGTCAATTTAGACACCACTGCCACCGACACCGAAATCATCAATACCATTGCCCATGAAACCGACCACCTTTTAGGTACTCTCGACCACGGCGGCGAGGGACTTGCCGCCTATGCCAGTGCTTACGACGTTACTTCAGGTGTTGTCTCTGTCGGCGTTCCTGTGACAAGTGGAGATGTTATGAACATCAGTTCCGGCGGTTCCGCTGTTCAGACTGTCGTCAGCTACTACGGCAGACTGAACATTTCTGAAGGCGGTATTGCTGATTCCACTACCAATAGCGGTGTCATGTACATCAGTAATGGCGGTACCGCAAACTTTACCAGAAATAACAGTGCCATGTACGTTTACAGCGGAGGTGTGGCGAACTCAACTACTAACGATGGAACTATGTACATCCGTAATGGCGGCACAGCGAACTCTACCGTAGTCAATTCCTCAAGTTATGTACATGTCAGCAGCGGCGGTGTGGCAAATTTGACCAACATTGCCGGTTGGAGCTCCTTTTTGAGAGTCAGCAATGGCGGTTTTGCAAATTCAACTACTGTCAGTGAAGATGGGTGCATGTACATCTATAACAGAGGCACGGCAAGTGCCATCACTGTCAATGTCGGGGGCTCGGTATATGTCAGCCGGGGAGGCTCCGCTCTCGAAATCAAAGAAAACGGCGGTTATGTTCAAGTTGCTGAAGGGGCAGAAGTAACCTTTGCTGCCAATACTATTGAGAACGTGGTACTTGGTTCTGGAGACAGTATGACTCTTCACAAGGGGACAGTTGCGAACTCAACTGTCGTCAACTACTTCGGCCGTATATACATCAGCAGCGGCGGTGTTGTGAATGTTGCGACTATCAATTCAAGTGGTGCTATGCGCGTCAGCAACGGTGGTTCTGCAGATATCGTTACGGTCAATCGCTGGGGTTCTATGTACATAAGTTCCGGCGGTATTGTTACTTCTGCTTCTGTCGTTGGTGAATATGATGAAGTTGGACGGGTAGAGGTTTACGAAGGCGGCAGTGTTGACTCCGTGACCGTCTCTTCAGGGGGATATTTGACCGTTTCTTCCGGAGGAACGGCAACCCATGTGGTCTGGACTCCCTGTGAAGGACGTGTGTACGCTGAGGAGGGGGCACACGTTGAGTTTGTCAGCCGTTATACAGGCGTCTGGTATGGCTCAAATCATAGGTTGCTTTCCTCTGCCGGAAATATGGTGGAAGTGAAGGTGTCACACTCATACACAAGTATGTATGTGATGGAAAATGGGACAGTAAACTCTACTTACATTATCGATCATGGTGTGATGTATATTCACGAAGACGGCATAGCAAGCGCTACCACTGTTTCTAACGCTTCCATGCACATCAGCAATGGCGGCGTGGCAAATTCTACTGTCGTTAAGACTAACGGTGAACTGCAGATCAGTTCCGGTGGGATTGCAAGTAATGTTGAGGCCCAAGGTAGTTCTTCATCAAACCCCAGGTATGGTGTAGTCAATGTCAGTTCCGGCGGTTCCGCTGCTGAAGTGATCTTGAATGAGTATGGTCGTTTGGATGTCAGTTCCGGCGGGTTTGTAGAAAGCGTGACCATTAAATCCAATGGTGTTGCCTATGTTTACAATGGAGCCACAGCCAACCGTGTTACTGTTTCATCGGGTGCTGATTTTTACGTCAGTTCCGGCGGTACGGCTGCCAATGTGATCTGGACTCCTTGCGTCGGCAATATCTTTGCTGAAAACGGAGCAGTGGTGACTTACGCAAGTAATTACACAGGCGTTTATTTCGGGTCAAACCATACTTTAATCTCCCAAATGAATTCCATGGCATTACAGAATGTTTCCGGCGCCAGTATGTATGCCATGCGTGAAGGTTTGGTTCTCAATAACACTATCAAAAATGGGGGAGTCCTCTTTGTCTTTTCCGGTGGTACGGCGAACAGCAATTCACTGTTTGGGGAGGGAGCCATGAAAATCTCCTCGGGGGCTGTTGCCCTCAATAACATTGCTAATGATGGAGGCCTGATAGAGCTGCTTGGCGGTGTGGCAACTTCAACAACCGTCATCGCCGGGGGAACAATGCGTATTTCAGGAGGAGCAGCTGACACCATTACAGTTGAATCCCGTGGTTCCTTGTGTATCGACTCCGGCTGTACTGTTTCCAATATTTCTGCCGCCACCGGCGCATATCTTGAGCTCACTGTCGCGCCTGATACCGTTATCCAGGGAAGCTGCGGGGCAGATACATTTGAGGTGAAGGATGGCGTTTTCTCGGGGACAGGGTATGATACGATAAATATCCTGTCCGGCGGCACGATGACTTCTGCCACCAATAATGGAGTCATGCACATCAGCAGCGGCGGTGTGGCAGATTCCATTACCAATAATGGCAGCATGCACATCAGCAGCGGTGTCATAGTGAACTCTACTGTCAACAATTGGGAAATGGACATTGCCAATGGCGGTGTGGCAAATTTTACCACCATTGCCGGTAGGTCTGCTACTTTGAGCATCTACGATGGCGGTGTGGCAAACTCAACTTTCGTCAACGCTTCAGAAGGCCGTTTGATTATTGACAATGGGGGCAGTGCATCTGATGTGACTGTCAACTCAGGCGGCTCCATGACTGTGGCAGAAGGGGGCGTTTTGGAGGGAACTGTCGCTCTGGCGGGAACTATGACAGTTTCTTCCGGGGCCTTCGTGTCAAGTGATACAAAGATAGAGTTTCACCTTGAGCAGAGAAACACAGGAAATAGAGAATTGATCTCCAACGGGTTTGAGTGGATCTCAGATCTTGATTTTACGATCACAGTTGCTGATAATCAGGCTGTAGGTACCTATCGGCTTGTCGACGGAGAGGCGGATAACTTCAATGGTTCCATGAGTGTGAGCAACGGGACAACTGTGCTGGGAACTGTGTCTGTGGGAGGCGGAGCCATTGAGAACGGTTATTACTCTTACCAACTGGTCAAAGACGGAGAGGATCTCAACTTTACCATTGATATCCTCAAACTTCCCGCTCCTGCGGTAACAGCCGACGTGACCGTATTGACCAATAAGGATGTGGTGCTGACAGCTGTTTATCACGAAATGAGTAACGTTCGGGAGTATCGTATCAACGACGGCGAATGGCAGACTTACACGACCCCGGTCACAGTGCAGCAGAACAGCACTGTGGAGTTCCGCGGTCAGGATCCCATGGGCAATTACTCTGATATTGCCTCCTATCAGGTGACCAATATTGACAAAATACCCCCCATTGTTACCGTTACAGCGGACACAGAGGAGCTGGTTTCAGAAGTTTATCTTACAGTAAGCACCAATAAAAGCAGCACCGTCGAGTACAGCTTCAATGGGAATGACTGGTACTCTTATACCGAAGCTGTCAAGGTTATTTTCAACGGCACAGTGTTCTTCAAGTCCACTGATGCAGCCGGCAATGTGGGCGAAACAACCTTTGCTGTCAGCAATATTGACCAGCACGGCCCTGTCGTTGTTCCCAGTAATACCTCTTTCACTAATACCAATATTTTACTTAGTGTCTACTCACAGCCTAATGCCGTAAGGACCGAATACTCCTATGATAATTTGAACTGGGAGACCCTTTCCGGCGGAGTCTTTGAGGTCACTGAAAATACCACTGTTTACTTCAGAGATATTGACGGGGCAGGGGAGCCTTCTGAGGTCAGTCACCATACTGTTGCCAATATCGACAAAACGGCTCCCAGTCTGCCGGCTTCTGTGATTTTCAGCGAGAGTGACAAATCCATCATCGTGGAGTGGGATGACGCCGCCGATAACGGCGTTTCAGGAATTGCCGGGTACAATTACCGCTACGGTACAAGTGCATCTCTTTCGGGAGAAGGGACTTTTGTCGAGGCAAGCAGGGTACCGCTGACTGAGGTTTCTGACGGCACATTGTATTTCCAGGTGCAGAGTGTTGACAAAGCGGGGAATCTTTCTCAATGGTCCGAGGCATTTTCGACTGTGATCGACTGGTGTCCTCCAGTCATTACACTGAAAGCCAATACCGAAAATCCCACTCGCATCTCTTTCCTGAGCGCCGCCACTGATGACGGCAGTCCCATTTTGTACAGTACAGATGGCGTCAATTATACTCCTTACACCGAAGGACTTGTTATCCGTGAAAACGGTACATGGTACTTCAAGTCGACTGACAGTCACGGTAACACCGCCGAAGAATCCATCACCTTCACCAATATCGACCCTTCATTGCCGGAAGTTCCTGTCGTAAGTGCCGATATTACCGGATTTACCCGGAAAAATGTGACTCTTACCGTCACATATACTGGCAGTGCTGTTCGCAAACAGTATTCACACAACGGTATCAGATGGTATGACTACACTGCACCCGTCGTTGTGATGCAGAATGCCACCGTTTATTTCCGTGAAAAAGATCTTTTCGGCCACTTCTCAGATGTTGTTACGTATGAGGTAACCAATATCGACAAGGTGGTGCCCCTGACCCCCGAAACCGTCAACTTCAGCTTGACCGGCGGCACCCTGACCGTTGACTGGGAAGATGCCGCCGACAATGAGGGCGGCTCCGGCATCGCTTCCTACAATCTGCGCTGGGGTGGAAGTGAAACTTTGATCGGCAAAGGCACCTCCCTTTCTGAAAGTGCCTTTGAAATCACCGGGCTTTCCGCCGGCAAATACTATTTCCAGCTGCAGAGCGTTGACAAGGCCGGCAATATCTCTGATTGGTCCGAAGTCGTTTCCTTTGAAATCCCTGGTACCATTACCGATCTGCAGGGTGACGCCAACGGCATCACTTGGAGCGATGCCGCTGAAGCCGGGAAATATGTTGTGAGTTACTCCAAAGACAACTTTGAGAATGTTCTTACTGTTGAAACCACAACTACCGCCCTTGATACATACGGCATGGCTCAGGGAACATATCAGTGGAGTGTCGAAACGGATTCTGCCAGTGTCACCGGCAGCGAAATCACCGCAGAGGGCAATGCTGAACCCGCTCTCTTCCACTCCGACGCCGACGGCGCTGCGGATCTCTTCTTTGCCAACGCCAGCGGCGTCTGGGGCAAAGGATATGCCGCAGAAAATCAGATGACCGGTGAACGCGTCTTCCTCGCCGGCAGGAACAAGATCGCAGATATCTTTGAAGGATCTGCCGATGCCGGGGTCCTGGTGATGACCGATGACGCCAACGGTGATGCCCTCTTTGTGGATGATATCTATACCGCCCTGGGTGAAAGTGCCCGTTTTGCTCAGATCGATGAGATCCGCGCCGGGGCCGGAAACGATATCGTCGATATGACAACTGTCCGCTATAACTATGAAGGCAGTTCCATCAAGATCTACGGCGGCGACGGCAACGATATCCTCTGGGGCGGCGCTGAAAGCAATCTCCTTTCCGGCGGTGCCGGGGATGACCGTCTCGCAGGCGGTGCCGGGGATGATATCCTTTCCGGCGGCAGCGGCGACGACGTGATGCAGGGCGGCGGCGGCAATGATACCTTCATCTTCGCCGGTGACTTCGGCAAAGATCGTGTTGAACAGCTCTCTGACTGTGCCGTTACCTTGCATTTCGAGGAGGGATCCGAAGAGAACTGGAACGCAGATACCCTTACCTACTCTGACGGTACCAACTCCGTCACCGTTACGGGGGTGGGCTTCGTTACCCTCAGCTTCGGCTCTCTGGCTGAATCCGGTTTTGATGAAGAGGGTAAAAACACCATCTTTGAAGAACAGAACAAGGCAATGCTGGCGTAAGATCCGCATTTCAAGTCAATATAAAACCCGGTATGGCGGCATGTTCCGCGATACCGGGTTTTTATTGGAAAAAGAGTAAGAAAGAAGTGAAAGAAAGAGGCTTATTCAAGCTCCATTTCAGCAAGGCGCCTGTGAAGAGTCCGGCGGCTGATCCCCAACAGTTTGGCAGCGGCGGTACGGTTGCCGTTGCACTGTTTCAAAGCCTGTTTGATAAGTTCAAAGTTATTCTCTTCAAGAGAGAGTGCGCCTGCAGGGGAAACGCCCTGACTTTGAAGCTCCCCGTTCTGATCAAAATCAGGGGGCAGATTGCCAACTCCCAACTCTTCGGCAGTGGAGGTCACAACCATGAATTCCACCGTGTTCCGCAGTTCCCGGATATTGCCCGGCCAGGGAGCATTGACCAGAGTTTCAAGAAGTTCCGGGGAAAAACCTTTGACCTCACGGTTGTTGTCTGCTGCAAACTCTTTGAGAAACTGCTCCGCAAGTCCCGGGATCTCCTCACGGCGTTCCCGCAGCGGCGGCAGTTGAAGATTCACCACTGACAGACGGTAAAAAAGATCTTCCCTGAAGGTGCCTTCTGCCACCATTTTCCGCAGATCACGGTTGGTGGCGGCAATGAGTCTTGCATCTGTTTTGATGGGCTCCGTGCCGCCTACACGTTCAAAGGAACGGCTCTCAATGACCCGCAGCAGTTTGACCTGTGTCTGGGCGTCGATCTCACCGATCTCATCAAGAAATACGGTTCCCCCTTCTGCGATTTCAAAGCGCCCCCGCTGACGGGACTCCGCTCCGGTAAAGGCGCCTTTTTCGTGACCGAAAAGTTCACTTTCAAGCAAGTTCGCATTCAAAGCGGCACAGTGTACCGGAACAAAAAGTCCGGTGCGTCCGCTCAGATCATGTATGCGGCGCGCCATGACCTCTTTGCCGGTACCGCTTTCGCCGGTAAGAAGCACTGTACTTTTTGAAGGAGCAACTGTTGCGGCAAGCTCCATGACTTTCCCCATGGCGGCAGAAAGAGGGGGCGCCGCCTTTTCCGGCTCCTGACTTTGTGTCTGCCGGGGAGGACGGGAGGCAAGCGCCTGAGAGATCACCTCATCAAGTTTTTCCAGCTTGATGGGTTTGGCGACAAAATCAAAGGCTCCCGCCTTCACCGCTTTTACTGCGTCGCTGATGGAGCCGTAAGCTGTGAGCAGGATACACAAAGGCGGCGGCGTTTTACCGCGTACCGCCTCAAGCACACTCATGCCGTCCGCTCTGGGCATACGCAAATCCGTAAGCACCAGATCAAACTCCTCGCTTCTGATGTATTCAATGGCCTCGGCACCGTCAGCGGCACCTTTGACCGTAAAGTTCCGGCGCAGATAGCGCAGAAGCGCTTCTCTGGTGGGAGCTTCATCATCAACGATCAGGATCTTGTATTTTTCAGCCATGGAAAATACCGGAAATTATTTTTTGATGCGCCAGTCAAGGGCGCCGGTGGGACACGCTTCCACGCACTTGCCGCACTCGGAGCAGCTTGCAGGAAGCCCCTGATCAAAGGCTGTTCCCACACAGGTGGCAAAACCTCTGAGTTTGGGCGAAAGCAAAGTCAGATTCACCACCTCTTTACAGGTCTTGACGCAAATGCCGCATTTGATGCATTTGGAGCGGTCCTGGATGATATGGGGGTGACGGATGTCATAACTCAGCTTCTGGCGCGCGCCCGGAATGGCTTCAGGGTTACAGTGGTAACATTCACCGTGTTTACGCAACGCACATTCATGCTTATCGGTACAGGAACACTCAATGCAGCGGTCGCCCTCTTTTTTCAACTGTTCGGGCGTCATGGTGAAATTCACCTCTTTGAAAGAGTTTTTGCGCTCTTCAAGGGAAATGTATTTCAGCTGTTCGCGGGGGGCTTCAGAAACATCTTCGCGCAGGAACACCAGATCCTCTTTTCTGAGAGACTGCCATTTCCCGCGGGAAACATTCACTGTGCGCTCCTGAGGCACCGGAATACCCAAAAGATCTTTCAGCACCAGATTTGCCGCATCACGTCCCGAAGCGACGCCTTCTACAACAGTCGCAGCACCGGAAACGCAGTCGCCGGCAGCGTAGATTTTTTCACAGGTGATTTGAGGAATATCACCGTATTTGTCAGTGGGCACATTGGCAGGAGCCGCTGTCTTCTGACCGATGGCGGCGATAACAGTATCGAATTCAAGAGTATAATCGCTGCCGGGAACTTCAACGGGTTTGCGCCGTCCGGAGGCATCCGGTTCGCCCAGTTCCATTTTCCGCAGGGTCAGGGCAAGACAATCGCCTTTCTTTTCCAGCTTCACAGGAGCCGCGAGGAAGTGGAACTTGACGCCCTCTTCTTTAGCCTCTTCGATTTCCAGCTTTTCTGCGGGCATTTCATTTTCGGTGCGGCGGTAGAAACAGTTCACGTCAGCGGAACCCAGACGGACCGCTGTACGTACACAGTCCATGGCCGAGTTGCCGCCGCCCACAACTGCCACCCTTCCGGGATCGGCAAGAGTGTTGCCGCTTTCAACGACTTCACGGAGGAAGTCTATTCCGGAAAGAGCCAGCTCCTCGCCTTCGCAACGCATTGAGCTTCCCGCCCAGCATCCCACAGCGAGGATAACGGCATCGTACTCTTTTTTCAGATCTTCAAGATCAACATTGACGCCGATCTTGCTGTTGAAGCGGAATTCAACCCCCATTTTCTCAAAATGGGCAAGTTCTCTGTCAAGAGTCGCTTTGGGAAGGCGGTACTCGGGAATACCGTAACGCAGCATACCGCCCGCCTGGGGCATTGCTTCAAAGATCACAGGAGCGATTCCGCCCAAACGCAGGTAGTAAGCCGCAGAAAGTCCCGCAGGTCCGCCGCCAACGATGGCGACCTTTTTGCCGGAGAGGGCAGGGAGTTCCTCCATATACTCATCGTAACAGATATCCGCAGCGGTCCGTTTGAACTCGTTGATCGCCACAGGTTCGCCGTAGACATTGCGGCGGCACTGCTTTTCGCAGAAACGGGGGCAGACTCTGCCGATGGAAAGGGGCAGAGGGATCCGCTGCTTGATGATCTTAAGCGCTCCCATGAAGTCGCCGTTTTTACCGGAACGGACATACTCTTCCACAGAGGCATGTGCCGGACAGGCAAGGGTGCAGGGAGCTTCGCAGTCCCCTGCATGTTCGCTCAGAAGCAGATTCAGCGCTGTCCTGCGCATATCTTTCACCTCTTCGGAAGAGGAGTCGATATTCTGTCCCGGAGCAGGACAGGCAGAACAGGAAGGGAGAAATTTCCCGGTTTTAAGATCTTTCACCACACAGACAAAGCAGCTGGTTGTTTTGCTGACCCTTTCATCACGGCACAAAGTGGGGATCTCGATCCCGTTTTTCCGTGCCACCTCCAATATGGTTTCACCGGGCTCGGCTGTCACCGGACGGTTATCCAGAATGAATTCAATACTCATGATTATTTCGTTCCTTTCGCCACACGTTTGATCGCCCCTTTGGGACACACATCGGCACAGCTGTTGCAGCGGGTACACTTTTCATTGTCGATCACAAAATCATCGCCTATGGCACCCACAGGACAGGTTTTGATACAAAGTTTGCACTTGATGCACTTCTCCTGTTCCAGAGCCAGATCCACAAAGGCGTTGCACTGTAAAGCCGAACAGCGGTGTTCCCTGACGTGTTCCTCATATTCCTTGCGGTAGAAACGAAGCGTCGCCAATACCGGATTGGGGGCCGTCTGACCGAGACCGCAAAGTGAACCCGCTTTGATTTTGGGACCGAGATCTTCAAGCATTGCAAGATCTTCTTCAGTTCCCTTACCGGCGGTGATGCGCTCAAGGATCTCAAACATCCGCATGGTCCCCACCCGGCAGAAGGTGCATTTGCCGCAGCTTTCTTTGTGAGTGAAGTCCAGAAAATAACGTGCTGTTTCCACCATGCAGCGGTCATTGCCCACAACGATCATACCGCCGGAACCCATGATGGCGCCCAGGGCGCGCAGTGAGTCATAATCAACGGGGGTGTCAAAAAGTTCAACAGGAATACAACCGCCGGAAGGACCGCCGGTCTGGACTGCTTTGACCACGGAACGGTCTGCTCCGCCGATGTCAAAGACGATCTCGTTCAAAGTGGTTCCCATGGGGACTTCAACCAGACCGGGGAACTTCAAATCGCCGGCAAGGGCGAAAATCTTGGTTCCCTTGCTGCCCTCAGTACCCACTGAAGCAAAGGCAGCTCCGCCCTCTCTGAGGATCAGAGGCACATTTCCGAAGGTCTCCACATTGTTGATCATGGTGGGATAACCTTTGTAGCCGCTGTCCGTGGGGAAGGGGGGACGGAACCGGGGCTGGCCGCGGCGGCCTTCAAGAGAAGCGATCAAAGCGGTCTCTTCTCCGCAGACAAAGGCGCCTGCACCTTCTTTGATAACGATCTCAAGTTCCCGGTCGGCAAAAACATTGAGCTTGTTGTCATAAATCTGAGCAATAGCTGCGGAAATATTCTTGATCGCCAGAGGATATTCGGCGCGGCAGTAGATGAAAAGTTTGGTGGCGCCGGTGGCGTAAGCCGCAATGAGCATACCTTCAAGAACCTGATGGGGAACGCTTTCCATAAGAGCGCGGTCCATAAAGGCACCGGGATCACCCTCATCAGCGTTGCAGACGACGATTTTTTCTTCCGCCTGCTTTGCTGCAAGGAAACTCCACTTGTTGCCGGTGGGGAATCCGCCGCCTCCGCGTCCGCGCAAGCCGGAAAGCTTCACTTCGTTGACCACCTCTTCCGGTTTCATGGTCAGGGCTTTTTTCAGACCTTCGTAACCGCCGTTGGCAACATAGTCATCAAAGTTCACAGGGTCAACTTTACCAGCCAGGGCCAGTACCTTGACAAGCTCTTTGGATTTTCTGACCGGAGCGACTTCAAAGCGGTTTTCACTTCCCAGTTCAATGATGTTGTTTATCGCTTTGTCAGTTGCTTTGACTTCGCTGTAAAAGACGGAGCTGCCGTCATTGAGAACTGCTTCCACAATGGGTTCGGCATAACAGTGTCCGATACAGCCCACACCGATCACAGGAACAGTGCTTGCAGATTCCAGTTTGGAACGGACTTCGGCGCCTCCGGCTGCAATACCGCAGCTGGCAACACCGACCCGGAAAAATTTGATATCAGGATTCATTTGTCTTTGTACTCCTTGAGGATCCGGTTGAGTTCCCGGCGGTCAAGTTTTCCGTAAACCCTGCCGTTGATGCTCATAACAGGGGCAAGACTGCAGCAACCGAGGCATGCCACGGCTTCAACCGAGAAACGGCCCTCGGCATCGGTTTCACCGGGGGCAACGCCGATAGCCTGTCTGATCCACTCCTGGATCAGGGGGGCGCCTTTGATATGGCAGGCGGTCCCGTCACAGACAGCAATTTTGAAGCGTCCCGGTTTCACGCGCTTGAATTGCGCGTAGAAAGTCAGAACTCCTTCCACCTCTACGGGAGTCTGATGAAAATACTCTGCTGCGGCACGGATGGCTTCATCGGAGACATAACCCTCCGTCGCCTGAATAAGCTGAAGTCCTCTGATCAGGTTCCCTGATTCATCCGGCAGCTTCTTCAAATAATTAAATTGCTGATCCATTGGGAGCGTCCTTTGTTAATAAAGTAAACAAACACATCTTTGTTTCTCCATAATATAGCACGCCGAAGAAGTTTTTTCAATTTTTTTAGCAAAGGTCTTGAAAAAAATAAAAAAAAGTGCTATATTCACTGTTGAACGGAATAAAGCGAGCTTATTCCGGAGAGAAAAACAGGAGAATGAATGATGAAAAAATTTTTTGCTGCTGTCGTGTCAGTTGCCGCTTTGAGCGGTTCTCTTTTTGCTGACGGTGTGGAGTTCAAACTTGAAAAGCCCTCTGACTGGCAGAAAAACAGTGCTGTCAAATGGATCGGCAAAGAGAAAGACGTTATGGAAGTAACGGGCCCCGCAGGTTTGTACTCAGTCAAGATGTTCGATGTCGTCCCCGGAAAAGTTTACAAATTGGAAGCTGAGGTGAAGATGCTTTCCGGTGAAGCGGCTCCCACTTATTTGGGGTTCAAGCTCTTTGACAAGCAGGGCAAAGAAATTGCCGCTCACATGGTCAATGCCCGTCCCGGTTCTGAAACGACTGTCATCAAGCCGGTCAAGGCAGGCGACAAGGTGATGGTTATTAAAGCCAATCCTCTCTGGACTCCCGGGGTTTATGCTGTTGCTCTTAATGCGAAGAAAGATCTTTCTGATCTGCCCAACTATGATTTGCTGACTCCCTCCAAGATTACTGCCAAAGGTCAGGAGATTGAGCTCCAGTTCAAAAAAACTGTCGCCAAAGATATTCCTGCCGGAACGGTTGTCCGTGCCCACACCGCCGGCGGATACATGTATACAGGCGGTTTCAAAAATCTCACCCCCGGTCAGGGAGTTAAACTCAAAGGTACTGCCAAAGGTTTTTCCAAGTACAACATGACTGCCGGTTCTTTTGCTCCCGGAGCTGCCAAAGCACAAATCATCATACTTGTGAACTGGAAATGGAACTGCAAACAGAAACCTGTTACCGTGATCAAAGATGTGGAACTTGAAATCGAAAAATAATTTCTGAAGTTCTGAAATTCGACCTCTCCTACCGGATTTGAAGTGCACCCCAAAAGTTGGACACAACCTTTGAGGTGCATTTTTTTATGAAGAAAAAACACAGAACCAACCGTCGGTATAGTGCAGAATTCAAAATACGTGCTATATTAGATATGCGGACTAATCATCTTGGATACAATGAAACCGTCTATAAGTATTGGGATGTAAAAAACTCTGTTGAAGCTCATAATCATTTAAAAACATTAAAATTGTGGGAACGTATTTATCTTGAAGAAGGCGAGGAAGGTTTTATGGAAGAAAAACGAGGACGAGCACGTGGTCCAGG
>JAFWBQ010000026.1 GCA_017507125.1 Lentisphaeria bacterium
AAACATGAAGCACTTGCTTTGCAAGTATGATGCGGTGTATTTTTGTGAGCGGCACTCTCCGTATGTTTCCGTACACATCCGTACTGATCCGTACAAATAAAGCGTTTGAAAAAATCACGGCAGAGTTGTGAGGTGACCACCGGCAGTTCGATCAGTGTAAAGTTTTTTTTCTGCAAAAAAAATTCTGAAGTCATAATTTAACTCCACAATAAAAATTCTATAATAATATTTCTTTATACAATACCACACTTTCGCCTTTATTTCAATCAAATCCGATTTTTTTTTTGAAAAAACAACTATTTCACAAACGAAAATAAAAATCGTTCTTGAAAAAGTTCCTATTCTGTGCTACAATATGTCACTGGTATCAATATTCAAACGGAAAAATCAATTTTTATGAACGAAATCAAGGTTGTTTCTTATAATGTCCATTCCACCATCGGAATGGACGGCAAAAGCGACTGCCGCCGTCTGGCGGAGGTCATAAACCAAATCGGTCCCCATGTGGCGGGACTTCAGGAGCTGGGAGTCTATACCAGACGTGTTCCCGATGTGAATGCTCCGCTGGAAATCGCCCGGCACACCCGGATGAATTATCTCTTTTCCCGCTCCCTTGTGACCACTGAAGAAGGCGGCGAATACGGTGTCGGCGCCTTTTCTGTTTACACCATGGAAGTGAAAGCAAGGCTGCTGCTCCCCACCCCGGAAGGCGCCGAGCCCCGTTCCGCTCTGATCGTCAAGGTCAATGCGCCCACGCCTTTTTACTTTGCCGTGTGCCACTTTTCGTTCCAGGGAGAGTTTGAAAAGAGTGAATTTTACCGCACCATCAGTGCAAAACTTATTACCGACACCATTATCGACAACAAGTTCTTCCCCTGCATCTGGACGGGGGATTTCAACACCTTCAAGGGGACAGACACATGGCACTACATCCGCAAGCATTGGCTGGTTGCCAATGATCTTGATCCGGACACCCCAAGCTGCACCTGTTCCATGAGCGGTGAAGATCAGCAGATCGACTTTATCTGCGCCTACCCGAAAGAGAGTTTTGAAGTGAACTCTTTCAAAGTATTCCCCGACCGTCAGGCATCAGACCACAATCCTGTTGCGGCAGAACTGGTTCTGAAAGAGTCATAAACAATTCTGAAGAGGAGAAAAAAAATCATGATGAAGCATTTTTCAATTGCAGCAGCACTGGTGTGCTGCGGGATCCTTTGCGCCTCCCCCTACGGCCGTGCTCTGCAGCAGGCCCGGAAAGTGGCGAACCGTCCCCACCCCGCCGAAAAGGAGATGAGAGCCCCCGCAAGAAAGAAAGCACCTGTCGACGAGTTCGGTACACTTTGGCATCAGATGGGGGGTGTCATCAAACAGAACAAAGGATATCTGCCGGGTCCCGCCGGAGTGGCAGGTCTGCGGAAGATCTGCGGCCCGGGAAAAATTTCCCCTGCCATTCTGAAAATCAATGACTTCGGCAAGCTGACGGAAAGAAACTGTTCATGGGCATACGTAGGCGGCGCCCTCGGAGTGCTCCATAAACTCCCCCGGAGCGGAGAGTTCCCCATTCTCTTTTCCAAACCCCGCCCCGGTGTGCACCAGATCAAAGTCCTTATGGCAGACGGCAAGGTGAAACTTGTTGATGTCCGCCGCATTTCCAGCTGCTCAGGGGTCGTCAATGCTTTGCGCCGGAGTTCTGTCAATGCCAAACATCCCATTTGGAAAAAATTGAGTATTGCCGCAAGTCAGATCGACAAGGCAAGCAGATAAAAAAATTCAGGAAAGGAACATTTATCATGTTCGCAGAAAACAATGGAAAATTTCAAATCCGTCCCGCTTCCGGCGACTCCGTCAGGATCGCCATTGCCGGTGACGTCTGTCCCCACAAAGGTGCCGAAGAGTATTTGCTCGCCGGCAACGCCTCCAAAATCCTTGCAGGGATCAAACCCGCTCTTGAGGATGCGGATCTGCGTATCGTCCAGTGGGAAACAGTGATCTCTGACACCCCCGATCCCATCACCAAATGCGGTCCCAATCTCATCGTGAAACCCGGTTGTGAATCCTTCCTGACCGAAGGCGGATTTGACATCGCCCTCATGGCGAACAACCACACCGGCGACCATGCCGGTGCCGGCGTTCTTTCCACCTTGAAGATCCTCAAAGAGACCGGTCTCATGACCGTGGGTGCCGGCGTCAACGCCGCTGATGCCGCAAAAGCTCTGCGCTTTGAAAAGAACGGTATCAAATTCAGCCTTATCAACATCTGTGAAATGGAATTCGGCACCGCCAGAGAAGATTACCCCGGCGCCAATGCCATGCGCGAATATGAAGTCCCCAAACAGATCGCAGAAGAGAACAAAGTCAGTGATTTTGTCATTGTGGTGATCCACGGCGGAAACGAGTACAACCCCGTTCCCAGCCCCCGGATGAAGAATCTTTACCGCACTTTTGCCGCCGCCGGCGCCAAACTTGTGATGAATATCCACACCCATTGTCCCCAGGGTATTGAAGTTGTCAACGGTATTCCCATCGTCTACTGCCCCGGTAACTTCTTCTTCTCAGACGGCGACAAATTCAACCCCGCAAATTTCTGGTGGAGCGGCTATCTGCCCAAGTTCACCTGCGACAAAAACGGTGTTTCTGAAATTGAGATCACGCCTTACGTGTACTCCCCCGATCCCTGGAAGATCGAAGCTCTCACCGGAGCTCAGCGTCAGTGGTATCTTGAGTACATTGACAAAATCAGTTCTCTCATTGATGCTGAGGGTGACCATCTCTATGACATCTGGTGTGCTTTCAAGTATCAGACGCCGCTGTGGTGGGTCCAGAATGCGCCTGCGGAAGCGCTTCTTGCTGATGTGGAAGATCCTGAAGCTCTCAAGAAGTTCCCCCCCATCCGTCACATGCTGACCTGTCAGGCACACTGCGAACTGACCAGGAACGTCTTCCTGCTCCTTGAGCAGAAGAAAATGAAAGCGCTCAAAGAAGAGATCCCCTATCTCACCGAGCTGCGTACCGCCCGCTTCGCGGAGCAGCAGCCCTGAAGGTGATTTCTTCAATAAAAAAGGTGCTTACAGAATCAAAAAAAATTCTGCAGCACCTTTTTTTCTCAACTTGCATTTTCCGGATAACTGATGTATGTTATCATAACGCGTATTTAAGAACATAAGGTGAGTCGCATCATGTTGAGAACTGATAAATGCTTTACGTTAATCGAGCTGCTTGTGAAAAGATTCCATCTCTGCTGTGATCGTGTTTATGGCAAAGAAGAAGGTTTTTCACCTGCCCATGGGCAGGTGAAGCAGTACTGCTTCACCTTAATTGAACTCCTTGCCTCTGCTGCACAACAGAAGCGTTTTTCAAAAAATAAAAACTGCACATCCTTACGCCCGGAAGGGCGCACTTCACGCTTGACGCAGTCAAGCACTTCACATCTTCACACGCCGACGGCGTTCTTCACTCAATCAGTGTTCACACTGATTGAACTTCTGGTCGTCATTGCCATCATCGCTATTCTTGCCTCTATGCTGCTTCCTGCCTTGCAGCAGGCGAGAGCCAGAGCACACGCAACTGCCTGTGTCAACAATATGGGCAATCTTGCAAAAGCATGGGCTCTCTATGTGGAAGATAATGCAGGCGTCTATCCCGGACTCTGGAATGGTGGATCGTACAGCAAATCCACCCGCAAGTGGAATATGTCCAACCTTGTCAACGGTCATACTCCGGGAGTCAGAGGCGGACACTTTGCCCCTTACCTCGGCACAACAATCACAACTTCCAACGAATCGGGCGGCGGTCTGGGAGGTTTCTTCAAGACCTCATCCGGCTTGCTTTACAAGCACTCTCTTTTCTGCCCTGCCCGCGAAGGCGTCATGCGGGAAATCATTGCTAAAAAAGGCGCTGAGGCATCTGGCGGCAACGGCATCGGCATGAACTGCCGCGATCAGGCGAAGAAACTCTCAAAAGTCCGTCAGTCATCCCGCTCAATGGTGGGGGGAGAATCCCCCTTCAGTGCGTTCTATCTTGACCGGACAGCCGCATCTCCCACCCAGGAAACCTATTTCATTCCGGCATTTCCTCATTTCAACCCCAATCCCGGAGATAACGAAGTGGGCAAACAGCAGCTTGCCGTCGGACCAGGCGAAGCCTCATTCTTCTTCTTTGATGCTCATGTCAAGATGCTTGCGCGGAACAAAGTTCCCACATCCAACCGCATGGGGGACGGCACAAAATCCGGAGCTTACTATTCAACTTTCTGGAGTCCCACCGGTTACACCCACAATAACTGGTAAATACTTGAAAAAAAAGTTGTTTTCAACCAATCGAGTAGGAGGCTGTCCATTATTTGGACAGCCGTCCTCTCACACCACCGTACGTGCCGTTCGGCATACGGCGGTTCAGTAACTTGAGTGCAGTTCATTATACCGGATGAAGATATCGTCATATCCCATCTGAATAAT
>JAFWBQ010000027.1 GCA_017507125.1 Lentisphaeria bacterium
CCGATGGTACCGGCTTTTTTGCCTTTGTAGACACCGCCGAAGCACTGGGCGCAGTCTTCAACCACATAGAGGTTGTGTTTCTTGGCGATAGCCATGATGGGATCCATATCAGCGACCATACCGTAGAGGTGGACGACCACGATAGCTTTGGTACGCTCGGTGATAGCTTCTTCGATAAGATCAGGATTGATCAGGTGGTCGGTTCCGCAGTCAACGAAGACAGGGAGAGCACCGGCCTGCAGGGCGCAGAAGCTGGAAGCGATGAAGCTGTAAGAGGTGCAGATGACTTCGTCGCCGGGGCCGACGCCGAGACCTGCCAGAGCGGTGTGCAGAGCGCAGGTACCGTTGGCAACGCTGATGGCGTAGTCAGCGCCGATCCACTTTGCCCACTGCTTTTCAAATTCCATACCGACTTTACCGGTCCAGTAGTTCACTTTACCGCTTTTCAGGATATCAACCACCTTGTCATAGGTTTCGGGGTTGAACTGGGGCCACATGGGGAATGAACCATTGTAGACCTTTTCGCCGCCGTTGATGGCGAGAGCTGCAGCTTTATCAGCCATTTTTCGTTCTCCTTTTTAGAGTTTAATTTTTAACCGGTTTGAACCGGTAGACAATACGTTTTTTTTCAATATCTTCACCTCTGAGCTGTTCCAGAAGCAGAGAGACAGCCATGCTGGCATACTCCCCGATGGACTGCTCAAAGAGGATCATTCTGTCTGAGGGGTATTTTTCCCCCAGTTCCCTGTGGATGATGGTGGCGATCCGGGGCATATATGTAATTTTCGGATACTGCCTGCGGATCAATTCAGCAAGAAGTCCGCTGACCACCGTATCATCATCGCTGATAACACCGTCGGGGCGCTGTGAAGCGGGAAGCTCCAGCAGTTCCTTGGCGATGGCGGCGCCGCCTGAGTAAGACATGCCCACAAGACCGGGGAGTCCGCATCCTGAACGCAGCGCGAGCTGCTGCTGCGAGATGGCGAGCTGAACGATCTTTGAACATCCCTCATTTTTGAGCAGTTCGGCAGCCTCATTGAGAAAGCGTCTGACCTCAATGACCACGCCGAAGTGGATAAAATGCTGGTCATCGTCCCCGATGAAGCAGCAGGGTATCCCCAGACGGGTGATCTGATTGAGGGAGGTATCAGAAAAAGGACACAATGTCAGCACGCCGTCACAGCGGTGTTCTGAAAGCGTCTGTCCCAGACCGGGAAACTCCTCGATGCCGGGTCTTTCGCCTCTTGCCCCTGCCCTGCGGTAAAAGGTAAGGCAGCGGCAGTTCTGCTCATTGAGGAACCTCTGGATAAAAGCGGCAAGAGTGGCGGCGTAGGCGCTGCCTTCAAGTTCACGGACGGCGACAGCAATGGTTCTCCCGGCGAGGAGTCCCCCTGCTGGATTCTTGACAAAAATACCGACTTTATCCCGCACCTCAAGGACACCTGCCTCACAAAGCAGTCCCACGGCCCCGGCGATGGTCTGGCTTCCCAATCCCAATTCGTTCCGGAGCGCCGTATAAGTAGGCAGACGATCCCCCGACTGCAAATTGCGGTCGTGGATCAACGTCACCAGGGCATCCCTGGCGAACTCAACCTTACGCGGCAGAAACTGTTTATAACGTGTCATGACCTGTTCTTTTTATTCCGTATACTGTTTTCTGTATACGCTCTTTACAAAATATATCACTATAAAGAGGTAAAGTCAAACTTTTTTTCATAAAAAACCTCAAAAAAAAGGATTCTTCCCCAAGAGGATATAATCAGCAGAAAGGCGTGTTATTTTTCACAACAGTAAAAATGGGCAAATCGTCACGGGCAACAACTTTACCCTGAATATTCATTCTCTCAAGATGTTCCTGAACAGCTTTTCTCCCTGACTCAATACATATTTCAGGATGCAGTGAAGAAAAACTTCCATTATTGATCCGCCAGACATACAGAGTTTCCGGGACATAGGTGATGCGGGAGGTATTTTCGCAAAGTCTCAGATAAAGATCATGATCCTGAGAGCCTTCAAATCCTGTTCTGAAACCGCCGGATTTTTCAAAAAGACTCTTGCGGATCAATGCGGGATGATTGATAAAATTTTCCCGTTCCAAAGCTGTCATGGTAAAAGGCTTTTTTATATTTTTCAGCAGATGATCTTCAGCCATTATCAGAACAAACTCATCGGCATAAACAAAATCACTTTTTTCTTTCTGCTGCGCCGCAGCAAGGCGTTCAAGGGTATCAGGCAGAAGAAAATCATCATGGTCCATGAGAAAGATAAACTCTCCCGAAGCATTGGAAGCCAGAAAATGAGTGTTTCCGCATATCCCCTGATTGACCGTGCGGAATATTTTCACCCGCGGATCATGGGTAAACCGTTCCAGAAACTCCTCTGTATGTTTATGTTCCTCATCGCTGCAGTTATTGATAAGCAGCTCCCATTCAGTACAGTTCTGACTCAAAACAGAATCGGTCATCTGTTTAAGGAACGGTATGGGGGTATTCCAAACATTGCAGAGAATGGAGATCCTGAAAGGAAGAACAGCAGCAGAATGTTTTCTTGAAGTAATGAATTTACGCGCAAAACTTTTTTCTTCATAGAGTTCTCCCCGCAACCTCCAGATACATCTTTGAAAAAAACGGTAAGCTTTCTGAGGCAGAATAAAGTGCGCAACTTTTTTCAAACTGCAGCGTAAAACGCTTTTCATTTCAAATAATCTCCCCCTTCATCTCTTTCACGATCTTTTCAAAAACCTGTGAAACCGTCACAAGTTTAAGACAGACAAAGGGCTGCGCATTTGAGTAACATTTTCCCATACAACGTTTACAAGGGACATCAACATAAAAGTAATGATCCTTTTTATACAACGGATTGGGACCGTACGCGCCCAGATGCCAGGCTCCGCCGATGGAAAAGCTCAAGATATCAAAAAGGGGGGCGATATGTCGAGGAGCAGTACAATTGCCGACTAAAAAAACAGCCTTCCTGATAAGGGCAAACAACTCTTTCAAGGATGTTTTTCCACATAAATTGACGATTTTTGCTTTGTTATGGCATTTTATTGACACCAAATCTGCAATCTCCTTATCCTTACTGCTGCCTGCAAGAACAACCGTCAAGGCGGGAAACTCCGAACTCAGTCTGTCTATGAGAGAGGCGTAGTTCTCTGCAGGCCACTGGCGCTTTTCATCTGAAGCACCGGGAACGACAATGTAAAAGGGGGCAGTAACCTCTTTCAAAGGAGACAAGGAGTAGAAATAACAGCTGTTTGCCAAACGCGGGGTGATCACTCGCTTCATAGCACATTGAGCAAGAGCAGCCTCATTGAAAGCAAGAGTCTGGGTAACATCATAAGGCACAACGGCAGTGTATTTGCGATTGAAAAAAAGATTTCTGAATTTTCTGTTAACCGATGACACAGGCCATGAATCCATTGTTTCAAGGACATAACATTCACGGCTTCTGGGAAGAAGTGCCATGTAATCGTATTCGCCTGAACGTCCGAGGGCATTGAAAAGAATCGTTTTTTCAGGAAGAAAACTTGTAATTTTGCGGTAAGCGCTGACCCGATTCAGAAAAGTTGACAATGAAGCGTGAGAAAGAGCAATAACATTATCAAAACAGGAAAATTCCCGGCAAAAAGACTCCATGCTGTCAGTGACCGCAATGGTAACACTCTTATTTTCAGCATGTACATATTCGGCGATCTGCTCAAATACAGGCAGAGAAATCAAAAAATCCCCCAAATTATCGTGCCGTATCAACAGCACCCCTGTCCTCACTTTGCGGAAGTGAAAAGTCAGAAGCTTCATCAAGCAGAATTTGATTGTCTGCTTCAGCCAGAAAAGAAAATCTTTCATCACTTTTTCAGTCTCACACTCTCGCCGAGAGATCCCGTCATCATTTCGAAAAGAAAAGGGGATTGTAAAATTTCACACTGCCAAATTGCCAATTAAAGGTACGGACATTTGCAAATCTGTATGACATTCAAAAGAATTCGTAGAAAATTCTTTGAGGCACTCTTTGTTTCAAATTTTACTATTGAATTAATAGTGCATTGCTCAAATATCTTCCGTACTTATCCGTAAAAAAAAGGAGGGGGGGGCAAATATTGAGTTTTGCATCCCCCTCCGTTGATGTTTGCGTTTGAATCAAAACATCAGATGATGGCTTTTTCGGTCGCGCCGTCGAAGAAGTGGGCGTTGGGCATCAGGAGAGCGAACTCGATGTCCTGGCCGACGCTCAGCTTGCGGTGGGGGTCGATACGGGCGATGAAGCTGGTGGTGGCACAGGTCAGATAGACGTAGGTCTCGGAACCCATGGGCTCAATAACTTCAACTTTTGCCTTGACTTTGGGCATTTCAGGATTGCGCTCGGCAGCTTCGTTGCCGATATCCTCAGGACGGATGCCGAAGGTGACAGCCTTGTTGCAGAAAGGCTCCATCTTTTCCTTCCAGGCATCGGGCACGGGGCACTCAAAACCGGGAGAAACAAAGATCAGTTTGCCATCCTTGTTGGCAAGGTTGCCTTCAAAGAAGTTCATCGGAGGAGTTCCGATAAAGCCGGCAACGAACTTGTTGCAGGGCTTGTCATAAAGCTCAATGGGAGCAGCGACCTGCTGGATCACACCGTCTTTCATAACGCAGATACGGTCACCCATGGTCATAGCTTCAGTCTGATCGTGGGTCACGTAGATCATGGTGGTCTCAAGCTGCTGGTGGAGCTTGGAGATCTCAGTACGCATCTGCACACGCATCTTGGCGTCAAGGTTGGAAAGAGGTTCGTCAAACAAAAAGGCTTTGGGCTTACGGACGATGGCACGGCCCACAGCAACACGCTGACGCTGACCACCGGAAAGCTGTTTGGGACGACGGTTCAGGTACTCTTCCAGACCGAGGATCTTGGCGGCTTCCATCACGCGGTTGTTGATCTCTTCTCTGGAGTACTTACGCAGTTTCAGACCGAAAGCCATGTTGTCATAGACGGTCATATGGGGATAGAGAGCGTAGTTCTGGAACACCATAGCGATGTCACGGTCTTTGGGAGCCACATCGTTGACCACGCGGTCGCCGATACGGACTTCACCTTTGGTGATCTCTTCAAGACCGGCGATCATACGCAGAGTGGTGGATTTACCGCAGCCGGAGGGACCGACGAAGACCATGAACTCACGGTCCTTGATGTCCAGACAGAAGTCACGGACTGCTTCAACTTTTCCTTCGTACACTTTGTACACATGCTCAAGAAATACTTCAGCCATTTTTCAATTCCTTAAAATTTGCTGACTGCGATCCTCAACGCCGGAACGGCCACTGACGACCCGCGGTTTTGCGGAGGAAACAAACTTCAATCCCCTCCCCGCCTCCGGGCACGCGACGATCAATTATAATAATATACACGCTCTGCCGTCAAAATACAAGGGGAACGGCAGAACTTTTTTCATGCCGGGCAGCTGAAATGTTTTTTCCGGCGCCGCCCGGCATGAATCTTCAGAACAATTTCCTCAAATCACCTTGCAGCTTCCAGAAAGAGAATTCTGTCCACATGGAGCGAGTCCGGCTTTTTGGAACCCGGCACGTATGAAGGTCCGGTCAGGCGGATGGAGACCCAGATATCATACTTCGCATCCGGATGAGTGGGATCATAAGCCCCCGATCCCAGTGGTGAACTCAGCCGCCAGGAGTGGTGCAGTGCCAGCGTCGTCCGGGGGGATACACGGCTCTGTCCCACAAAATACCAGTGGTATTTTTCATCTTTCGGATACTTTGCAACAGGAATGATTTTGGTCAGAAGTGTCTGCTTTTTTGTCCAGTCATAAAACTGGAACTGAAGCGGACGGCGGTGTATATCCGGTTTATCCTGAGCAAGTTTGACCGGCAGACGGAGACTGATCTTGCCGCAGGCCTCAGGATCAACAACAGCTTCACCGCCATGGGGCACCGTACGGAATTTATCACCGAAGAAATCCAATCCCTTGCGGTCGCTGAACTGTTCGGGCAGCGGAAGAAAGCTGAAAAGAGAACTCAGGATCCTCTGGAAAGAGGTTTCCCATTTTTCCGGATGGGATGAACAGTATTTCTCAGTAAAATTCCGGAGATTTTTCTGAAGACGGGATTTCAGCTGAGGACGGTCTATTTTAAATGACAGGCGACTGCTCACATGGGCAAGAGCAATATCAACAGGGATCTGCTCCTGACCGATACGTTTCAGGATCTCTTTGTCATTTGCAGCGGCTTTTTCGGCCTGCGCGAAAAGTTTTCCGGTTTCGGTAAAAAATTTTTCGTTCAGATAGGTTGCAGATGCAGGCGAAAATCCGCCGAATGCCTTCTTTTCGCCCGTCACTGCTTTTTCAAGCAAAGTCAGATACTCCTTCATGGGTTTGGCAGCGGGACCGAAATAGTGTTTCATGAAGTCATCAATGATCTTCTGAGCATCTGCGGCAGGATCAACAAGCAGTTTGGCGCCGACATAAGTCCTCAAGTCAATGAAACTTTCCAGATGAGTGGGGGTGATCTCCGTTTCAGCAAAAAATTGATCAATGCCGATGCTGTGATAATATTTCAGATTCTCCACCAGTCCGGAAATGCCCACATGTGGGAAGGCAAATGGAGTCCGGTACAAGGTCCAGTAATCCCAGATCATCAGAGAGATGTTCTTTTGTTTCCACTCTTCGATCATTTTCAATGCCCTGACATTGAGAGGATGTTTCAATGAGCGGAGCGAATCCCGTTTCCCGGAACTGAATTCAGCTCCCAGTTGGGCGATTTCGACGATCACGTTCTTTTCAGCAATAACTCCTTCCGGAGCTTTTTCATCCGTCATGTATGCAAAGGTCACGATCCGGACATCCGGAAACTCTTTGCCGACTCTGCGGGCAACGTCGTTCACAAACTCCAGATTGACACCGCTGTGATTGCCCTTGTACTTTTTCAGCAAAGCAAGACAGCCGGGGCAGACACAATCGTGAGGAACATCATTCCGGGAAAGATGATACAGAAGAGGCGCTGAAAGACCAGCCTTGCGGGCTGCAACACGGTCTTGGCGGATCAATTTTTTCATCTGTTCCGCCACAATGACACGGACTTCAGGATGCGTCAGACAAATCTGTCCGGGGCCCATATCATCGTAGTCGTGGGAAAGTACGCGCTCGCCTTTTTCATTCATGGAAAGATATTCCGGCCGGTCTTTCGGAAACAACTGCGAATATCTGCGGAAAGTATGGCATCCGCCGAAAGAGCCATACCGCCACGGTGACAACACGCCGCGATAGGGTTCACCGCCGGTAATTTTAAGCCAGCTCCGAAGCTCCTGATTACCCCCCTGGGCGAAATACATGGCCCGCTTCTTGAAGACGGGTTTTCCGGAAAGAGCAAAATTATCTGCAATGACAAGCCGTTTCTTTTTCGGGACATATACTGTCTTGGGAGCCAGATACCGGCATCCGAGAGCCTTTTCTATAAACTCATAGGCTCCGAAAAGAACACCGCCGTTTGCTCCGCCACTGATGAGCAGAGCATTTTTTTGAGCCTTGACCGCCCACTCTTCAGAACCGAGAGTGTTGTTCCGCACGATCTTCACCGCAGGAGCCTGACCTTGAGAAACTATGGGCAGGTCGATCCCGGTTGTCAGAGTGATATATTTGCGGACCTGTTCTGCGGCGGCATTGATTTCCGGATCCGCCTTTTCCGGCCGTATGATCTTCCACTTTGAAGTTATTTCCAAAGCCGCAGCTTCAGTCAGCGCCAGAGATAGGCTGACTGCAAATAAAAAAACACCGTATAAAGATTTTTTCATTTTTATTTTTGCACCTGTTTTCAGCATCGTATCGTTAAAGTCTGTATATTTCTGCACGTCCAAATGATCCGGCGGCAGATCGTATGATCTTCAAAGCGGGGAAACAAACACTGCAACCTCCTTTTTCATAATTCCCCGGAAATTTTTGAAATGATTTTCATATATTCCTCAGTAAAGGCGGATCGGATCGGGAAGAAGCTGAGCATTCCACGGCAGTCTGTTTGCACTTTTTACCGCTGCCAGCGGAATCGTTTTAACATTCCCCCCGACCATCACCGGCGAGATCATCTTGAGCGAATGGTTGGAACCGATGTTTGATTCTGAGACGACCCAATGCCCATTAACTTCCTGATTGGCGATCTTTTCAATGGCGTAATCCGAAAAGAGCAGGTGATCTGACGGCCGCCGGATCAAATTGATGTGATAGGGAAAACTGTAACTCTTGCTGCCGGGATACCAGGAGTAAAGAATTCTGCTGAGATAATAATTGTATCCGTAAGAGGTGTGGGTCGTAACGCCACGCTTACACTTTCCGGGATTTTTGACCCAGGTATCAGCCGGACAAGTCAGAAATGAATTATATACCTTTGATGCTGTCAGCTGCTCAATTGTTTCAGTTCCGAATACGTAAGGCAGAAAAACCTTTGTCCACATTGATTCCGTGGCATTCCAGGGATACCAAATCAGAAAGTCCCGGTTATCAGTAAGATAGTTTTGATTGTAATGTCCCATCTGCTTCAGATTGGACATACACTTTGTTTCCTGCGCCCGGTTTCTGGCCTGCTGCAAAGCAGGCAGCAGCATGGCGGCGAGGATGGCGATGATGGCGATCACAACCAGAAGTTCAATCAGCGTGAACGCTGATTGAGTGAAGATGTGAAGGTGTGAAGAGCATTTTTGACGAGCGTCAAAAATGCGTGAAGTGCGCCCTTGCGGGCGTAAGGATGTGTTGTTTTCTGTTTTAGAAATACAGTTC
>JAFWBQ010000028.1 GCA_017507125.1 Lentisphaeria bacterium
AAGGCCTGATCGTCAGACCATAGGATAGCCGAACATTTTTTCTTGATCCTCCCATGATGCGGGGAGTGGTTGTATCAATTTTGTCAGAGACAGTCCAGTTGGCGCAGTGCCGTTGATAAAACTCCGCACGATGCGGGGAGAGACATTATTGAGCCGGATGGTTCTGGCGATGTAGGAGCTATCCACCCCATAGTATTTTGCCAACTCCATAGTACTTGAAAATCTTCCTTCATCGATCCATTGTTGCCACCGCCGTGCCTTGGCGAATGCGGCAACCGTCCGGATATCTATTTTTTTCTCCTGGGCATCAAAGATTCTGGTCCGTCCGGACTGCCGTGTCAGTTTTACCTTCAGCGTAATTTTGATATTACCGTTCTTCATCAGGCTGTACTTGCTCATTTTCCATTTCCTCATATATTGTTTCCAGTCCGGCGGTCTTGACCTCTATATCAAGGCTCTCACCGTACACTGTTACCTTATCGATCATCAGATGGAGCAGTTTCTGCCGTTCGGCTGGATACAACCCATCCCAGAATTTTCCCATGTCAATAAACTGCTCATCAAGAACTCCGGCGGAGACCCCTTGCTGGCGGATAAGCTGCCGGAAGGTTTCAGACCGGAAAATCTTGCCCAGTTCATCCATCACAAGGTTTTCTATGTCAGCGCCGGGGATGCGGTGAACGGGGCAGTCTGCTTTTCCGCGTTTGGAATCTTTTTGACATATATAATAGTAGTATTTCCGCCCATCGCTTTTTCTGGCATAATGCGGCATCATTGCACAGCCACAGTGTCCGCATCGCAGAACACCCTTCAGCGGAGCGTTGACCGATTCCCGGGTGGTGTTCCCTTTCGGGATCGCTGCATTGATTTTCAGCAGCCGTTGTACTTCATTCCATGTTTCCATTGATATTATGGCATCATGCTCTCCATCATAAATCTGCCCTTTGTATTCAACCTTGCCGATACAGGCATAGGAGTTCAGTTGGCGGTAGATGTGAGAAGTATTCCATTCCCGCCCGGTCCGTATCCGAAGACCATCGCTGTTAAGTTCCATGGCGATTTGTTTAGGAGATTGTATTTCAAGGTAACGCCGGAATATGCGTTTCAGTACCTCTGCTTCATCCTGACGGATGACCATTTTCTTATTTTCTGATTTGTAACCGTATGGTAATGTGCCACCTGCGAATTTCCCCTGCTTCCGTGTTGCAGCCATTTTATCGCGGATGCGATCTGCGATAATCTCCCGCTCGTATTGCGCGAATGTCATCAAAATATTGAGCATCATTCTACCGGTGGAGCCGCTTGTGTCGATTTGCTGAGTGACGCTGACAAAACTTACTCCGTGTTTTTCAAATATGCTTTGCAGTTCGGCAAAATCCACCAGGGAGCGTGACAACCGGTCAATTTTGTATATGACCACCACATCAACATTTCCTGCTTCAATGTCAGCCAGCAGCTCCTTGAGTGCCGGACGTTCCAGCGTACCGCCGGAGAACCCTCCGTCATCATACCGCTTGGGCATCAGCTCCCAGCCGTTAAACTGCTGACTTTGTATGTAACTTTCACAAGCCTGACGCTGGGCATCCAAGCTGTTAAACGCCTGGTCCAAACCCTCTTCATGGCTCTTGCGAGTGTATACTATGCATCGTTTTTTCTGTTGCTCCATAAATTATACTCCGAAAAATCTTTTACCGTTCCAGTGGGTTCCTGTTATTTTTTCCGCTATGGCAGAGAGGGAACTGTATGTGTCGCCGCCATAGATAAAAGTACCGGCTTCGCCGACCGTAACTTCGTGGTTATGCCCTTTGTATTGCCGGACGAGCCGTGTCCCGGGCAAAAATGCTTTCAGTGCTTTACCTGATTTCCGCTCATTACGTTCTTCCTCATCCGCTATCCGGTCAAGGGTGGCAATCTCTTCATCTGTAAGACCGCCACAGATGTTTTCCTGCACTCTATACTGCAGTCTCCGTTTGATGGTCTCTGCGTTGCTGATTTGGATGTCAAAGCCGAACTCCTGCCGGAACATCTCCTTGAGTTCTGAGATGTTTGCGGCATCAATTATTGCCAGTTCAGCCTGAATGTCTATGTTTTTCATGGTTTTCACCTCCTTCCGCTGTCCACATAATTAAGCGTGCTTTCGTCCTGATATCCAGTCTGTTTTCCGCTATTGCGCCTTATAACTGCGATAATTAAACGCACCGCCAAAGTGATGTTTTCCGGGATGTCTCTTTTAAGAGTCATAATTTTCTCCTGTGTTGATGTCTCTAACAAGTTTCTTTCCCGGAGATGGCGGTTTACTGCCACTTTTTTTATTTTTTTTCTTGATTTTTTCAAAATGTGTAGTATTTTATCAATATTACAGCAATAAAATGCATACAGACACAGAATTAAACAAAGGATAGATATATGGCAGGTGGCAGCAAAGCATTGGGCGACAAGATTCGCACCTTGAGAGAAGAGAAACGGGCAACAGATCCCGGCAATTTCTCCGGACGGCAGTTTGCCATAGCCCTGGGAATCAGCCCT
>JAFWBQ010000029.1 GCA_017507125.1 Lentisphaeria bacterium
ATCGCCTTGGCACGCAAATTCCTGGATATTATTTTTAGAACTTTGAAATATAATTGGGTGTTCGAGGACTTCACTCAATTCAAATTGAAAGAAAATTAACAAAAAAATCCACATCGAAGTGGAAATTTATCATAGGAGTAAGTTTTATGCTGAAGCGCACTTTGTTTTTCGGATCACCGGGCAAATTGTCAGTAAAAAATACACTTCTTCATTACCATCCGTGGGAAGGAGCTGAAGAACGCACCTTCCCCCTTGATGATTTAACATCAAATCACAATGGTGAGGTCTCTATGCAAGTTCTGTACCAAAATATAGCACACTTTCTTAAAACATCAAATCACAACCGCTTTGCTGCAAGTCAGCTCTTGACTTGCAATATAGCACACTTTCTTAAAACATCAAATCACAACTATTATGTATAGTACGGTAAATTATTACTGAATATAGCACACTTTCTTAAAACATCAAATCACAACCCGCATTGATCAGCTGCGCCTCATAGCCCAAATATAGCACACTTTCTTAAAACATCAAATCACAACCTATTGCCTCCTCCTTGAGCCAGACAGCGAAATATAGCACACTTTCTTAAAACATCAAATCACAACTACTGTTCTAACGTCTCCTTTGTATTTACCAATATAGCACACTTTCTTAAAACATCAAATCACAACCCGGGTGGCGGAACATCTGGTTCCGACGGAAATATAGCACACTTTCTTAAAACATCAAATCACAACTTTGCAAAGGCTTCACGCGTTTCAGAGGGTAATATAGCACACTTTCTTAAAACATCAAATCACAACGCAGCGCTGTACATAGTGAAACATACCTCTAATATAGCACACTTTCTTAAAACATCAAATCACAACACGTACGCATTTCCGGTGTGTCGCAGCTCAAATATAGCACACTTTCTTAAAACATCAAATCACAACTCAGCAATACTTACCCCCTTTTGATTGAGCAATATAGCACACTTTCTTAAAACATCAAATCACAACAACTCATTGAATTTGTTGTCGTCGTTCAACAATATAGCACACTTTCTTAAAACATCAAATCACAACGTGGGCTGAAAGTGTTGACTGTGACGCAGAAATATAGCACACTTTCTTAAAACATCAAATCACAACGGAAAAAAATTCCTTAAAGCAAAGTATCTTAATATAGCACACTTTCTTAAAACATCAAATCACAACTAGGTTTTTGCCCCCTTTGCAGTGCCGACAGAATATAGCACACTTTCTTAAAACATCAAATCACAACCGACAAAGTTACCGTCTACACCCGGCTTTCAATATAGCACACTTTCTTAAAACATCAAATCACAACTAGTAGATGGTGCCGGTCTTCTGGGCGACCAATATAGCACACTTTCTTAAAACATCAAATCACAACAACAGACCTCAGTCTTTTTTACCGACCTTTGACGGGAACAGAGCTTTACTTTTTCAGGAGAAGCGTTTTCCGGGCGGTTATGCCGGTGTCGACGTTGCGGACGGTGATGGTCCAGGCGCCGGGCTGGTCGTTGGCGGCGAATTGGAATCGGCTTCTGCCCCTTGATGTGTAGGCGTTCCAATGGTAGCCGAAGGGCAGCGTACCGTCAGGACGACGCACTTCAACGTGGAATACATGGGCCCCTTTGCCGCCAGGGGCAGAAAATTCGATGGTGCAAACTTCTCCGCACTTCACAGGACCTGGCGCCTTGATCAACACTTTCTCAACCTTTTCAGGCAATATGGAAATCAATACCGCTTCCCCGCTGCGCAAATTTAATTTGCACCGGTCAGAGTATCCCAGGTATCTGCCCTCACGCATAAGATAAAGATGCCCCTTCACAGGAAACTTTGCTTCAGCAGCAACAGCCTTGAGATCCTTGTAACGGGGAACATCCTTGATAACTGGCAATATCCCTGCATAATGATTCACACCGTCACGGCGCAAAAAGATCATCGCTCCTTTGACTCCACTGAGCTCAAAAGGCGCTTTGCACACTGAACGGATGAAAGGCGAGGTCAACTCCCGGACAGCTTGCTGCACAGCCGCCATGCCGCTCTGCGCCGTCGCTTCTTCTCCGCCGACTCCGCCCAGCTTTATGGTGTAATAACTGCCGATGAAAAGATTCAGCAGCACAGCTTTTCCTTTGCCGTGACGCTTCGTGATAACAAGAGGCTCTTTCCCGGAATTCAATGCCGCCTTGCCGTCAGTTACTCTTAAATTCCCCTCTCCGGGAGCGAGCCCCTTATATTGAGGTGAATCCGCAGGGAAAAGCACCGACCGGGAGCGGTCGATCCCGAAAAAGGATTCGGCTGAACCGTCTTTGGCGCGATTGCCGTGTCCGTCATACCATCCGGCGGCAAAATCGGCAATGACTGTTCCGCCTGTTTCTGCGAACTTTTTCAGATTCGCAAGCTGATTTTTACTCAAACTGACCGCCGCAGGCAAAACCATGACCTTGCACTCAGGAGGACGCTTTTCAAGATCTTCATAAGAGATCATCCGGTAGCGGACTCCCAAATCAGTGAGCAGCGCAGGCCAGGAATTCCAGCTGTTCAGCTGGTTCTGGCGGCCGATGACATTGGAAAAACTGCACAGCAATGAAAGCTGAGAGTAGAGGATCCCCACATCCCTGCCAAGCTCTTTTCCCCGCAGGATCCGCGCTCCGGCGCCGGAGCGGATCTCACGCACCGCCTCTGCAAAGAATCGGGCGTTGGGCGTTGCCGTCACATCTCCGCGGAACGATTCACAGCTGTACTTGCAGATCAGATTGGCTCCCCGGAATATATCCTGCCAGATGCGCCCTTTGGAATGTACTTCATTTTCCGTAAAGCCATTGGTGTATCCCAGCCACTGACCATGCTGAGAGCCTTCCGGCGCAAAATCAAGAACCGCGTTCACCTGATTTCCTCCGTAGTACATGAGGAAAGGATTGTACTTCATCATCTGCACCCAATCGTAACTGAATCCGGGCTCCTGGGTTCCGGACAATCCGGCAACAGAGCCGGGCATCGCCCGGGCGATGCCCTCCCCTGTGGCGCCCACCCAGTCACGGGCGAAAACAAGGTTCATAAAGAGTTTGTGTTCAACATAGCGCGCCAGACGCTCCCGGTCTTTCAGTTCCTTGAACTGAACAGGCGTGACTTCATCCCACTTTTTGAAAGAGGTTCCCCATGAGCTGTTCAGCTCTGCAAGAGAGGTATAACGTCCTTTGAGCCACACGCGGAATGCTTTCAGACAGGAGTCGGAAAAACAGACGCTCCGCCCCAGATCAGCCTCATCCGCCACAATGTGACGCCGGACCCCGAAGTAACGGGCGTAAAAGAATTCAAGCCGTGATGCCAGCTCTTTGTCTGCGGCTTTGCGGCGCACAGGATCAGAAAAACAGGGATTCCGGCAGGGATCCGTTACCGCATCGCCCCGGTAGACCCGCTGGGTGCGGTTCAGAACTTTACCGCTGCCGAAACTCACAGGTTCACATCCGTCAGTCACCATGGCACGAAGAGAACCGTGACGCATGTGGTACAACCCGAAGTTGGAGTAGTTCAGATTGAATCCCAGATCCCGCACCAGACGGCTGTACGCCGGACGATTCATCCAGACGGCGGCATCCACATCGTAAGGCTCCAGGGGAGCGGATTCAAGAGCGAACTCTTTCTGCAAAAGAGCGCTTTTGCCCTGATGTTCCGCCCGGACATAAAGATTGTAAAGCCGTGTATAGGGGAAATACAAGGGCGCTGAAAAAGTGTTCTCTGTACCTGATTTTTTCCAGACGGAACGCCCCTCACTATCAACGATCTCACACTCAAAACGAACCCCCGGAAGACTTTTCACCGTAAAGGTGACAGGTTTGCCGCGGCTGAAGATCCCTTCTTTTGCGTTCATGGTGATTTCGAGAGGCAGTCCGGGAGTTTCCACTTTGAAAGCACCGCAGTCAAGCTCTTTTCCGGAAACGCTGCAAATCTTGAAATCAACGATGGAGATCCCCCCTGCCAGAGATTCTGAAGGCATGGGGGGAGCAAAGGTATTGACTCCCTTTTTCAGAGAAACGGAGCTTTCGGCACGGCCGCAGACTCTTCCGTAATAATCCCGGAGAGTGGTTTTGACAATTACCTTGCAAGGTTCTGCACTTTTCACAGTCAGAGCGCCGGGAAGAGCTTTTAACGCCGTTACTGTTCCTTCGCGCCGGGAAACGGCACGGAGCACTTTCAGCTGAGCGAGATAAAAATACTCCCAATAGGGGTATTCTGCACCGTAGATATTGGGAACTGTTTCCTGAGCCTTATCAGCCGGAACAAAGGGCAGTCCGTGGACTTTCAGGTATTCAAACTCCCCGGTGTTCCAGATGACGCTGAAACTCCTGCCGCCCTCGTAAAACTGCACGTTCTGCCCCAAAAGTGAGGAAGAAACTTTACGCATGGCAGGCAAGGTATCAAAAATGCGCGCGGGAACCGGAACCTTTTTGCCCCGCAGAAGTGCCGGAACTTTCTGACAGTTGAAGAAGATAAGAGGCGTTCCGGCAGCGCGCCACTTTTTCAGCATGTTGACCGTTTCTTCAGGGATGTATCTGAAATCCGCCTGACTGATCATGACCGCTTCAGGACGTTTTTTCAGATTTTTCAGCCGCATCAAAGTGTAAGGTTCAAGGGTGTCCGCAAAGTTGAAGTGCCACCTGCCGCCCCCCTGGGCACTGGCGATCTTACGCAGAAGTGGAATGTAGGTGAACTCAAACTTTGCACGCTGACACAGTTCTATCAGGTGACGCCGGTGCGCCTGCTTGACGATAAAGGATCCGGTGTTGCCGGTGAGATAGAGCAGTTTCGGGAACTTTTCAGCCGGATCGGGGAAAAATTTCCGGTGGGGAGTTACGGTGGAAAAATCCAGTTTTTCAATAAGATCCAGTCCGGGAACAAAACCTGAAACGAGTTCGTTCCGGAGCAATTCTTCTGGCGTCCGCGCCTGCGCCCGGTAGGGTTCAGGCTGAAGAGAGACGTTGTAGATCTTCATTTCCTGCTGATGATCGTAGACCCGCAGGCAGATCTCGCCGCGCACAGCGTTGGCGGGAGGATAAAAGGATCTGCTGCGGAGTGCCAGAGGGAGCGCTTTGCGATCGTCATTGATCCTTATGGCAGTTGATCTGCCCAAAGCCTTGCCCGCGGCATCGTAGAACGCCATGTTGATGACCACCCAGTTCCCCGCAGGATTGGTACAGCTGACCTTTGTGGAAAAATTGTATTTAACGCCCCGTTCCAGCCGGGTGGTGATCATCAGAAAACTGGAGTTGCGCCGGGCTTTTGCCCCCCAGACAAGGCGGACACCGGGGTTCATGAAACTCAGGTTGTTGAACTTTCTGTTCCGGTCGCCCATGAACTGGTTCCGGTATCCATCAGGAATAGTGGGGTCTGCCGCGTAAAGTTTGGTAAAACTGCCGTTGTGGATCAATTCTCCGGGCCCCTCAGGAATGGTCATGTCGATTTTTCCGCCCTTGCAGAAAAGCAGACGGCAAGGATATTGGGAAAAAGTGAGAAATCTTTTTTTGTTCCATGCCTCCCAGGCGGCACCGTCACGCCAGACGACTCCGCCCCCCATAGAGGGATTGATTCCCGGCACGCGGAACTTCAAGAGGAGTTTTCCGCCCTCTTTCAGCACTCTGAAGGGAACGGACCGGTCAGAAACAGCGGAACCGTTGGCAAGTTCAAAAAGAGAAAGTGCATTCACATCCGTCCCGGCAGGGAGTTCAAGGGTGCGAAACGATTCATCCAGCTGTCTTTCAGGAAAGATGTCAATATGTTTTCCTGTCACAGCTTTGGTTCCGCCTGAAACAAGCACAGCATCTTTTTTGCCGGTATAGATGAGAGGCAGACGCAATTTTTTCCCTTTGAGCACCGTGATCCTGCGCTGGGCGGCTTTCTCTTTTACAAGCAGCGCAGGCACATCCTCAGAACCGATACCCCTGATGGTAAAGGAGATGCTCTTTCCGGGGGCAATGGTCTGTTCGTTGAGAAAATACTCCTGAGTATTCAGCACTTTGACCTGACTGAAATAACAAAAGAGCGTCCCCAGCAAATCGGAAGGGGGGAGCAGCAGCAATCCGGTGCGGCTGCTTTTGCCGTGAAAGGCATTGAATGCCAATCCGGGATCGGTGATCCACCGGTCGATCAGAGAAGCACCGGGATAATCTTCCTTGACAACTTTGCCCTTTTCGGGGAAATAGAAGGTACTGAACTTTTCCTCATCGTTCCTGAAGAAACATCTGGTTCTGAGTCCGGCGGAAATCTTTTTCTTTCCGATGTTCCGGTACTCCCATGTCACGGTGAACTCAGGTTTCCGGCTTTCAAATTTGTAGGTTTTAGTGACCCGCAAATCAGCGAAAGCTCCGGTACCGCAGGCGGAAAAGACTACACGATTGGTGTCGACGCGGAGGGGTTCAAAACGGAGTTTGAAAAACTCTTCGCATAATTCGATTTTTCCGCCGCCATCCCCCATGACGAAGTCTTCAAAAGTGCAGTGTCCTGACGCAGTCATGCTTTTTCCTTTGAAAGCAAGTTTTTTCAGAACGGCTCCTTTGGAGTCAACTGTACCGCTCCAGGCTCCGGATTTAAAAGGGATCTCAACAGCCGCAAGGGTCACAGCGGCACAGTATAAAAACAAAAAAACACTGCTGAAGCGCATAAAAAAATTCTTTCTTTGTGTTTGGGGATGGGAAATGCTTTTTACCAGTTATTGTTCCACTCGGTATTCTTTGAGAGACCGCTTGGGCGCCAGGGATCCCAGAAGGTGGACTTTGCCGCTTCATGAGCTCCGGAGGAACGCAGTTTCTGATCGGGGATCTGACTGCTTTTCATCTGGGCAACATGTCCGTCAAGAAACGCCACGGTTGAGGCTCCGCTGTGATGGGCGCTGACCCGCGCCTGAGTTCCCCCCGTCTGGATGTTGTGGGCAGGATAGCAGTAATATGCCCAGTCGTAGCTTTCAAGGATCAGACTGCACCGGGAAACAAAACGGATCTTTGCAATAGGCTGTGCATATTCCAGATTGAAAGGCGTCAAATCTTTCCGGACTCCCCAGTAAAGATAGCGGTTGATGCCCCAGTTGTTGATCTCGTTGCCGGCGGGAACCAGATTCGCAGCGGGATTTCTGCTGGGACAGGCAAGAGGATGACGGGAAAGGACTCCCTGAGAGTTGGTTCCCCAGCCGCCTATGGCGCAGGTGTACTTTGTTGCGGCACTGATGTAATGGGCGATAAGTTCCCGGGTGTCCAGAGCTCTGTTCCAGCCCAGAACTTTGCCGCTTGCATATCCCATCTCAGTGGGGGCGACAACGCCTTTGAATTCATCAGCGTAGTGGAGAAAGGCGGCAGCAATGCTCTTGGCATTGTTGACACAGGCAATGGAGCGGCTTCGTTCCCGCGCCTGCTGCAGCGCGGGCAGAAGCATAGCGGCAAGAATGGCGATTATCGCGATAACAACGAATG
>JAFWBQ010000030.1 GCA_017507125.1 Lentisphaeria bacterium
ATCGCCTTGGCACGCAAATTCCTGGATATTATTTTTAGAACTTTGAAATATAATTGGGTGTTCGAGGACTTCACTCAATTCAAATTGAAAGAAAATTAACAAAAAAATCCACATCGAAGTGGAAATTTATCATAGGAGTAAATAAAATGATCGAACTTGAATATAAAATCGAATTCTTTTCCCCGTGGCATTGCGGTTCAGGTATGGGAGGCGGCAGAGATGCAGACTACTGCCCCATCCGTGATGCAGAAGGATTCCCCTTTTTGCCTGGAAAAACCGTCAAAGGATTGTTCCGGGAGGCAGCGGAAACTCTTTTTGAGCAGGAGTTTGTTGAAAGGATCTTCGGCGAAGCGTCACTCCGTGATAATGCAAATCTCAAATCCGGTTCTGCCATTTGGAGCAGTGCTGAGATCTCGGCAAAAAACAGAGAGTTCATCGCAGAGGAACATCTGACAGAAAAGCTCTATGTCAACAATTACTTCATAAAAATCGACGATAACGGTCAGACTGAAGACCATTCACTCCGCCGGGGGGAATATGCCGTTCCCATGTGTATTTACGGCAGGATCTCTGCTCTTGCTCCCGATGATGCGGAAAAAATCAAAGAGTGTATGGGGTTCATCAAACATATCGGACTTCAGCGGAGCCGCGGCTTTGGACGCTGCCGTATTACTCCTGTCAGTACAAAAGAAGCCCAGCAAAGTCAGGCAAGACCTTTCAAGCGGCAGAAAGAATATTACTTCAAGTGCCGTTTCCTTTCTCCGGTCGTCTTGAGTACCAGCGGCGGAAATCAGGGGGCGGTGAATGATACCCTTGAGTACATCCCCGGAGCCAACTTTCTCGGTATTGCTGCCAGAGAATATGACTCCTTCGGGAGTGAAGCCTTTGATCTCTTTCATTCCGGGAAAGTGCGTTTCGGCAATGCCTACCCCCTTGTTTCAGGCAAGCTGGCACTGCCCTGTCCTGCCTGTTGGTATGCGGCAAAAGGAAAAAGCATCAACGACGGCGAAAGTGAAATTTTCTGGGATCCGGAACGGCGGCAGGAAGTACAGGCTCAATTACAGCCCAAACAGGTCCGCGGAGGATATTTTATTCCAGATGATCGTCCCCAAACTTTCACTGGAAATATCTTCAAAAGTTTTTCCTTGAAAAGTGCATACGACTCCGACAACAGAAAAACTGAAGAATCCTGTATGTTCGGCTATACCGCCCTCAATGAAGGAACTCAATGGAGCTTCTCATTGCGTTTTGATGACTCCGTCAGCAATGCTGCTGTTGAAAAGATCCTTCGAGCCCTCACAGGCAGAAAACAGATCGGACGCTCAAAAAACAGTCAGTACGGTTCAGTTGAACTTTCGCTGCTCTCAGAAAACCCCCTGAAGGGAGTCGGACAACGCAAACAGAAATTGCACTATCTTTATGCCGTTTCACGCCTTGCGTTTCTGGACTCCTGCGGAAAATTTACTCTGCTGCCGGATCTGCGGGAATTGGGATTCCCTGAAACTGCTGAATATGATATGGAACAAACTCAGATCCGTTATCACCAATACGCCCCCTGGAACAGCAAACGCAAGACCCGGGACGGGGAGCGGCTGATCATTCTTCCCGGAAGTGTTTTTGTGGTCAGCAGTGAAGTCGCCCCGGATATGAAAACAGTGCAAAAAGGAGTCGGCGTATTCCTTTCCGAAGGCTATGGAGAGCTTCTCTACAACCCACAGTTCCTCTTTGCCGGCAAGCTGACAAAAGCTCCGGAACCCCGGCAGAAACAGGGAGCCGCAGCCGGAAAAACTGATGACCTTGTTGCATTCCTCAAAAGTGAAAAATGCAAAGAAGAAATGCTCCGTCAGCTCTATACCCGGGTAAGTGATTTTATTAAAAATCATTCGGAATTCAGAAGTATCAAAGCCAGCCAATGGGGCGCAGTCCGCAATGTCGCTGCCGGATGCAGTACCTATGAAGATATGATGCAGACACTTTTTGAAATGTCTGACCTGCCGCAGAATTTGACATACGATGATCAAATCAAAAACAATCGCAGATCCCACTTGAAAGATCCGGGGCTGCTGTGGCATGGAGTTGCGGAAAATCAATGGAAAAACGGCAAACGGGAAGCACTTGAAGATGAGATTCGCAAGATATATGATGAGAAGGGTCCCGAAACGGCCGTATTGTTTACCCAGCTTCTCAGTGCGGAAATGGCCAAACGGTCAAGATAAATTCAAGGAAAAACAGTTATGAAAAAGTGTTATTCTTTCAGACGTATCACATTTGAAATAGCCTCCGCACTCCACGCCGGATCAGGAAATTCCGATCCGCTGCAGGATATGCCTATCCAGCTCGCCCCCAACGGTCTGCCTTTCATTTGTGCGACATCCATCGCCGGAGTTCTGCGTCACCTCTACGCGGGGAACACAGACGATCTTTTCGGCTCACAAAAGGATGGCGGGGCCCGGATCTTTATTGAAAATGCAGAGATCCTTGACGAAAACAACAAAGCCGCAGAAGGGTTGAATGTGGATAAAAGCTCCCTCTATCTGCAGCGAATCACTCGTTTGGTCAAGCGGGATCACTGTGCTATCGGTCATCAGGGCAGTGCCTTGAAAAATCACAAATTCGACCGTTCAGTCCTTATTGCCGGTGTGCGTTTTATCTGCGAATTCAGTATCAGAGCCGAAAACAGCAAAAAAGCCCGCCGCGAAGCTGATGAGATCACAGCCTTGTGGTGTTCCCCTTGTTTCCGCCTCGGAGGAGGAACCCGGAACGGATTTGGCAGAATCAAAGTTCTGCACGTTACAGGACGGGAATATGATCTTGACATTCCCGGAGAACGCAAAGCCTTTCTTGACCGTTCAAGTTCTTACCTTGACGATCCCGGGGAAAAAGAACTTGCACTCCCCGCCAGTACAGAAACAGCGTGCCGTACATACACACTCGAACCGGAAAATTTCTGGATGATCGCCGCCGGTACCGAAGATTATCGCAATAAAGTCAAGATCACACCCAAATTTGAGGAACGGGTAGAATGGGCAGATGGGAAATACTCATTCAAAGAGTATCCTCTGCTTCCGGCGACCTCAATCAAAGGAGCTTTGGCTCACCGTTGTGCCTATCACTACAACAAACTCCGGGGATTTTTTGCCGACAAGATCTCTCCTGAGGAATTTGACAAACCCAATCCTGCCGTTGTGGAACTTTTCGGCTCTGCCCGGAGCAATGATGAAACCGGTAAGGCTGGCAGGGTATTTATTTCAGATATCTATTGCACAGATTGCGGTGAAAAGATCTTGAGTCACGTCAAAATCGACCGTTTTACAGGCGGAGCCTTCCCCGGAGCCCTCTTCACAGAACGGGTCAACACCGGTGGAAAACTCAAACTGGAAGTACTGCTTCTGCCCGCAGACACTCCCGACACAGACGCTAACATCGACAAAGCATTTGAACTGGCCCTTGAAGATATACTCAACGGACGTCTCCCGCTGGGCGGCGGTACAATGCGCGGATTGGGCAATATGAAAGAATACAAAGGGTGAATCTTATGGAACAAGCCACATTTACATCATACAAACTCAACGCTGCCGAACTCCAAGAAAAGTGTGCCTTTTTGAAGAATGAAAAAGGATGCGGCTTTGTCAGAATGTCTGACAGCGAAACGCCTCTCGTCATCAGCGGGGGGAGCTTCCCTGATATCGGGAACAATGTCACTTCTTTTCTCTTTGAAGCCCTCTTTTATGTTGAAGGGAAATACAGCATTTCCATCCGGCAATTCAACGATTTTTGGCTTTTTAATCAGGTAGATTGGCATATACTTCCACCTGAAAAATCCACTGCTGTTGATGAATTTCAAATCTTCACCCGCTATATGTTTGACGGTACGCCTATGAGGTTCATTACCTGGTATACCCCCGTTGAGTGCTGCCATTTTGAAACCTTGCGTCCCGCCTGGACAGCTTTCACGGGCTTCTTGAAAGGAGAATGACAAATGTGTACAACATTACCAACAGAAATCACTTCCCCCTATAACTTTGTCCGTCTTTCCCCTGAAGTGGTATGCCCTGAGTGGGGGGATCTTGTTTCACACGACATACCTTTTTCTGACGGTCTGGATGGAGAACTCGAAATCAAAATTGAAGCTCTGCGTCCTGTTTTCATCAGAAACGGCAGCGACAAGGACGATCACAACTTCTGCCGGTTTGAAAACGGCAAGTACTTCATCCCCGGATCTTCTCTCAAAGGAATGGTCAGATCCGTCCTTGAAATCGCCTCTTACGGCAAGATGCAGCACATCGCAGATCTCCGCTATGCCATCCGGGATCTGCAATTGAAAAAATATACGTCACTTTTTTCTGCCAATATGCAGCCTTTGGTCAAAGCCGGATGGCTTGATGTTTCAGATGACAGAAATTGGAAGATCATCCCTTGTGAATTCGCCCGGTGGCGGCACGAGAGAAAAGATAAGTCCTTCGGTCAGGGAACTATGTCGGCAGCAGATAAATATGACTATTGCCTGAAACGCTACGGAACTTTGGAGGAAAGAGCCGATTTCCGGGAAGTCAACAAAAAAACAGAACCTAAGTACAAAGGCGTTGCATTTACAGAAGCTGTATTCCGGGCAAATGGCGAAAAATCAGGGATGCTGGTCTTTACCGGGCAGCCGGGCAGCAGCAAAGAAAAGGAGTTTTTCTTTTATGACTCCCGGGAAAAAGATGCTTTCCCTGTTGATTTGCCGGAAAATATTAAACAAAACGAAAATGGCGAAACAGTCTATCCCAACCGGAATGATTTTATTTTTGTTCACCGGGATCAATCCAAGGCCAGCGGTTACGATCTGTGGCTGGGTGATGACTGCAGCGAAAAAAAAATAACTTTGCGTCAGAAAATCCATCGATTTTTCAAAGGCAGGATCCCGGTATTTTACCTGCAGGAGGGGGGAAAACTGCGGTTTGGTCTGGCAATGCTGTTCCGATTGGCAGGAGAAGTTTCAACAGGAGAAGCCGCCAGAAACACCAATCCGGCACATTTCAGGCTCCCCGGAGAAGAGTTTGTGCCTGATATGGCAGATTTGATCTTCGGTTATGCTTCAGAAGCTAAATCGCTCAAGGGGCGTGTTCAATTTTCAGCTTGCGAAGCTCAAGCAGAAGTGCAGCCAGAACCAAAGGAACAAATTGTTCTGGGATCCCCAAAACCGACTTTTTATCCTTCCTACATCAAGCAGCCTGGGGATATCAGCAACAAAGATCAATACAAAACATTTCTCGACAAGGATGCTGAATTACGGGGTTGGAAACGTTATCCGGCTCTGGGTGAACAAGATACCCGCAGGGCTATTGAAAACGACGATATGGCAGTTTCCTTTGCTCCGCTGCCTGCCGGAACGGTTTTTACCGGCGTCATCAGATACCACAATCTGCGGCCCGTCGAACTCGGAGCTTTATTGTGGGCATTGCAATTGGGCAACAACGAGATCCAAGCCCACACCATTGGAATGGCCAAACCTTATGGTTTTGGCAGAATCAAGGTGAGTGTCGAAAATATTGATGCGGACAGGCAAAAAGAATATTACACAAACTTTGAAAAGTATATCTTGGCACAGCTCAACGCCAGAGAAAGTTATGCAAAAATCAAAAGTTTTGGACAGCTCCCGGAAATCAAGGCTCTGTTGAATATGGCTAAATTCGGCAGTAATTGGAGTGTTGATTGGCACTTCAATTATTTGTCGCTGGAGTCTCATTCTCAAGCTAAAGGGAGTGGCCTTGTTTTGGAAAACTACCCGTGTCCTGCTCGTCCTGCAACTCCGGTTGTTCAAAAAACAACGCCTGTTCCCCAGGCAAAAAGGCTGGAGGAAGAATTTCTGGAAAAACATCTGGGAAAAAAGGCGAAAGAGTTCATAAAAGAACTTGAGAAGAGCGACTGCAAATTTTCTGCGGAAGAAATTGCAAGGATCATCAAAAAATTCAAACTGAACAATAAGTTTCTTCCGGAATATGAAGAAAAGCTGAAAAAAATGTTGGATGATTAAGAGCGTAATTTTTTCGGCAGTTTTCTTTCTTCAGGGGCGTTACCGGATCTGCATCTGGTGCGTCCCGTATTTTTTGAGAACGAAACAGACTTTTCCGTTGGATTTGTTTCAGGCTGATATGCTTACGGAGCAAAGCGTCAAAATGCCCTTGTGTAGTGTTCGTTGTTTTGTGCACATTTCTTTTTGATTGATTATAAAAATTGTGCCATTTTCTTATAATACATTTGTTTCGTAGGTTTTTCAAGATGGATTGGCGTGTTCCTCATTTTGTTGTGGAGCCGTAATCCTGCCCCGACAAGCATCATGGCAGAAATCCTGCAGGGAAACTGCCAACGACTCTTGTTCGCCGGCGGATCTCTTTCATGATCCTTTCAAGGCCATTGTTGGTTCTGATCTTGCGCCAATGTGTCAGGTTAAGGACATCGTAAGCGATATTCAAAGTCCGCGAATCCGTCACGATCCGTTTTTCAACAAGGTCAAGGGCGAGTATATCCGTCATCTCCCGGACGACCAGTTTGGCTTTGTCATTTTCGGGCAAGGCTCCCATCCCCATGCGTGATCGATAAGCAATTCAGCATTGATGCCGAACATCCGGTAAAGCAGATCTTCGTTCTTGACCGACATCCGGGCGACATCGCCCATGGTGTACATCCCGGCTGATTCCAGCCGACTGGCGTAGCCTTTCCCAACTCTCCAAAAGTCAGTCAACGGACGATGTGACCACATCTTCTCCCGGTAGGATCGCTCATCC
>JAFWBQ010000031.1 GCA_017507125.1 Lentisphaeria bacterium
ATCGCCTTGGCACGCAAATTCCTGGATATTATTTTTAGAACTTTGAAATATAATTGGGTGTTCGAGGACTTCACTCAATTCAAATTGAAAGAAAATTAACAAAAAAATCCACATCGAAGTGGAAATTTATCATAGGAGATAAGAAAATGGAAGTTATTATCCGCCCCACCGCTGCGGAAGCTGAAAAGCTCACCGCCCGTATCATCGCCGACGCCATCAACGCCAAACCCGAATTCAAACTGGGTCTTGCCACCGGCGCAACTATGGAAAATGTCTACGCTGAGCTTTCCAAGCTGAACAAGGCCGGCGAAGTGGATTTCTCTCAGGTCCGTTCCTGGAACCTGGATGAGTATGTCGGTCTTGCTCCTGAGCACGATCAGAGCTACCGCTACTACATGAACAAGCACCTTTTCAACAACGTAAACATCGACATCCGCAACACCCATCTGCCCGATGGTCTGGCTGAGGATGAAGAGTACGAAGCCGCCCGTTATGATGACTCCATCGACGAAGCCGGCGGCATTGACCTGTGGCTGGTGGGTATCGGCTGCTCCGGACATGTCGGATTCAACGATCCCGGCACCAGCTTCTCAAGCCGCACCCATGTGGCTTACCTGACCAACACCACCTATGAGCAGAACAAGATCTACTTCAATCCCCCGGAATCCATGCCCCGCCGCGCCTACACCGCCGGTGTCGGTACCGTTCTGGATGCCAAGAAGGTGGTTCAGCTCATCACCGGCAAGCGCAAAGCCGCCATTGCCGCCGCTGCTATCGAAGGTCCCATGACCGCTATGATCTCCTCCAGCGCCCTGCAGCTCCATCCCGACACCATCATCATCCTCGATGAAGAGGCTGCCGCCGATCTGAAGCTCCGCGACTTCTACGACGAAGTCTTCATGAACGATCCCAAATGGGCCGCTTACCGGTAATTTCTCTTTGAGGAGTGACAATCATGGCTGAAGTGAAAGTTGATTGCCTGTACAAGCCGGAGCTTGATCCGGAGTTCGTGCCTGCCGTGCTGTGGAACCGGGAATACCGTAAACTGGCGGCTTCTGTTGCTGATTCCCTCAAAATTGCCATCACTCTTGAGCGTTCCAACGGAGCTGTTTCCCGCTTTGATACAGTTCTGCTCCCTGAGACTGAAGAGTATGCCGCATTGAATTTGCGTTATGTTGAGCGTATCGTCAAGTTCATGCTGTGGAGCTTCGGCGGTTGGCACGTGACCATCGCCGGCGCCCCCAAGGTCGCTGAAGGTCTTGCCAGGCTCTACTCCGCTGATGGTGAGCGCGCCTTTGATTATCAGGTCATGGGTGAGCGCATTTATGACCGTCCTTTCACGGTCGATTCCTGCGCCTACGAGGCTGCTGCCCCTGAGAAGAAGGTCGCCATGAAACTGGGCGGACACTTTGAAGGCTGCCGTATCGGCTTTGACCTGGGCGGCTCCGACCGCAAATGCGCCGCTGTGAAAGACGGCGAAACGCTTCACAGCGAAGAGGTTGTCTGGGATCCCTATTTCCAGAGCGACATCAATTACCACTACGAGGGTATCCTTGACTCTCTGAAGCGCGCCGCCGCCAAGCTCCCCAGAGTGGATGCCATCGGCGGTTCCGCTGCCGGTGTCTACGTTGAGAACCAGCCCCGCATCGCTTCTCTTTTCCGCGGTATCCCTGAAGGTGACTTTGCCACCAAGGTGCGTCCCATCTTCCTTGAGATCGCCAAAGAGTTCCCCGGCGTGCCCTTTGTGGTGCTCAACGACGGTGAAGTGACCGCGCTTGCCGGTGCCATCAGCTTCAAGTGCAATTCTCTCATCGGTCTTGCCATGGGAACCAGCGAAGCTGTGGGCTATGTCACTCCCGAAGGCAATCTGACCGATTACCTGAACGAGCTTGCTTTTGCGCCCATTGACTACCGCACCGTGAATCCTCCCTGCGACGAGTGGTCCGGAGACGCCGGTGTCGGTGCCATGTACCTTTCTCAGCAGGCTGTTGGCCGTCTGGTCAAAACTGCCGGATTTGATTTCCCCGCTGACACCAAGCTGCCTGAGATCCTGAAGCTGGTTCAGAAGGCAATGGCTGAGAACGACTCCCGTGCCGCTGCCATCTACCGTACCATCGGCCGTTATCTGGGCTATGCTCTGGCGCACTATGCTGACTTCTATGATCTCAAGAACCTGCTGCTGCTGGGGCGTGTTTCCTCCGGCGAAGGCGGTTCCATCATCATCGAAGAAGCTCAGAAACTTCTCAAAGAAGCCTTCCCCGAACTGGGTATCCAGTTCCATCTGCCCGACGAGACCTTCAAGCGTCACGGACAGGCGGTTATCGCTGCAACTCTGTAACAGTTTTGCAGATACAAAAATTCTGCCCGGCAGTTTTCAGAAACTGCATCGGGCAGAATTTTTTTTGACTTGTTTTCAGGCGGGAAAAGTTCCCGCAGAGGAAGAGGCTTTTTTTCAGACGAGCGTTTCTTTCAGAACGCGCAGATAGTTTCCGCCGAGGATCTTCCGGATATCGTCGTCCGGAATGCCCCGCTGGACCATACCCACAGTGAAGAGGGGGAAGTTCGTCCACGCCATGGAGTCCCACATTTCTCCTGTGACTTCATAGGGGGCAAGGGGGATCTCTTTGGGCCACCAGGAGTCGAAAAGCGGCAGCTTGCGGTAGACCTTCTGAGTGTGCCGCAAAGGTCCGATGGAAGCTCCGCAGTCAGTGGCGATGGCGACATGGTCAGCGCCCACCAGTCCCACAAAATGCTCAATGTGGTTGAGCATGGAGGCGATATCTCCGGTTCCCCGCAGGAATGTGGGATAGGCACAGACGCCCACAAATCCGCCTGATTTTGCCACAGCTTTGACGGTTTCGTCCTTCTTGCAGCGGAAGTGGTCGCTCAAGGCGGCGGAGGCGGCATGGCTGATGACCACAGGTTTCTTTGAACACTCTGCCGCCTCCATGGCAGTCCGGTTGCCGCTGTGGGCAAGATCGGGGATAACGCCCCGGGCATTCATTTCGGCGACGACGGAGCGTCCGAAACCGCTCAATCCGGCGTCATTGGGTTCGGCGCATCCGTCGCCGATCAGGTTCCGGCGGTTGTAGGTCAGGTGCATCATGTGGACGCCCAGACGGGCAAAGACACGGATAAAAGAAAGCGCCTGTTCCAGATTTTCAATGTGACCGGGGAGCGGTACGGCATTGGCATCAAATGCGACGGCGAACTTGCCGTTCTTTTTGGCTTCAAGCATCTGTTCGGGGGTGGTGCAGCGCTGAAGTATTTCAGGATAGGTATCGCAAAGATATGTGTAATGGCTCAGGCGCTTGACCAGTTCCGTAACGGAGTTGTTTTCAATTCCGGCGTTGACGCCGATGCAGTTGACTCCGGATCTCTCAATAACGTACTTAAAATCATCATAATTGGTGCCGTCTTTGATGAAGTTCAAGTGAACGTACTCTTCATAGCGGTCACGCAGTTCCATATCGTGGAGTCCCTCATCAAGCCACTGATCATAAAGATCGATCCGGACATGGGCGGCAGGGAGAAATCCGTAAGGTTCCGCCACAAAGGCGTCGGCGTGGAGTTCAAGGCCGTGTTCAAGCTCTTGTTTGCTCGGTTTGAGGATATCCAGCGCTGTCTTGTAACAGCGTTCGGCATTCTTCCTCACATCATCATCATAGTTGTATCCCATGGCGTTTTCCTTTCATAATTTGGTATGTTGACCTACAATACACCCGCAACAGCGTTTTTTCAAGAGTATATTGCTTTTCTCTGCTGCAAAAGAAGATATTAAATGTGAAAAATATTGCAGCAGAAAGGGCTTTTTCTCTTGAATAATTCCTTTGCAGGATGTATCTTATACAGGAATTTATTTCGTCAGGAGGAACTGCACTCATGTTTTCAAATTCATTCTGGGTCGGACTGTGCGCCTTTGCCGCTGTGACCCTTGCCATGCTGGGGCTGATCGACTTCGGTATTTATGTGGCTAAAAGATACAGAGAACGCTATCTTGAAGAAGCCAAAACCGAACTGGATGATATCCTCATCCAGCTGCCCGCCAACCGTTTGCTGGATCTTTCCATCACGCTGAGCGCCATCGGCGCCATTGTGACAGTGGTTCTTGTTTCCACCAAGTCAGAACAGATGAACTGGAGCATCGGCGTCCTTGCGGCGCTGGTGGTGGGGGGAGTCCTTTTCCCCATCCCCCGGCTCATACTCAGGCTTCTGAAAAAACAGCGCCTTGTGAAGTTCAATATCCAGCTTGAAGACGCTCTGGGCATGATGTCAAGCTCCCTTAAAGCCGGATTCAGCATCAATCAGGCGCTGGAAAAGGTTTCTGAGCAGGAAATGCACCCCATCGCTCTGGAATTCAGGCTCCTGATGCAGGAGCTTCAGCTGGGCGTCCCCATTGATCAGGCTCTTGACAATATGGCGCGCCGTATCGGTTCAGAGGACTTTGAACTGGTCGCCACCGCCATCATCACCGCAAGGCAGACCGGCGGCGAACTCACCGAAACTCTGGAACGGGTGGCGGCGCTGATCCGGGAAAGAGGACGCATCAATGCCAAAGTGAGAGCCCTCACCGCCATGGGCAGACTTCAGGCGATCATGATCGGCGCCATGCCCTTTCTGCTCCTTTTCGGCATGTACCACATCAGCCCCGTCATGATGGACTCTTTCGTCGGCAGTTTAGCCGGGGTCGTTTCCATCTGCGTCGTGGTTCTTCTTGTCATCTGCGGATTCCTGACGATCCGCAAGATCACCAATGTGGAGGTCTGAAGTTATGGAAAATTTCCTCATGTTCATCACCGCCTGCTGCGGCGGATTTTCCATCGGATGTATCGCTTATTACATCATCTGTGCCATTTCTTCCATCGAGTTTGAAAGAAAGGTCAAGTTTGAGAAACCCATCCCCATACTTTTCAAGCTCCTTTACCCCTTTATGCCCCTCGGCAGACGCATCGGCGAAAACAAAGCCTTTGACAGCTGGCAGAAGTCAGCAGAAAACAAACTTGCCATGAGCGGCTACGCAAGCGTCATGACGCCGGCTGACTTCACCGGACTGCGGATCACGTTTATCCTGACAGCATTGATCCTGGCTTTTGCCGGCATCTTTACCGCACACTCCGGCGCCTGTCTGCTGGTGGCGGCGCTTCTTTCTTTTTATCCGAATGTGTGGATCAACACCGTTATCAAAAAAAGGCACACCGCCATTATGCGGGCATTGCCCAATGTGCTGGATCTGCTCACTTTGTCTGTGGAGTCCGGAAAGGATCTCGTTTCCTCTCTGCGCGACATCATTGAACGCCGTCCCATGGATGAGCTGGGCGAAGAACTGCTCTATACCTTTCAGGAGATCCAACTGGGGCGCAAACGCAGTGAAGCTCTGCGTGCCATGGCACAGCGGGTGCGGCAGGTGGATCTCACCGCCACTTTGAACTCCATCGTTCAGGCGGAAGAACTGGGCGTGGGCATCGCCCAGCTGCTGCGGATCCAGGGGGATACTCAGCGCGCCAAACGTTTCACCATGGCTGAAAAACTTGCCAATGAAGCCCCAGTCAAGATCATTATCCCGGTGGTGCTTTTCATTTTGCCTGCGGTGTTCATCATTCTGATGGGACCGCTGCTCAAAACCACCCTTGACCAGCTGAGGTAAAGATGCTCCGCAATCAAACCCGGGGAGTTCTTCTTGCCCGGCAGCTTTTCCATGCAGAAACTTTTTGGGCACGTTTCGCAGGACTTATGGGACGCAAACGTTTTCCCGGTAACTGTGATGCCATGCTCTTTGAAAAGTGCAATTCCATCCACTGCTTTTTCATGTTCATGGAAATAGATGTTCTTTTCACGGACAAAGAATATAAAGTCATCAAATGCGTACACGCCCTCAAGCCGTGGCGTCTTGCTTTCGGCGGCAGAAAAAGCTGTCACTGCATAGAACTCCCCGCCCATACTCTGGCGCAAAGCGGCACAGAGCCGGGGGACCAACTTCTCCTTGATAATTAGATCCATTCAACATAAAGGAAAGGGCATACATGAAAAAAATAACTTTTCTCGCTCTCAGCTCTCTGCTGCTGCCCCTTGCGGCAGATGTAACGCTCCCCTTGCCTGAAAAAGCGGAACAGGATTGGAGCGGCGCCTTTCAAGCTGCCGCCGCCAAAGAGCGTATCATCCGGATCCCCAAAGGCAAATACACCTTTGCCAAGCCTGTGGTCATCACCCGCGACACCCGGCTGATCTTCGCTGAGGGCGCTCATTTCAACTTCAAAGTATCTCCCGGAATCATTGTGGCAGGGGGCAAGCTGCGTCTGGAAAGCTCAGGCGACGGCGCCCTCATCACCGGCGAGGGCAAATTCAACTATCCCCATTCCCGGGGTTCCATCATTGATCTGAACCGCAGCGGACACGATCCCAAAATGAAAGTGGCCTCTCTCACAATGGAAAATATTGAAATGCGCGGCGACTTCTGTATTGACGGATGCAACCGCAACAGACTCCCTGTGAAGATCGGCGCCATTGAGATCCACAAGTGCCGCTTCATCTCAAATCAGCGGGGAGTTTATATCCTTGCTCCTGAAGTTGCATCTGTCAAGGTGACAGAAAGCCTTTTCAAAGGCGGTGTTTTCGGATTTCAGGCGGATGCCGCCATACCGGGAGGCGCCTATGTTTGCGGCAATATCTTCCGCAATATCGGACGCAGTGCCCTTATGCTGGGCAAGTCGGGGCAGGTGGCTGAAGGGTGTACCAAACATCTCCCCAATGCCATTATCCATGACAATCAGATATTGCAGGGGGGACACATGTCAAGCTCCCGCAACCTCTATATCCACGGGATGCTGATCTACGGACATAATGTTTCCGTTCAGGGCAACATCGTCCGTGACTTCAACCGGGGTGTCCCTGTTCCCGGAGCGCGCTGCGGACACCATATCGTTGAAAACGGCAAGATCTACCGCAGCCGCACCAATTACGTCAACGGTAAAAAACTCATCATCTCAGGTTCTGCCATCTATTTGAAAGCCAATCGTGCCATCGTCCACGGCAACATCTGTACCAACTCCGGCTGGCGCTCTGTCATTGAGATCAAAACAGGGGGCAAGGAGTATTTTTCATCAGTGGTCAACAACGTAGTTGACGGCCGCTCCCTTGCCATCGGCGAAAGCTACGCCTTTGAATGCAACAGCGGACGCTCCATCTGGGCGAACAACATCGTTTACGATGTTCCCTATCAGGCATTTGTTGTCCGCAGCGGCTTTGAAAACAGTTTCATGAACAACCTTGTGGTCAACGCCCGGGTCGGGTTCGGACTTTCCGGCAGCACTCCCGGACAGAATGAACTTATCAGCGGCAACCGTTTTATTGATGTGCAGTATCCTGTTGCCATTGACGGTAAAAAGCTGCTCCATGCCGGGGGACTGGATATCCACACCATGCCCCCCTCCCACCTCCCCCCCAAGGCGGATCTCCCCCCTGCCTCTCAGAAAAATGCCGGACGTATGATCTTCAAGGGACAATCCCTTTACTGCTGCGTCAACACCGGCAAAGGATTCGCCTGGATGGAACTTGCCGGAAAACTCATTCCTGAGAAAAAGTGGCGCACCACCGGTCCTGAACTCTTCCGCGACTCCGATCAATCCGGCAAAGAGAGCTTTGCCGCCCCTTTGAATAATCCTCTTTACCCCGGATGGCACTGTATCATGCGGAATGCAGGCGAAAAGGTCCTTGATCCCAAAGACGGCCATATTGCCTTTGATACAAAAGAGTTTCTCTCAGGCGGGCGCTCTCTGAGGGTCCGCTTCAAGGGAACTGCCGGACAGTTCGCACTTTACCGCTCTCTGGATCTTGAACCCGGCAAACGCTACCGCGCCACTGCCAAAGTCAAGGGCGAAGAACCCCGCAACATCCATCTTGAAGTGGGACTCCCCGGCGGATTTTCTGAACAGATCCGGGGCGAAGAAAACCCGAACTGGCAGATCCTCAGCGTGGATTTCACCATGCCGGAAAAGGGGTCCAGATGTATTCTCTATTTCCGCGGCGCCAAAACCACTGAGGGCAAGGCGATCTGGCTGGACTCCATCTCTGTGAGAGAGCTTGAGGATGCGTCAAAACCGCTGCCCCCTGTGCGTAAAACTGTGGGCAAAGAGCTGCTCCAGCCCTTTGTTTCCGCAAAAGCCGACGCTGCTCCCGCAAACTGGAACGCCTTTTCCCCGGCAAAGGTCACTTTCAAAAATGAAAAAGAGGGCGTCTGGGCGTGCACCACTGTTGATAAGACGGGCAGTGTAATGCTCACTTCACTCAGAAAACTTGCTGCCGGCAAAAGCTACCGCTTCGCCTTTGAGGTGCTTTGTGCGAAACCCGCAACTTTCACCCCCTCAGTCAGGATCGGCAGGAAAGATATTTCAGGGAAAGTCACCTCTCTTGACCGGTGGCTCCCCTGCCATGTGGACTTCACTCTGCCCAATGGAACAAATCAGGCTCAGTTACGGCTCTGGTGCGGCAGTTTGGCTCCGGGGAAATATTTCAAGCTCCGCAACCTTTCTTTGAAAGAGCTGGAAAAATAAGAAGTAAAAAAACAGGCTCTGCGATAAAGTCACAGAGCCTGTTTTTAGTACTGACAACTCCCCGGTATACCCGGGGACTTTTTGTATTTACTTTTTCTTGCGGAGTGTCAACTCTGCCTTCTCAACGATGATTTTACCGCCGGGCGAATTGAGGAAAATGCTGTTGTAGAAACGCTTTCCGCCTTTCTGGGCAATTTGGGGAGGCAGGGTGATCACACTGGTCAGAGTCTGAGGCTTGTCGCTCAGAATAAAGTGCAGGCCGCCGCCGCCATTCATAACGAATTTGCCTGCGGCATTGCTCCATCCGGCACCGAGAGAACCTTTGCCTTTTCCTCTGAGGGTGACAGTGAAGAGGGCCTCTTCATCAGATTTGAGATCAATACGGACTCCGTTACGCAGAGCGCCCCAGGTAAGTGCTTTGTAAGAGAAGCAAATGGCATCTTTGCCGTTGGATTTGATATACTCCACCTTGATCTTTGGGGAGGAGGGATACCAGATTTTTCTGTCTTTGAAGTTGCTGATATCAAACTTCTGCTCACTTTTACGCTTGCCGAAAGTGATATCACCGAAACCTGTCACATCGCTGAAACCTCCTGTAAGCGGCATGTTCCATGCGTAAAGATTCCTTGCGCCGGGGGTGGAGAAAGCAACCTGCATCTGCCATGTTTCGCCCTGACGGGGAACGACTGCCATAACACCGCGGAAAGGCAGCGTCACTTCAGAGCGCCAGATGCCGTCTTTAACGGTATCCTTGTGGCTCCATGAGCCGTTCCATCTTTCAAAGGCTCTGCCATAGGGGTTGATATCATTGTCAAAAGCGGAGTTCTTTGCGGCACTGAAAACCATCTGACGGGTACCGGAACCTGAAGTGAGGAAAATTTCCCACACAGCATCCTGCCAGAGCTTTTTACTGTCTCTGGGGAGTACGGTATTGTCAGGAAGTTTATCCAGAGGTGCTGTGCAGACCAGCAGCAGAGCATTGTCGGTGTATGCCGCTTTGAAGTTGGCGGAAGTCGCCGGATAAACCGGTTTGATGGGAGTCACTTTGTGAGCGGGGATCTTTGCCCAGAGGGGATCGGCAAAATCTTTGACTTTCACAAGTTCAGCGCTGTTGACATCCCGGCGCAAAGCGGCGGGGTCGCTGTTGAAAGCGCCCTGAAAGAGTCCGCCCATGGAGCCGCCTGCCCGCATATTGGCGATCTTGGGGAAACTGAAGATGTTCCAGATCAGACCTTTTTTGTACTCAAGTCCTTTGAAAAAGGCTTCCCGTTTATCAATGGCATCGGCAAGGGCGTGACGGTTGGCTTTGGAAGCCGTCTGCTGAAGCGCCTTGGAAGCGTTGTTCACCCGGGCGGTCAGCACAAGGTAGGTGAACTCATTTTTCAGACGTTTGGTGAAGTCAGAGGCGATCCACACCTTTTCAGCCTGAGTAAAAAGTTTTTCAAGCTGGAGAAGAATATTTTCAGGATAACGCTTTTCCCAGAGGACATCCGCCGTCAGGCGTTTCATCTGGAAGTTGTTGAAGTCCTCGTTTTTCCTGTTGGGAAAAAGACGGGAACGCTCATTGAGGAGCAGAAAGAATTTTTCCATATAAGGAGCCGCCTTGGCGCCGTAGGTAAAGAGGCAGTACTCCTTGAGCATCTTGTGCCAGTTTGTGTCGGGATCTTCGCAGAATTTACCATAAGCGTAGACCCAGGGCCCGTTCAAAGCAGGGGAAAAGTTGATGCCGCAGTTGTAAAGATAGGTCACAGGGGTGGTTCTCATCCATTTAAGCTCTTTCTGCAGATAGTCAAAATCGGCAGAAGGAGCATAACTTGAGGCAAGATAGGGTCCGAAATAATAGGTCCACGCCGCCATGCCGGTAATATTGAATTTCTTCCAGCCTTCAAGAAGTTCTTTGGTGGCAGGTGCCACGTCAATGATCATTTTTTTGGTGGGGAACTTTTTGATGGTCTTGGGGATCATGTGGGTAATGCCGTAACAGGCAATGGCAGGGGTGACACCGGGACGGTCTTTCTCAAGGCGTGCCGCCATTTCAGCGTGGAGCCGCCAGATTTTTTCGCCCCAGTCAGAGGTGTTATACATCTTTTTGCAGGGTTCGCACTGGCAGGGGATAAAGCCGTCGGTCTGTCCGAACTCCACCACCTTGTAGCCCAGATCGGCACGGGCAAGGGCGTTTTTGTAAATCAGCTCCTGAACATTTTTGTTGGAAAGGCAGTACTGGGGACGGGGTTCATAAATGGGGGTTCTTGCGTGATAGAAACGCTTGCCGTTGATGAGGGCAAAGTATTCAGGGTTGGTCTTAAAATATTTGTCCTGCGGGATGGCAGTCACATGGTAGTGGACATGATAGGCCTCACCGGGGGCGAAGTAGAAGTTGTTGGCGATACTGAAAAGGAGTCCCCCCATGTCGCTCATCTGGGCAAAACGCGCCTTCTTGCGGTAAGAGAATTTTTCAGGAACGGTCACTTTGGCAAGGGGCAGAGTCCGGACTCCCTCATGTTCGCCGTAATTGTTCCGGGCGGGAATAACGAAACGGGTGTTGAGAAACTTTTCAGCAAAGGTGCAGGCGGCTTTCAGAGAGCCGTTGGTGTAGTGGACAAAGTAATCAGGATATTTGAGGGAAGCGAACATATTGCTCTTTTTATAGGGATTCCCCGCATCCTTGCCGTAACAGTAGATATCCTTTCCTTTGACCACGATGGCATGTTCCCAGCGGTCAAAGTTTTTGGAGCTGAGTCCCAGCTTTGCTGCGGCTTTGGTGTTGCCG
>JAFWBQ010000032.1 GCA_017507125.1 Lentisphaeria bacterium
GAAGTCAACATCTTTCAATGTGCTCCAAATAAATATGCAGTCTGCAATCTGTCCGCTCCCAGACGTGCAATGTTAATCGCCATAATTTACACGCTGTTCGCAGAAACCGCGAATGTCAGTTATTTATCATACCATCTCCTTCAGTCATTGCAGAGGAACTGAGAAACAGTCAGCAGATCCAGAGCGGGTGAAGATTGGTTGTCTGAGACAAGTATACTGCGCAAAGGATCATTTTCCTTGCGCCCGCTGATCTTGCACAGAAGCTGTTTAAGTTGCTCAAGCTGGCTTGAAGCTCCTTTTTCCCGGGCGATTTCCTCAATGCGGTCGGCAAGAAAACTGGCTCCGTCAAATGAGACGTGAAGTTCGGTGATGTAACGGCGGATCCCGGAGTGAAACGGGGAATAGGCTTTCAAAACTTTGGCAGCTTCAGTCAGATCTTCAATGCAAGGCAGTTTGCTGCCGCCCGCTTCATTGCAGGAGGTTTTCCAGGGGCCGAATGCAAAGGAGATCCGTCCTTTTTCCGTATCTGCGGAAAGAGAACGTTTTTCCATAGCTGAAAAACTCTGGTCAACATATCCCCCCAGTTCTTTGGCAAACATAAAAGAGCTGGGAACCGGATCTTCGGAACAATGTTTAGCACGCTTTTTGGTTTCTGAGCAAAGCATTTCTGCAAGATCTGCGCCATAGAAAAAGGGATAATTTTTCTTGATAAAGGCGATTCCGGCACAGGCGGTCAAATTGCCGAGAACGCTCCGGGCGGCGGCTTCTTCCTTGAAGTATTCCAGATATTTGACAGTAAAGGGGATCGCATCATCTGCCGAACAGATGACGGTCAAGTCGTCTCCACCAAGAATAATAGGGCGGAATTTTTTCCCTGCGGCACAAATATCTTTGTAACTTTTCCGGGCGGCTTCGGTTGTGGCCCGGTCAAGTTCCTGAGAAAATTTCATCCAGCACTCGCCGTAATCCGGCTGGTCTTTGAGGTTCATAAGCGTTTTACCCAAAGAGTTTCCGTCGGCGTGAATGACTGCTACAAAGTTGTCTGTACCGGCGATATCATCGACATTAGAAGGAAAGGAACTGACATTGAAAAGCTGCCGAAGATTTTTCCAATGCTTGTTGACGGCGTTGTACTTTGCCTCTGTTCCGGCATCACGCATTTCGGAAAAGTTACTGACGGCTTTGCCGGTAGTTCTTGACTTGACGGTGACGCTCCAATCTCCGTATATCCCGGCATCGGGGAGTTGTTTTTTCAGCTCTTTTTCAAGCTGCATAGAATCAGCGGAAGCAAGAACATCTCCTGAAAGGGGGACGATAGCGTGGACGATTTGGATCCCGGGGGCTGCTTCACTGGCAGCTTTGAGGAAAAAAAGCATAATATAACGGGCAGTTTCTTCATCGTCGATGATGACACGGATATTTCCGGCGGCCTGAATGATTTTATGGACATAAGTTTTTTGAGCTTCAGGAATAAAATCATCAAAAAAGTCGGTGCAGATATGTTCAACCAACTCGCTTGCACCTGCGATTTCCTGCAGTTTGGAAGATTCAAAGATGTAACTTTGGATCTTTTTTACACTTGCTCCATAGAGGTATTTCATTACACAATTCTCCTTGTATCACTGATTGTATCTTTGTATTCCATATTACACCAGCCGCAGCCGAAAACATTGAATCTGCCGAGATTGATATAGGGCAAATACTTCAAGTAGAGGGTATAACAGGAAAAATCTCCGCAGTACCCCATACTGCCGCAAAAGCCGTCAAGGTACATTGTTTGACCGGTTCTGCCACTGGTCCTTGAAGCACTGCACACTCCTCCTGACAGTTTTTTCCATAAAATATTCTTGGCTTGGTGTTTCAATTCTGCAACGAATTTATTGTCTCCGGGAAATTCCCGGTCAGACTCGTAGAGTTTGTACAATTCCTGCACGCGATCCGCCAAACGGGCAAAGAGAACGTAGAAAGGGATCTCATCTTTAAAGATCAGACCTTCTGACTTCAACCGGGAACAAGGTGTCAGAAAGTCCACTTCCAGAAATCGTTTGGGTGCCGGTGTTTCCACATTGACCATACACGAGGAGATTTTCAGAAGTTTGCATACCTGCTTATTGGGGCCGACTCCCATAAAGGCAATGGTTTCAATGACGGTGTCAAAAAAGCTCTCAAAATCCGTTGCTTCACCAAAAAGATTGACTTCGAGGATAAAACTTCGTTTATCAGCCCGGGAGTAAAAACCGCGCAAAACAAAAGGCCGTGCCAAATCAAGGTTGCGGCTGGAGTATGCACCAACGTTATTGATCGGCATGAAAATCCGTCTGTAAAGTTCAACTTGATCGGCAATTACCGGAATATGTGCATTTCGGGCAATGACCTGTGCCAGTGCGTACCCGAAAGCCCCCCGCAAGGTAATGGTTGGAACAACCGGATGCAGCACGATCTTACCGGGGTAAGAAAATTCGTAACGCAGCTGCTTGATCCGTAATTCGCTCATAATACCTCAATTCCGCTTTTTCAATTGTCCCAGAGGATCCGGAGTGTTTGCCACGACAGAATATCACGGGGGGTGACTTCCACGCCGATGGCGGGTCGGAATCCGGGACGGTATTCGGGGGTAAGTACCCAACATTCACGGTAACTTTTACCGTAGAGGACAGGGAATCCGGCGGCATCGGTGGTCAGTGCAGGACGATCTTCACGGGGAGTCAGATCCACACCGCACAAGGTATTCACGGCACTGAGGGTATTGACGTGTCCCCAGTAGGACTCCCAGTTACCACTGCGGAGTTTTTCAAGGTAGTGTTCAAAAGTTTCAGGAATCACTTCTGCCCTGCGACGGAACAGATTGACAGGAAAGGTGTTCCCTGTGATGAAGGCTCCGGAAAAACCGGTGTCGTAAAAGTGTGCTTTTTGCTCTTTGGGTAAAGTCATCATCTTGTGCTCCATGAATGTTGATTAGTATAACACATATCAAATAAAAATACAAGTCATTTTCCGGTATAAATCTGCTTTTTTCTATTTTTTTTCACAAGGGAAGAGCCTGTAGATCAGTATGGAGTCTTTTTTACAGCATAAAGTATGAAGTTCTCTTTGCATTTTTTTGCATACTTCCGAATTGATCCGGCACTCAAACACCGACTTTTGCACCCTGACACCATAACGTCTCAGAAGGGATGAGACTTGCCGGAGCCGTTTTGCGTCACTGATATCGTAACTTACCAGATACAACATGGTGTTTTCTCCTTTTAACGCTTGGGGAGCAATGACTGAAAATCAGGAGCCGTTTCCCCGGAGTCAATATACCGGAGTGTTTCGGAAAGTAGTTTTCTCAACAGCTCCTTTCCCGAAAACTCCTGTCTGCCGCCACGCATGAAAAGTTTTTCTCTGAAGCCATCGCATATCTGCCTTTTTAATTCATGATCCAAAGTTTTGCATTTTTGCAGGACAGCTCCGTATTTTTGAAAGAGGTAAAAGGCGTAATTATCACACAATACAGCTCTGACGACTTCAAGGAGATCATAGACGATTCCGGCTCTATTATACCCGGGTTCGTGCAGGAATCCGCAGTGAGGATCCAAACCGTGATGTTCGCACAAACAGCGAATTTCGTTGGCACAGCACCCATATAAGAGCGAAAAAACACAATTTTCAATATCGGCAGGGGGAAAATAACTTCTGCCGCGCCAAGCTAAACCTTCTGGCATGGCATAAGAGAATGCATTGAAGTAAATTCTGCTGCAATGGCCCTCAGTTCCGAGGAGTTCCGGGATGTTTTGAGCCTGATTGATATGTTTTTGCGCCTTCTTCAGATTGCTGCGGATCTTGCTGTATGGGAAAGCAACATTTCTTTCGTGCATCCGCCGCAACTCAACGAGCTGTCCCTGTACTTTTGCTTGAATAAGTGCTTTCCCCCATGCCAAACGTTGATCGGGATTCCAATAAAGTTTATACTGATTGAGTCGGCGTTGAGTATTTTTAGGGTAGTCAGGCTCCAAACGTCCCAGAAATTTTCCGTAAGCGTTGAAGTAAACAACACGGATCCCTTCTCGCAGACACGCTTTGAGGGCTTGAGTCGTGATTTGCCCATTGCCGTAAACAAAGACTTGTTCAACTGTAAGAATTGGATATGCTCCCAGGATCACATCTCCTTCTCTATGAATTAATTGTCCGTCATTGAGATTCAGTTTTTCTGTGGATTTTTGCAGAATAATCGTTTCCATAATGTTGACTCCTTGATTAAAACGAGGGTTTCTGTCTATAAATTAAGGCGTTGAATGATAATTTTTCCGGTTGAAAACAAAAGATTTTTCTGCATTTTTTGTAAATTATTAATTATTAAAATGTTATAATGCGCAAAAAAATTGTAAGTCAATATTTTTCAAAAAATGGAAAATTTTTTCAAAGATATTCTTGATTTTTCTGCAAACAGGGGGTATATTATTCTGATAGACAGTCAATTCGGAAGTCGGCTGTCAAAATTTGCCCCGCTATCAAGGGGATTGTGACTCAACCATTCGTGTCTTATGATATCCGAAATATTCGGAGTCAAAATTTGCCCCGCTATCAAGGGGATTGTGACTTCTGATTTTCAGAAAGCTGAAGCCAACGTTTACCAAGTCAAAATTTGCCCCGCTATCAAGGGGATTGTGACTTTACCTCCACGGAAAGTGTGAGACCACTGCAATGGTCAAAATTTGCCCCGCTATCAAGGGGATTGTGACCAGATGGATGGACATCATGGAACACAAACGCTGAGTCAAAATTTGCCCCGCTATCAAGGGGATTGTGACGTGGTAGCATTGGCTTTCTTGCGATCGGCAAGTCTTGTCAAAATTTGCCCCGCTATCAAGGGGATTGTGACGCACGGATGTCCCTTTTTGTTGAAAACTTTCCTCTGGTCAAAATTTGCCCCGCTATCAAGGGGATTGTGACTCTCACCCTCCTTGACATGGAGGAACAGATCTGCTGTCAAAATTTGCCCCGCTATAAAGGGGATTGTGACTAACAGAATTTCCACAAATCTTACAAGTGAAAGTTGTCAAAATTTGCCCCGCTATAAAGGGGATTGTGACTCTCATCTCTGCTTCAAAGAAATTGATCATTGTCGTCAAAATTTGCCCCGCTATAAAGGGGATTGTGACCACGAAGACGATCTTCTTTTTGACAAGTTTTCCTGTGTCAAAATTTGCCCCGCTATAAAGGGGATTGTGACTGTTTTATCGAGTGTAACTGCAACTTGATTCAATGTGTCAAAATTTGCCCCGCTATCAAGGGGATTGTGACTGTTCATCTTCCGGATCTGGGTAAGTTTCCTTGAATCTGAATTTGCCCCGCTATAAAGGGGATTGTGACGCTCTTTTTTCTCATGATAATGTCGAAATCCGAGAATCTGAATTTGCCCCGCTATCAAGGGGATTGTGACTTGTTTGTGTGCACAGTTGTGCTCTCCTTTTGTGTAATCTGAATTTGCCCCGCCATCAAGGGGACCCGTCTTCGCCCTTACGGGCTCCGCCGTGGCAAGTTGTGACTGTTGCGCTTTGCCTGTCCTCCATAGCTTCAGCGACGGAGGACCCCGCCATCAAGGGGACCCGTCTTCGCCCTTACGGGCTCCGCCGTGGCAAGTTGTGACTGTTGCGCTTTGCCTGTCCTCCATAGCTTCAGCGACGGAGGACCCCGGTATCAAGGACATGGGAGCTCTCTTGTGTCATGGGGATAGTCTGTTTTTTATGTTTTGCAGCAAAAAAGAAAAAAAATTGAGATTTTTTTATTTTCTATCCGGAATTTTTATGCTGTTCCTGCTTTATGGTTGGTATGAAAAATGTTTTTCGGTACACAGTTGTGCCGATCAACGTATTACCAAATCATAACAGTAAGGAAAAAAAATTATGTTCACAAACACTGTGGAAAAAAGCCTGAAAGCTCTCCCCATGCCCGAAGACCTGCGCCGCAAACTTTTGGCCCGCTGGAATGAACTCAAAGAACAGAAGCTCAACATCATGATCACCGGCGCCACCGGTTCCGGGAAAAGCTCAACCATCAACGCCCTCTTCAACATGGACTCCGCACGCAAGAGTGAGGTCGCCAAGGTCGGCGTCGGCGTGGATCCCGAAACCATGGAGATCGTCAAGTACGAGCTTGGCAACATGATCTTGTGGGACTCCCCCGGACTGGGGGACGGCAAAGAGGCCGACAACCGCCACGCACGCAACATCATCGACAAACTCCATGAACGCGACAGCAACGGCAAACTGCTCATCGACCTCGTTCTGGTCGTCCTCGACGGCAGCACCCGGGATCTGGGAACTTCATACGAACTCATCAACAAAGTCATCATCCCCAATCTGGGCGAAAATCCCGGAAAACGGATCCTCGTTGCCATCAATCAGGCAGACGCCGCCATGAAAGGGCGCCACTGGGATTACGACAACAACCGCCCCGAACCCGACCTTGTCAGATTCCTTGATGAAAAGTGCCTTTCCGTCAAACGCCGCATCAGCGAAGGAACCGGCGTGGACATCATGCCCATCTACTACAGCGCAGGTTTCAAAGAAGAGGGCGGCGAACAAGCTCCCCCATACAACCTCGCCAAACTGCTCTACTTCATCCTCGAAAACATCCCCGCCGAAAAACGCTTCATCGCCGCAGAACATCTCAATACTGATCGCACCGTGTGGCAGGACAACGACTCCGAAGGATACGGCAAAAAGGTTCGCAACTCCATCAAAGAAGGCATCTCCACCGGTCTGAAAGGAGCCGCCCTGGGGGCAGCCATCGGAGCGGCATTCGGTCCCGTAGGATCTGCCGTGGGAGCCGCCATCGGCGGCTTTTTCGGATTCCTGGGCGGGATTTTCGGCTGAAAAGCCTTTTTACAACAAAACGCAAAAGGAATTTGTCATGATGAATAACAGCCTGGAAAACTACCGCAAAGATGAACTCCGGAACAAACTCAGCCGTGCCGGGTTCCGTCCTCTGGATGTGATGCTGACCGGCACCACCGGTGCCGGGAAAAGCTCCACCATCAACGCCATTTTCAACGCCTCCAAAGCCGCCGTCGGATTCGGATGCGAACCCGAAACCCAGCAGATCACACACTATACGCTTCACGATTTTTTACGCTTCTGGGATACCCCCGGCTTGGGGGACAGCGTCGCCAAAGATGCCGGTCACAAAAGGAATATCGCGGAGCTTCTCGACAAAAAATACAATATGCACAACTGCGATTATGGATTCATTGATATGGTCTTATTGGTCATCGAAGGCTCCCGCCGGGACCTCGGAACGACATGTACGCTGCTCAACGAAGTCATTATGCCCCGCATATCTTCTGACAGGATCCTTGTCATCATCAATCAGGCAGACGCAGCTATGAAGGGACGCCACTGGGATGCTCAGAACAATAAGCCCGATGCCGTTTTGCAGAATTTTCTGCAGGAACAGGCCCGCTCCGTTAAAGAAAGACTCAGCAGTTCCTCCGGACTGGAAGTCCCCAAAATCGTTCACTGCTCTGCAGAATACGGTTCCGGAATCAAAGAGGTGATGGATTTTATCATCGACCGGATGCCCCTCTGTCGCCGTCCGGTAAGCCGCCTTGCCGGACGGCATTTTTTTGTATCAGGAATATGCTGATTTCAGCTTGTAATTCCTGTTGTTCAGAGATATATTAAAAGCTGTATCAAACAAGACGATTTACAGGAGCCGATATGGATGAACTTCAACGCAAACTGAATGCCTTTGCCATATTGATGGATTCCTCTTTTGGAACCCTCTGGTGGGTGAAAAATACCCTCTGGCAGCAGGACAACTCTTTTGTTCTCAAAGAAGGAGAGGAAAAAAATTCACACCCCGGTGTTTCTCTCAGGAAAAAGAACAGTTCCGCCGCTGTTATTCCCATGCTGCTGGGGTGTTCCAAAAAGTCTCTGTTCAACCGCACCGTTGTTTTCAAGATGAATGACGCTTCGGACCGTACCACCACCTTTGGCACGATGAAACCTCTTGATGTAGGCTTTTTGAACTTTCTTGACGGTTCTGTTTGGTCCAATTCCCACAAACGCAAACTCTCCGCCGCCGACATGCAGGAGCTTGAAGATTTCATCAGGGAGAAACTGCAATGGTAAACGAAGAGAAGAAAACGCTCTCTCCCGAACAGTTCGCCGCATGGCTTGAATGGCGCAAATGGTGCAGCGTATTCCGGGTCTATGAACCTGCCCCCACGCCGGAAGAATTGCAGAACGGACTGACTGACGATAAAAGCCCCAAAGAACGCAAGGCGTACTTTGATTATCTTTCCCAAACAATACACAAAGTCTTGCGCAAACGTCTGAGTTTCAAATTTACCAAAGAACAGCTTCCTGAGGCATTTTGGCCATCGCCAGGGGATTCGATTGATTGTTTTGACAAATTCATGAAGGGGGAAAAGTCCAAAAAAGAACAGTTTTTTTCCGGAAAATCTTACAAAGATTACGTCTTTTATCTTATGGCTCAGAAACAATATTCTCCGACTCAAGTACTTATGGGGTGGGTGCTGGGTAAAAATTTCAACTCGTGCATTAACACAGTGGCTGCCCGGTATGCCTCCGACATCATGCCCTTTGAACAGGGCCCCCGGGGAGGAATACTGACTGAAACATATCAGGATCCAGTTTCCGGGGAAATGCACAAAAGGCGTGTTTACAAAAAATTTCTTTCCCTCGATCAGGATACCGGGAGTGATTCTGAAAATCATTCCGCACTTTATGATATCCTGGGGCAGACTGAGTCTGTTTCAGACTTTGAAATAAGGACGTTTTGCGACACGCTTTCACGGGAGGATAAACTGCTTATTATCGGCTCCCGAAACAGATGCCTGAACCATCCGGAGTTTCTGAAACTCATCGGCTGGGGAGACGAAAAAATCACCAAACAGAAAAATGCTCTTTTCAAACGCCTGAAAAAAGAAATCCCTTGGGATCAGAAAGATGAATTTTCAAAATTGTTGTATTGGGCAATAATTTCAGATTTAGAGGCGGAAAATGATACAAGATCCTTCTTAATGAATGTAGTGAACCCCAAGGAAGGAAAATGATTTAATGAAAAAGTTTACTCAGGAAAAAAATACTTGGGCATTTCTCCGTGAATTCAAGTTTCTTGAAAATATGGACAAATGCGATGATGAAGAAGCGGAATTCGCCCCTTCTTCCCATGATGAAGAGTTTCGCCGCCTTGCCGCTGAAACGGTCACTCCCTTTGACTGGCGGGTCAGAAAAGGGGAACTCCGCATGCTTTCGCAAACGGAAAATCTCACCTATGGCGTGGTGCTCCCCTGGGATTGGAGTCACTCGCTCTTTGTGCCCTTTTCACACAGTGCCCACCCCGCTTCAGATCAGGAGTTCTACTCCGAAAATCAGGCACGCGGCGCCTTTCAGCAGGTCTTTCAGGTTTGGAACGCCCGCACCGTCAACAATACTCTTCTGGCACGCAGCTGGGCGATAGACGAAATTTCAGAAACAGATATGAACCGTCTCAATCTCTTTCTGAAAAATCTCTGGCTCGGAGAAGAACTTCCTCAGGGACTTGTTGATTTGAGCGGACTTCCTCTGCAAGAGAAGGATATCCGGCGTAAATTCATCAGCCGTGAACTTGAAAATTTCGCCTCTCTTGATGCCGAAGACACCGCTATCGACCTCTGGCAGAATGAATTTTCAGAAAATGAAAGTTCCATTTTCAACTCTCTCAAAACAGGCGCTGTTCTTGAACTTCAGGCTGCCGCCGGAAAAACTTTCCGCTCCCCCCTTTACGTATGCAGCGGTCAGGAGTTCCAATTTGTTGATGCTCTCGAACTTGAAGCTTTTGAAGTTGTCCCAGCCGGGCAGCAGATCCCCGGCTTTACCTGGTTTACCGAAAAACTCCCCGCCGGATGTCAGAAATACCAGGAGGTCTTTATGGTCCATTGCCAAAGCGGAAAACTGCTGGGCAGCGGTCTGATCATCCCCGTCAAAGGCGGGTTTGAGTTCAATCTGCTTTACGACCTCGGGAATGCTGATACCCCGGAGATCCGGACACCGGCAGATATTCAGCTGATCATCAGAAAGAAATAAAAGCTATGGCCCGTAACCCTTTTGACCACGATAATTTCAAAGATGACCGGGATGCCGTCAGAATCCTGAACGACTTTTTTACTTGTAAATACCCTTTGAAAGAATTGAGTTATCCTTCGCATCAAATCAAAAGAACGGCTTACGGGGAAGCCTTGCTTTTTTCAAAACTGCTCCAAATGGATGCCCCCCCCGATCTGCCGGAGGAGTGGCGTTCTTTTGCCCCTTTCGGAAAAGGAACGCCCCCGCTTGAACTTCTTATGGCAAGAACCGGAACAGTCGTTCAATTCCCCACCTGTTCTGAAAACGAAGCTGTATTATGGCGGATGTATCTGATACGCAAAGAAAAAAATGATTTTCAATATGCTGATCACCGGGCATCTCTTGCCGCTAATGCCATCATCGGAGAAGATGTATGGATTTTTATTTCCTCCGATTTTTCCTACCCTGAAACTCTGGAAGGAAATTCCTGGCAGCTGGCATACAAACTTGCCCGGCGTGGAGTTGATCGGGCTCCGGAGTACAACACAAAACTTTACAACAAACTGATTACCGGAGCTGTCGAAAACGGTAATGTAACCTCAGTCCGCATCGGTCACAAAGAAGATCTCTTGAACCGTTTTAAGGAATTTTTCATTATTCCGGAAGCGGATTCCGGGCAGTTTCACTTCCATTCACAACTTCTCCCCGTCAAAACAGTGGAACAGGCATGGCGTCTTATTACCGGAACGGGCGTAGAAAAGACCCCAATATCACTCCCTGAAAAAATAGAGATCCTTGATATTCTTGTAGGCAAGTCGTTAAAACCTGTATTTTCAGTGATATTGCTGCTTGATCCGGCTTATGTCCGCTTGTGGTGTTCCGATGAAACATCAGGCGATGCTGAAAATGTCCGGAAAACCTTTGACAAGATCAAAGAATTGGAAATCCAAATTGATATTTTTCATATGGATTCTCACGACTTGCGGCAAAGTTATGAAGATTTCAGCTGCATACTGAATCGCAAAACATCTTCCGGAGGTCATCTGATTTGCAACACAGGGGGCAACCGCCTGATGGGAACAGCCGCACTCCTTGCCGCCCGAGAGCGGAATATTCAGGTTGTTTACCGTGATATCGATGCTGCGCCTGAGGCCCTGACTGTTATTCAATTCGGTAAAGAGAACAACTACGAAAGCGATGATATCCAAGTCAACAATTGTCCATTAAAAGATACCGTCAACTGGGAAATTCTTTTCAGCAAACCACCATCTCCAAAAGATTCGAATGTCGACAAGTTTTATTCCCAAATTATAAAGGCTCCCTCAAATGAATGATGTTGTAATCGAAAATTATCTTTTCAAATGTACCAGAACGGCACTCAGTGAGTATGAAATCAACTTCGGCGAACGCAACAGCAACGAAGTTATCGACATTAATGACTATTCATTTATTTTCAGCATCAAAGATTTTATTGATGTCAAAAACGCCTCTTTTATCATTACCGGCAGGCTTACCGTTACAGCTTACTTTGCCGCAGGTTTCTATCTGACTTTGTGGGGCGCAGGAAAAATCAGCTGCCGTCTTCCGGGCCCCCAGGAGTATCAGATCTTTTCCGGGATCACTCTTCCAGAAAAAAAGCCGTGGCTCAAGATGAAAGATAATGATTGGAGCATCTGCCCCAATCCCGATGCCGGTGATGGCTACTGGCAAGATGATGTGCTGCATCATCTGAATATTCCTGCTGATTTGAGAGCTGGTTTTGCTGACAGTTCCTCCATTGTTTTTACCGGTCGGGGAAGTGTTCTGATGTATGCTGCATTAGGTGTGTCGGCAGCTTTGACAAATCCCGATAAGCGATACCGGATTTCAACTCCAGCAAGCCCTCAAGACATAATTTTCAGTGCAGAGAGTATCACTTCAGAATATGTTAAAGAAAAGAAAAATGGTCAAATCATCGGTGTTCTTGGAGATCCCAACTCCGGCAAATCGGTTTTCTCTGCGGCTCTGACTGCAGTCGTTAAAAATTCTGCTGCTCCCGATTTTTCTACATGGCTCAAAGATTGTGATAAAGCTGCCCCCACACCTTACTGGTATCTGCTCAACACCGCTCCCGACAGCGATGAAACACAGATCCGGAAACGTATCAAAACGGACTGGACTCCGGAGTTGGAAAATATGGTCAGAGAGGAGTTATTGCATCTCCGTTTTCGTATGGATCTTCTGATTGCCGATATGCCCGGAGGAAAACATCCCAAAGATCTTGCCCAGAAAGCTGAACGCATCCCCGACAAAGAGCGGGGAGGTATGTTTGCGGAATGTGACGGCTTCATCATTCTCTGCCGGAATGGAGAGGATTACATTTTCAGCGCATGGGAAAATGCCCTGAAAGAGCACGGCCTTGAAAGAAAAATCATCGCCCGTTTCAATACATTCCTCAAGAAGGGAGAAGGTTTTTCTATGACCGAAGTAACATGCCGATCAGGTATTTTTACCGCCGATCTGTACAATCTTGAACGTAAGATCCTCTTTTCAGAAATAATCTCCGCCATGCCGGAAAAAAGCTTACCTCTAATAGATTTTCTGCTGAAATCGCAAAAAATAAAAGCTGGCAAAACTTTATGACAAAAGTACTTTTGGCAGACAGTTCAGAGTTGAAATGTATTATGCAGCTTTAAGAACATAAAACCTTTTTACCCTACTTTTCAAATTAGAGAAGGAAATTATGAGAAAAAAACATGTTTTAGTTGCTATGGTTGGAACAAGTCCGGCAGTGCTGACAGAGACTGTCTACGCCTTGCATAAACGGGGTGATACACCTGATGAAGTACGTATCGTAACAACTCTAAAGGGAAAAGAGACGCTTAAAAAGGAACTTTTAGGAGAGCAGAAAATTTGGGGAAAGATGCAGGATGATATAGGTACAAAAATTTCCCTTGGAGATGCAAGCTTTGAGTTGTTTAAAGATAAAGACAATAATCACATAAATGACATTACCTCTTCTGAAGACAATGAACTAATGGCAGATACTTTATTGGAGTTCTTACGGGGCTTTACCAATACCAGCGATTGTAGAATTTCTTTTTCAATTGCAGGCGGCAGAAAAACTATGAGTGCGATAGGAACATTAATCATGTCTCTTGTCGGCAGGAAAGATGATCAATTATTTCATATTCTGGTAAATGAGCCTTTTGATAAAAAAATGAATCCTCCATTTTATTATCCCAGTTCTCAGGAGCATGAGTACAACGGTATCAGAAAGAAAGGTACTGAGGCAAAACTGCAATTAGCAGAAATCCCCTATGTGCGTATGCGTTATTGGTTCGACGAAAAAAAAGCAATGGACCTCTCCTATAATGCGTTGGTAAGCAAGCTTAATGAAGATACTGAATCTTATGGTGAGAGAAAAGTACAGATAGATCCCCCAAATCATCAAGTATACATTGTAAATGAGACCCTTGGCAGACAAAAAGAAATTTTTAATTATGTTGAAGCTCACTTGTTTTGGATGTTGGCAGAGAGAAAAAAAGGAGGTGAACCAGCCTTGGAAGGGGAAAACGCTCTGCGAAATTCCTTTGAAAATTTTTTAAAAAGACATAGGATTGAGCTTGAAGAGAAGAAGAGTCTACAGGGCAAAGGACGATACAGCATTCGTAAAAGTGACCTGGAAAATTTAGTCAGAATATTCAGCAGTATGAGTAAAAAGCTCGAAGATATCAGCTGGCCTATAAAGAATGAAAAAGGGAAATATGGTCTTGAAAATTTTTCCAAGGATCAACTCATAATACTTGAAATGAAAAAATAACTATTTTCAGAATAGTTCAAATTAATTTAAGAAGTGTTTTCGTATTGATATGCGAAAACATTTTTTTTATATATTCTTCAGTCTATAACCAATAATTCCATAGTACGTTTCTACTTGATTATCAGTTAAATTTGAATCAGAAGCCAAAGAAATGTTTGGATATCCAAAGTATGTTCAATTTGGCTAATCAAAGACAGACAAAGTATATTATATCCAGCGAAACCAATAGAACTGATGTTGAAAAGTACTGGAGCTTGACTTAACCTTCCCTAGTCGGAGAGATAGGGTTCGGATATCCCAAGTATGTGCAATCTGGCTAAACAAAGACAGACAAAGTATATTATATCCAGCGAAATTACAGTATGTTGCAACAGGTTTAATAGTATAAACAAACTTGGAGGTAAAAATGTATGACAGACTTTTGACAAGACATTGTTCCAACAGAATGAGCCAGCGGCAGATTTCCACCGAAGAGATAACTTACGCCATTGAGCATGGTGTCTTCAAGGAAGAACCGCAACGGAAGAGCTTTAAAGTGTCTTATGGCAGTTTGATCGTCGTTTTGAGTCATGATGAGAAAATATTGACAACCTACAGGCGGGACTTCCCAAGAAGAGAGTCGCTTTTCCGCCGCAAAGCTGATGCAAAACACAAAGTACTCCGTCACAAGCAGGAGGTGCTGAAGATCGCAGAATTCAATCAAGAAATCAAATTTGCATAACCTGAAACAAAAGAAAGGAAATTTTCTATGAACAACAACAAACTTGCCCCCGTGGTCAATTCAGAAAAAGAAAACTTCAAGCAAGACCTCCTTCACGTCATTACCCTCTGCTTCTGCGGAGAAATGAACAAAACAACGAATGGAAAGCTTTCTTACCCGGGTGCGCAGACCATTTTTGCGAATGTCCAGGCCTATGCTAAAGAACGACTTGGATTTATTCCCGCTCAAATTGAAAAGGCGTGCCGGAACAGCGAGACAGTCATCTCTCCCACAAAGGAAGCAATTGCCAATTTCATCAAAACAGCAGTCGGAATCATTGGTACCGCCGGAGGTGCTGTTACAATTGCTGCTCAAATCGTAAAAATTGCAGGATGTGGCAAGTCTCTTACTGAAGTCATTATGGTAATTTTGGCAGGTACTTCGTTTGTTACAGAGTTGATTCTGATCGGCGCTGCGGCTATTGTTATCGGATTGTCAATCTATCTCATGTTCAGCGACAACTCCGCTGCACGAACCGAAAAATTCCTCAAGAAATTGAAGAAGAACTGCTGCGCTGCCGTGGATGAAATCTGGAATGAATGCGGCAGCAAGCTGGCGGCAGCATAAGTCAAACATGAAACTGAAAGGAATTTTTCTATGAAAAGCACAAAAACTTTCCCCTTCGCCAACATCGTGAACGCCGACAGGGAAAACTTCAAGCGGGATCTAGCGTACACCATTGACTGCTCCTTTTGCGATGAAATGAGCAAAAGTTCCAATGGCAAACTTTCTTACGCAGGAGCTCAAAACATTCTGGCCCGGGTCCGCACACTTTTCAAGGAACGCACAGGCGTTATTCCGGCTGAAGTCGAAAAGGCCTGTCTCCTCAGCGAAGCGATCATCGCTCCCAGTCGCAAAGCCAAGATCAAACTCTTGAAAGCTGCGGGCGTCACCGGCTGCAGCGTCGCCTGTATCACAACCATTATTTCCCAGATCGGCATCATTCTGGGGTGGGGCAAAGGCGTCACTGCTGCGGTTACCGCCTTTTTTGTTGGAACTTCATTTACCGCCCAGTACATTACCATCGGCATTGCCGTCGGGGTTATGGGATTGGCAATCTACTTTATGGTCAGCGGAAGCGATGCCAAGCGGACTGAAAAATTCCTCAAGGCTCTGAAAAGAAGCTGCTGTGCCGCCGTGGATGCCATTTGGGATGAACACGGAACCAAACTGGCGGTCGCATGAAAGAAACTCCGTTCTGCATTGCCCTTAATGACTCCCTGTATCGGGTGGTTCCTGCTGCAACGCTCCGCAATACCGTTGACACTCTTTTTCCTACTCTTGCGAAAAATTCAACGGCGGATTGTTTGGCAGGAGCACTCCACCGTTACCGGGGCGGTCACGACCTGATCCTTGATGTGGGAAAAACGATGACGGAACAGGGCTTCGGCAAAGGACTCAAACACGCAGGCCACATCCTGCTGACCGACTTCCCAACTAAAGCAGGGATCCCTATTCCTCTGCTTTCGCAAAAAGGTCTGGGAGGCGCATTGCAGAATTTCGGAGTCTCCCCCAAATGGTTGAATATCAATCTGGGGGACACTCTGATCGGGGGGCTGACGCTTGTGGAGGGAAGTTCAGATCTTTCGGCAGCTCTTGCAGGTCAGATGCCTATGGATTTTTCCTCTTTCTGCGACACTTTCGGTGAAGGAGCTTTGGAAATCGGGGCCGGGCTCTATTCACACAATCCCCTGCTGCTGGCAGCAGGAGCGGAAAACCTTATGGCGGGACTTACTGCTGCCTGGAAACACTTTTCGTGGTATGTTCCCCCGGAAATGTTCCTCGGAGGGGCTTCGCTTTCAGGAGCCGCAGGCTTTATCGTTTCCAAGTTTGTTTTGAAACAGGAAACGCACGAAGCTTTTCTGAACAGCTGCCGTTCAGCCCTTGCAGGGGGGCTTTTTACCGTTTCAGCTGCGTTCGGATGGGGGCTCATCGGTGCTATGGTCTGGTGCGAAGTCATCCGCAGGATCGCAGAAAAGCACAACAAATCTCTTGATGACTTTTACCGTGTTACTGAAGAACAGCTTAAATCATTGAAAGCAGCTTACAGCAAACTTTCTCCCGGCTTTGAGAAAATGTACGCCCAGAGCTGTAAAAGAAAAAATCCCGTGACAAATCTGCCCCGGCGTCTGGATACAAAATTGCCGGAGTTACCCAAGTTGCCGGAATTGCCCAAACTCCCGTGACAAATCTGCCCCGGCGTCTGGATACAAAATTGCCGGAGTTACCCAAGTTGCCGGAATTGCCCAAACTCCCGGAGCTGCCCAAACTGCCGGAACTTCCAAACGGCTTCCGGGTTTCATAAAAACAGCCCCGGAAACAAAAAAACTGAATTTTTTTCTGAACAAGACCGGATTTTTTTAAGATTTGCCCCTTAATGATAAGTGGCAATCGGAAATAGCCAACAACAAACTCAAATAAAGGAGAAAATACAATGTTCACAACCCTTTTGATAAGCTCCCCCTGGTGGGGATCCGTGACAGTCGCTGCTCTTAAAGCCGCTGTCAGCGCAATTGTCGTTTATGATGTTGTTTCAATTCTTGCCAACTGACCTGAAGGAGAATCAAAAATGATCACTGCTCTCATCGCAACTTCCCCCTGGTGGAGCCCTGTTCTCACCGGAGCGGCCGTCGGTCTCATCGCCGGACTCATGTTTTGAAAATTGAAAGGAATTTTACCGTAATGGAAAAATCACTCAAACTTTTCGGGACTGCCGCATTTATGCTGTCGGTCACTTTCGCCGATGCCGCCCCCATCTGGGTGGTTCAAACTGCCAACAACCTTCGCCGTGCCGCCCGGGTCGCCATTGCTGCGAAAACGGGTGCGCAAAGCGCCGTTGTCCTGGGAAAGTGCAGTAATGCCCTGCCTGACGATGAAATCGCAAGACTTGCTGACATCGCTTCCCGCAAGGGCGGTGTGCAGGAAGTGGGCAAGATCCTCGGCAAGATGGAACTGCCCCTCAAGTACGGCGAAAAGACCGGTCACTTGATCCTTCAGGATACCTACTTGCGGATCGCTGTGCAAAATGGACACCTGTCAAAGGAAGTTGCCGCCAATGCTCTGAAACATCTTCAGGGAACTCCCGGATTGACTTCGCTCCTGCGCAAAATCAACTCCGTCAGCCCTTCCCAGGTCAAAGGACATTTGCGGGAACTGGAGATCGCTTTGAACGCCAGACAGAGAGGTTTTCAAACCGTTTCTCTGGGGCAGAAGTTCGCCGACGGTGTCAAGGGTTCAGATACCGATCTGGATGTTCTGCTTTGCCGCAACGGGAAAAACTTTGCCATTGAAAGCAAGGCATATTCCGGAATGATCCCCGATGCTATGGCACGGGCGGATGCTCAAAGTCTTGCCGCTTTCTGTAAAAAAATCAAAAACACCGTTCCTGTCTTCTGCTTTGAAAATGTGCCTTCCAAATTCACTCAAGCCTACTTGAAAAGGCACAACATCCAATTTATCCATGGCACGCCTCAGGAGCTTGCCGTAAAACTTGATATCATCGCTTCCATCAACTAAAAAAAAGGAAAAAAACTATGAAATCTTTTCTGAAACCTCTTTTTCTCGTTGCCCTGCTGGTCGTCATCTCCTCTCAAGCTGGAGCTGCCGAATACGGAACCTTTGAAAGTTTTTACTCTGCCGGAGGTCTGGGCTTCTGGGGCTGGACAGGAATCATCCTCGGCTCCGTTGCGGTCGGGGCACTGACCTTCTTCACCTTTGGAGGCGGTGCTGCCGCCGCTCCTGCCTGGATGACTGCCGTTGGCACATGGATCGGCTCTACCGTGGGTCTTTCAGGCATTGCCGCCGCCAACTTCGGACTTGCACTTCTGGGAGGCGGTACCATTGCCGCCGGAGGTCTGGGCGTTGCAGGAGGCGTTACAGTTCTTGCCACTGCGATGGCCTTCTCAACGGACGTCGTTGCCAGTTACAGCATTGATGCCGCTCTTGAAAAGTACACGCACTCCAAATTTATCGAAGCCAATAAAAAAATGCTCACGCTGCCCATCCCCCGGAATACCGAAGGGGGGAAGGCCTACAAAGCTGTCATGGAACATCTGAAAAAAGAGTTCAAATCCGATCAGGGGCTTTCTTCTGAGGATAACCAGCAAGTTTTGAACCGTGCCATTGAGATCCTGACCGAAAAAATGTATGCTGAAAACGACAAAGATTATCAGCTCAAGGATAATACCCTTCTGGCACTGCTCTATTTGCAGACCAACAATTACGCCGAAGCCCGGAACGCTGCATGGAACGCCATATCCATTGGCACTGAAGCAAACGAAAAACACACTATGGCAAGTTTCATCCACGCCCTTGCAGAGCTGGCTGATCCTGAACAGGAATGTTCTGCGGAAACGCTTCACAAGCTCCGGACTGCTTATCTGCAGGAATCTGACAACAAACTGATCCCCATTATGACGGGCAGTTGTCTGGACCGTATGATGTTGCAGTACCGTAGCGGCAATCTGGAAATTTCCAAACTTGATGATTTCTGTCAGATCATTACCAACAGAAAAATCGGCAAGAAATTATCTGCTCAATCGCTTGAAATTTTCATCACTCGCAGCATGATTTTGCTGAAAGATACACAGCAGTTGATCCGCACTGTCGCAAAAGATGAATCTATGGTGAAACAGGGAAAAATCTGCCGGGAACTGAAAGTCCGCCTTGAGCGGCACAAAAACCTTATCGAACTCCTGCAGAATACGGCATTTCCTCAGGTTGAACGGCTTGCCGGAAATTTTCCGGAAGAATCTCAAGTCAAACCGGATGACTTGAGCCTCCTGCTTTACCAGTATCATAATGAGATTCACGAGCTTGAGAACCTGATTGGCGGATAATTTTTCCGGCAACGCTCCTCTCCTTGGACACAAGATGTCCAAGGCGGGGGAGTATAGTATAAGAAAAGATGAATTCATACAGGTAAAAAAAGGAACGGATATTTATGAAAATTGAGAAATGCGTTTTGCAGGAACTTTTGCAGGTTCTGGGGAAAGTTGTCAGACCCGAGAGTGTGGTTGAAGAGTACAAGAGTGTCTGGTTTGTCGGTATCCCCGGGAGTTTTCAGGTGGAAGCGGTCGCTACTGACGGCGAACAGTATGTGTCTGTTACCGTTGAGGCTACTGATGATAAGGAAATCAACTTTGCACTTCCTTTTGCTGAATTGGAACAGCGTGCGGCAGATTGTCAGGGAGAGGCACTTGAGATCGAAGGGAGATATCGTGCCCTTCCGGAAATGCCTTCCCCTCCGGCTGATGCTGTGACAACTGCACTGCCTGAAAAAATCGGCGATCTTCTGACTCGTGCGATCCCGATCGTTGATTGTAAGGCTGAACGGGAAATCCTGCGGGGGATAAACTTTTCTGCATCCGGCATTGTCGCAGCCAATAAAGAAATGCTGCTTCATTTCCCTTGTCCCCTGACATTAAAGCAGGATGTGACCTTGCCTGTACCTCCTTTTGCGCTGCCTGCGGAAGAGAAAGGATGTCTGCACATCTGGAGAGACCGCTTTCAGATGCAGATCGGCAATGTTAAGTGGCAGAAAAAAATCCTTGAGGGGGAATTTCCTGACTGGCGCAACATTGTGCCGTCTGATACTTCTTTGAACTGTACCGTCAATTTGAAAGAGCCTGAAAAAATCATTGATTTTCTGCAATCCTTTCCGGAACAGCAAAAGGATGACCTGGTGGTTTTCAGAGAGCGTTCCGGAGATGCGTTTGAACTTGCTTCTTCCGTTCAGAATGAACACTTTATGAGCATTAAAACCCTCACGACCGGAGCGTATCCCGGAACAAGTTTGTGTCTCGATCGTGGATTATTGCTGAAAGCACTTCAAATGGGATATTCAACACTCAAACTCCGTGATGTGCTTAATCCTGTGGTACTTTCAGGAGAGAGCGGTTATTGTGTTGTAATGCCCCGCCGCATTGAAAACACTTTCCGCCCCGTGGGAGGAAAAAGAGGTAAAATCTTTGGAACAATCTTTGCTTGCATCGCGCTCCTTCTGCTGCTTGCGGCTGGGAAAACGTTTCTGAAATCCGGCGTCGAAAGGTTTGTTGAAAACCAAATCCAGCAGTGCGCCAACCGCTTGACCGGCAGGGATGTTTATGTGGGGAGCATCTCTTACGATTTGTGGAAACAGCGTGTTGAGATCCGTAAACTCGGCGTTCCCAATCCTCAAGGATATTCACAAGGAGTCCCTGCCATCTACATTGACCGTATCGCCATGGAACTGATGCCGTGGGAAATATTCAAAAACCTGCTTCATATCAAAGAGTTGAACGTTTCCGGAGTCAGGATCAATACGGAACTAAAAAAATATCCTCAGAGCTTCAAGGAGGCAATAGAGATCCTCCGTTCACCGGGAATCAATCTCGTCGCCCTGAAGTCGGGCGCCCAGAAGCGCTCCACGTCTTCCTCTGCGGCAGAGAAAAAAGTGTTTATCAAGATCGACAAAGTGCAAATTACCGACAGCAGTGTATCTTTCAAATACAAATGGAGTTTCGGATTTGCACTGCCCGACTACACAAGACAGAATATCGGCAAAGAGGGCAATCTGACACCCGACCAACTGGCGGCAGAAGTTTATAATTTCCACCTGAAAGAGATGCAGCTCAAAGCCATCCGGAAACTTGAGGAAATCAAGAAAGCATCGGAATCCGCTCTCAAAGATCTGATGAGCCGTATGAAAGAGAAATACTCCAAAAAGAAAGAACAGGAAATTGCAAAGTAAAATACTGTTTTGGGTAATAGCTCTCTTTACCTTGTGGGGATGCTCCCCACAGGAAAAGGTGACCTTATATGTTGACTGCAACGGGGAAAGTGTCAAAAGAGAACTCTCCTTTCTCCGGGGCGGCAAGAAGATCTTGACATTCTATCCGGAATTCCAGATCGGCTTTATGAAGTTCCTGCAGAAAAGCTCAGACGGCAACTCCTTCAGGACGACGTTTGAGTTTGCGGAGTCCGGGGACTATAAGCCATTTCTGCTTGATCTGACAGGCGACGGGGATGAACGGTACTTGATCCTGACGGAGTGGTCCGGAGGGAATAATGCCTTTGGATACAGAGGATATCTTATCGACACCAAAGATAATTTTGCCATCATAGGCGAAGTACCGGCAGGAAAAATTGGTAGTGTCCGGTATTTTGCACACTTAATCTATCTGTTTCCTCTGTTTACACAGCGAAAAGCCGCTGTATTTCCACATTGCGTGAAATAATCAAAGATTTGGAGGATAAATAAGATTATGAAACATTATACGCAAGAAGAATTTGAATTGTACCGTAATGGTCAGATGTCTGTTTTGGGACGGATCGCCTGCACCAGTCATTTGCGGGAATGCGCAGAATGCATGAAAATCATGGAAAAATTAAAAGAGGATGACAAACTGATTGCGAATTTACGCAGCAGTGTTCAGATTTATCAGGAATTGTCACAAGAATAACCATTAAAAAAAATTAAAGTAAAACTTAACGATTCAACATTGGACACAAAATGTCTTACCGCCGAAGATATATTACGCTATTTCACAATTGTTCAATGTAATATGAAGGGAAATAAAAATGTTTAGAGAGAAGATTTTCTTTTATGTCTTGTCTGCTATGGTTTTTGTCGGTAATCCGGCTTTTGCCGAAGAAAATAAAACTGCTACCACCAAAGACGTTTCAACAATCGAAGCGGCGATTAAACACTTTGATTCCGGAGACAGACAAGGGGCTTTTTTGCTTCTTAAAACTTTGGAAAACTCCGGAGATCCTCGTATTCTTTCCCGGTTGGGCTGGTGTTATTATACCGGTTCTGGTGTAGAAGAAAACAGAGAAGTTGCACATCAATACTTTAAGCGCAGTATTGATGATCC